>JAJPXX010000200.1 GCA_021205225.1 Lachnospiraceae bacterium
GTACATTCTACCATTAAGGTCTTTTTTTGTCAAGCGCTTTTTTCAAATTTTTTTGAATTTTTTTGAAAAATAGAAAAATTTGCATTTGCAGTTTATTATATTGTTTTTTCTGTTCGCCGCGTGTTACTGAGCACCAGGGGCGTCTATACTTCGTTTCGGTCGGCCCTGTGATCGAGCTGGGGGCAACATACGATTGAGCAGGAGGCAGCTTTAGCCGCAAAACTCCTTGCCCGGCCCTGCGCATCATAAAGGGGACAGGCTTGCCCATCCCCTTCAAAAGTACACTCCTGCCTGTCTAAACGATCACAGGAATCTTCTATCTTCACCCAACCTTCACGATATGCAGCAGGCAGGTCTGGAAATCCCCGTTCATCCGCGGGATCAGTAATCCGGCATACATTAACACAGCTCCCTGATACCGCTTCCCTTCAATCTCATAAAAGGTGTCCGGATCCAGACCGGCAAGGCGGAGCCGGAGACTCTTGCGGTTTGTCAATGCCAGCACCTGTACATAAGTCAGTAAAGCTTCCGACTGATCTGCCGATACTACCATAAAACAATCATAGCGGTGGTTTTCCCGCCACGAAGCAATCCGGTAGTAGTCTCCCTCCCGGATCAGCGCACTGTATTTCTTGTAGCGTGCTACCTGCGCGGGAATCTGGCTTTTCTCTTCTTCGGACAGCTTTGTAATATCCAGTTCATAACCGAATGTGCCGGAGAGCGCGACTACACCTCTTGTCTCAAACGGCGTTGTCCGCCCTGTACCGTGATTCGGGCAGATCGACACATGCGCTCCAATGGAAGAAAGTGGATAAAGCAGCTGCGTCCCCTCCTGAATCGCCAGGCGCTCAATCGCGTCTGTATCATCTGAACACCAGATCTGCGGGCTGTAGTACAGCATTCCCGGATCGAAACGACCGCCGCCGCTGCTGCAGTTTTCCAGAAGCAGCTCCGGAAAATCCTTTGTCAGACGATCCTGCAAACCATAAACCGCCAGCATATAGCGATGCATAATCTCCCCCTGACGATCCGCCGGAAGCGTCAGATTGCCGACATCCGTGAGCAGACGGTTCATATCCCACTTCACATATTCAATATTCGCAGAGGAAAGAACCGCATGAATCATCCCATAGACATAATCTGCGACCTCCGGACGGCTCAAATCCAGCACATACTGCGCCCGGCACTGCCCCGGCTCACGACCAGCCAGCTGCAGCGCCCAGTCCGGATGCGCCCGGTACAGATCGGAATCCTCCGACACCATCTCCGGCTCTACCCAGATTCCCAGCTTCATGCCCAGCTTATTTACTTCCTGCGCCAGATAGGAAAATCCGCCCGGCAGCTTTTTCTCATTCACCTGCCAGTCGCCCAGGCTGCTGTCGTCATTGCTACGGCAGCCAAACCAGCCGTCGTCCACGACCAGCATCTCAATGCCGCCTGCCGCTGCCTCACGGGCAATCGCCAGAAGTTTGTCCGTATCAAAATTAAAATACGTCGCTTCCCAGTTATTGATCAGAACCGGGCGCTGCCGATCCTTCCAATACCCGCGAATCAAATGCTTCCTATATAAAGAATGAAAGCTGCGCGTCATTTTTCCCAGACCCTCGTCGGAATAAACCAGCACTGCCTCCGGCGCCTGAAAAGACATTCCCGGCTCCAGTTTCCAGCAAAAATGATCCGGATGAATGCCCATCACCATACGCACCTGGTCAAACTGGTCGCGCGTTGCCTTGGCCATAAAATTCCCGGAATATGCAAAATTCATCGCATATACATCGCCCGTGGTCTGTGTACAGTTTTCCGAAACAAGAGCCATAAACGGGTGGTCCTGGTGGCTGGAAATTCCGCGGATAGATTCTGTGACCAGACTGCCGTAGCCCAGCTTCTGCCTCTGGAGAATCCGCTCCCGCGACCAGGAGCCCGGCAGGGTGACCACTTCCAGATTCTCCTGCTCCACGTGCAGGCAGGCCGACAGTACCTTCGTCAGATAAAGGCTGCGTTCACCGGCATTCTCAACCCGGACGCTTCTCGTAATCGCATCCACATCCGCAAACGCCGTGTAAGACAAAATTACCCGCAGCCCCGTCACCGCGTCGCGCAGTGTGACTTCCAGTGTGCTGCAGCTGTCAGGCCTGTCCGTCCAGGTCGCCGGAAGCCCCTCCAGCGTCTTCTTTCCCTCGAAAATCTGGTGTGAAACATAGGTCAGCTCCAGGCCCTCCTGTCCGTCCATCGTGCGGATATTGACACAGCTCTCCCGTCCGTCTCCTATCCCTGCACACGGGTATTCCATTGGATAAAAATCAAAATATCCTGCTTTTTCTCTGCGTAAAACCGAGGGCGGCTGGGGCCGCTCATTCTCGCGCAGCAAATACATCAGATCCGTATCCCCGATCCGTTTTCCATAATAAATCTGTCCCGGATAGCTCCCGTCTGTCAAGCCAAACACATAGCTCGTGTTCGGGGTATCCAGTTTAAACACCTGATGCTGACTATCATAATATATCATTTCAGAAATTCTCCTTATTGTTTTCGTATGCCCGCAGTCCGGGCGCCGGATTTCCTTACCCGCACAAACCGGCGCAGCCGTTCGCATCCTGCGATCGTTTTACGCCTTCAGCCGCCGAATCACTTCCATGCACATCCGTCCGTTGTGATAAGGGCACTTCCACGGCTGGACAATCGGCAGTTCCATCGGTGAGTGATCCGCATTGACATTCTCAAACCACTCTGAGTCCTCGCGCGGGTCAACAAAATACGAACCGATATAGTCCCAGATTGCTTCCGCAGCATCCAGGTATTTGCCCTCGTTCGTCTTCTTCCATGCATTCAAAAATCCCACAATCGACTCTGCCTGTATCCACCAGACACGCTTGGTATCATCGACGCCGTTCTCCGCTTCATTTAAAACAGAATGGTCGCGATAGGCCCGCTGATAAATATTTTCCGCGATTTCCGCGGTAATCGGGGCAAATTGCTCCGAATAAAGCGGATTGTCCAGCACCTCAAGCCCCCGATCCAAAAGCCACGATGTCTCTATATCATGTCCATACGAATAAAGATCGATCAGCGAATTCCAGGTGCGGTCAAAGAAAACCTCCTGCCTGCCTTTCGCCGGGTTATACACCTTTTCCGCAAACAGATCCAGCATGAACTCCAGCCGTTCTGCCGTAAAGCTCTGGTGCGATACCCGGTAAAGCTCTGTGTAAGCCTCAAACACATGCAGCAGCGTGTTCATTGTTTTTTCTGCCATCACACCGTTTTCTGAAAGCTTCTCATTCGATACCGGCTGAAAATTGCGGTCAAACGCCTCCAGATACCCATACTCATCCGTACACTTTTCCTCAATCACATTCTGCAAACCAAACGCAATCTGAAGCGCCTCCGGATCTCCGGTCGCATTATAATAAGAAGAAAGTGCATAAATCGCAAAAGCCTGATTGTAGGTATGCTTTGTCGTATCATTCGGCTTTCCGTCATACGTCACCGACCAGTACACACCGCCCTGCTCCCGATCCAGGCAATAATCCCGCAAAAACAGGTAGGCATGCGCTGCGCTCTCCCGCAACGATTCCTCGGCCAACAGCAGGTATGCGTTCGAAAAGAACCACAGAATCCGGCTGTTTAAAATGCAGCCCTTCTCATAATCCGGATCTATTTTGAGGTCATATCCCATATAGCCGTAAAATCCGCCATACTGCTCATCCTTCAGTCCCGTCCAAAAAGGAATCAGCTTTCCCCGCAGATGGTCTTCCACTTCCTTAACAAATTTCTTCGTATCCATTGTATTTTCCGCCTTTCCCCGACGCGCCCGCACAGCGCGAAATAATAATCGAATCAAATTATACCCGCAAATACGGTAATTCACAAGCAGAAAATAAAGGATTACTATTCCGAAGGAAATGAAGCCGTTCAAAGAAAAGTTTTAAGAGTTTATTTAAAAAAAGTTTAGAAAACCACCTTGTTTTCTTTTTTACTTCCGTATAAGATACATAACAGATTATAACAGGTAAACGACTAATGTCGTTTCCTAATAAATATAGAAACAGAGGCACAAAATAACATGATAAACCTTCCAAAACTGAAAAAAGAACGAGCCCAGGCTGAAAGTCTGCCCTCCCGCTCCCCTGTCGATGTAGTCGAAGCTGCCTATGACACGGGATTAAGCCAGGCCGAGGTAGACGAACGTATCTCGTGCGGCTTTCGCAACACGGCGGTCGTCTCCGGCTCGAAATCCGTAAAGGAAATCGTAAAGGAAAATCTGTTTACCTATTTTAATCTGATTTTCCTGATCCTTGCCGTGTTCGTGATCGCGGTAGGTTCTTTCCGCAACCTGAGTTTCATGGTGGTCGTCCTGTTTAACGCACTGATTGGCATTGTACAGCAGCTTCGCGCAAAGAAAACGCTGGAGGAGCTGAATATGCTTGGATCACCGAAAGCGACCGTC
The DNA here is from genome assembly GCA_021205225.1 of Lachnospiraceae bacterium. GTDB lineage: Bacteria > Bacillota > Clostridia > Lachnospirales > Lachnospiraceae > Choladousia. The sequence continues at coordinate 4,445 of JAJPXX010000200.1, forward strand.
ATCCGGGAAGGAAAGGCGCAGACCGTTACCTCAGAGGAGCTGGTGCGCGACGATATTGTCGTCTTTCACGCCGGCGATCAGGTCTGTGCTGACGCTGAAGTGCTGACAGGAGAAGCAAAGGTAAATGAATCCCTGCTGACTGGCGAATCCGATGATGTGGTAAAAAAAACAGGCGATTCCCTGATCTCCGGAAGCTTTATTGTTTCCGGCGAATGCCGGGCACGGCTCGTAAAGGTGGGGGAAGATTCTTATATATCTAAGCTTACGATAGAAGCAAAAACAATGAAGACGGATGAACAGTCCGAGATGCTCCGCGCGATGGACCGGCTTCTGAAAATAGTAGGGATTGTCTTAATTCCCATTGGGATTGCCCTCTTTTTCCAAAGCTATCATTTGAACCAGGAAACGCTCACGAAAAGCGTCACCTCTACGGTAGCAGCGCTGGTCGGAATGATCCCGGAAGGGCTCTATCTGCTCACCAGCGTAGCGCTGGCTGTAAGCTCCATGCGTCTTGCCCGGAAAAAAGTCCTGCTGCATAATATGAAAAGCATCGAGACGCTCGCCCGTGTTGACGTGCTCTGTGTCGACAAGACCGGCACTATCACAGAAAATACCATGCAGGTCAATGATGTGATCCCGGTGAACCCCGAAACAGAAAACCCGGCAGAGTTAAAGCGCCTTATCGGGGATTTTGTCGGAGCCATGACCAGTGACAACATTACGATGAAAACGCTCAAATCCCATTTTACACAGCGTTCCGGCGCTGTGCCGGTGCAGGTGCAGTCTTTTTCATCTTCACTTAAATACAGCGGCGTGGCCTTTGCCGACAAAACGTGTATCCTGGGCGCCCCGGAATTTGTGCTTCGCGAAGCTTATGCCAAATACGCGGACACCATTGAAGAATATACCGCGAAAGGCTATCGGCTGCTGGTGCTCGCCTCTACGCAGGAGGCGCTGACCGGTGAACCGCTAAAGGAAGACGTCAACCCGCTTGCCTATATCCTTCTGGCAAATCCGATCCGCGAGACAGCCCCCGCCACTTTTTCCTATTTTGCCGAGCAGGGTGTCCGGGTCAAAGTGATTTCCGGCGATAATGCCCGTACAGCCGCAGAAGCAGCGAAGCTGGCAAACATTGAGGGCGCGGAACGATTTGTAGACGCGCGGACATTGAAAACAGAAGGTGACGTTGCGAATGCGGTGAATGAATATACGGTATTCGGGCGTGTGACGCCAGAACAGAAACGGCAGATCGTGCAGGCGCTGAAAGCGCAGGGGCATACGGTCGCCATGACCGGCGACGGCGTCAACGACGTACTCGCTCTGAAGGATGCCGACTGCAGCGTAGCGATGGCCTCCGGAAGCGACGCTGCCGCACAGGCTTCCCAGGTTGTTTTGATGGATTCGGATTTTTCCCATATGCCTGACGTCGTCCTGGAAGGACGCCGCGTGGTCAACAATGTCCAGCGCTCCGCCACTCTGTTTCTCGTGAAAAACCTGTTTTCCTTCCTGATGTCGCTGGTTTCTCTGCTTTTTGCGGTCACCTATCCGCTGGAGCCTTCCCAGATTTCTCTGGTCAGCACGTTTACCATCGGGATGCCCGGTTTCCTGGTGGCGCTCCAGCCAAACAAAGAGCGAATCCAGGGAAGCTTTCTTGCCAATACCTTTTTACGGGCGCTTCCTGCCGGCATCACAGACATGCTCGCAGTAGCCGTCATGATGGCTTTTGGAGAAGCCTTCGGGCTGCCGGATGGCGAAGTATCCACGGTGGCGACCCTGCTCCTGGCGACGGTCGGCTTTGCCGTTCTCATACAGATGTGCGATTACAGGAACCCCCTGCACTGGTTTGTATGCGGCAGCTCCATCGCCGCGCTCCTGTTCTGCTGCGCATTCCTGCCGGATATGTTTTCACTGCACAATGTGTCAGCAAAATGTATTCTGATTTATGTAGTGCTCGTTATCGCAGCCGGTTCCGTCTTCCACTGGCTGACCAGCGCGTTCCAGTTTTTGGGTCAGCTGTACCAGAAATATATTAAAGAGAAACGGCTGGTGACATGGATAAAGCATCTCATCCTGGATGAACAGGATGAGCGGAACGGTTATCAGATTTAATTGTTTGCTTTTCGATTCACCAGCTTACAGAATACCACCGCTGCACTTGTACTCACCGCGGTCGCTGCGAGCCCCGGACCGACGACCGCAGTCGGATTCACGCTGCCGTACTGGCTGCGCCAGGCAATGACCGACACCGGGATAAGCTGGAGGGAAGAAATATTCAGAATCAGGAAATTACACATCTCATTGCTCGCCGTACCGCGGGAAACCGGATGCGGCGCAGTACCGTGCGCCCGATATTTCCGCCGCGTCATTTTTCCAGGTTCTGAGTCCGGTTCCATACCGGATTCTGGCATATGGCCAGATGCTCTTCTCTTCTCTTCCAGCTCTTCCAGCGCCTCCATCGCTCTCAGCCCGTACACGGTAGCGGCGCTGCCAAGCCCCAGCACATTAGCCACACAGTTGGTAGTAATATGCGCCAGGGCAGGGTGATCTTCCGGAATGTCAGGAAATAAGAAACGCATGACCGGCCGAAGCCTGCGCACAACTGTTTCGATCAGCCCCGCGTCTTTCGCGATCTCCATCAGTCCGCTCCAGAACGCCATCACCCCGAACATCGTTACGCACAGGGAAATCGCTTCCTTCGCGGAGGAAAAGAGCGCGTCCGATACCGCGCCCACCTCCCCGGTCAAAATACCATACACAATTCCGACCAGCAGCATTCCGCTCCAGATTCCATTCATATTTGCACTCTCCTGGCATCGCACAGATTTTTATCAATTTTCACAGCTTTAACCCTGATTTATCTCTATGCGGAAGGAACAAAAAATATGATGTAATCTCAGAAACCGTAACGGTTTTACTTCACATTCACCAGCTCATACTCCGCGTTTCCAAGCCCGATCTTCACCGCGTGCTCAATAGAGGATTTCCAGTTGGTGTCCGGTGATACGCGGCCAAAATGATCGCGATCTTCGTGAGTGTGCTGCTCCACAGACTCGCCTAACATACTGTTGCGAAGCGGCGGCTGCGCATTGACCGCATCGACACAGGCCATGTCAAGCGCGACCGGGTCAAAGGACGCGAACATACCGACATCCGGTACGATAGCGGCGTCGTTCTCCGCATGACAGTCGCAGAACGGCGATACGTCTATGACGAGACTGATATGGAAGCAGGGGCGGTCCTGACAGACGGCCTTTGAATATTCCGCAATTTTGCAGTTCAGGATATCATTCGCCTCATCACTCGCGGGAAGAACCGCGTCCTTCGGACAGACGCCGATGCAGCGGCCGCAGCCGACGCATTTTGCGTGGTCGATCGAGGCTTTTCGAATGTTCTCATCTACCGTGGCCGCGCCGTGTGCGCAGATTTTCGTACATTTTCCGCAGCCAACGCATCTCTCCTGTTTGATATGCGGTTTCCCTGCGCTGTGCATCTCCATTTTCCCGGCGCGGGAGCCGCAGCCCATACCGATATTTTTGAGTGTGCCGCCAAAACCGGTTGCTTCATGTCCCTTGAAATGCGTGAGAGTGATAAAAACATCCGCGTCCATAATCGCACGGCCAATCTTTGCTTCTTTTACATATTCTCCGTTTTCTACCGGAACCAGCGCCTCGTCCGTGCCCTTCAGCCCGTCCGCGATCAGCACATGGCAGCCGGTTGCGTAGGGCACGAAGCCATTCCCATACGCAGAATCAATGTGATCAAGCGCATTCTTGCGGCCGCCGACGTACAGGGTGTTGCAATCAGTCAGGAACGGCCTGCCGCCAAGCTCCTTTACCACATCCGCCACTGCTTTCGCGTAGTTCGGGCGCAGGAACGCGAGATTCCCCGGCTCGCCAAAATGCATCTTAATCGCGACATACTGGTCGGTAAAATCAATCTCTCCGATCCCGGCTTTTCTGATCAGCCGTTTCAGCTTGCCCGGAAGCGTGTCTCCGTCATGCACACGCAAATCTGTAAAATAAACCTTCGATTTTTCCATCACTTACAGCCTCCTCCTATGATGTCCTTGTAACGTTCCGGCACAGCATTCCACACGTAGCAGGAAAGTGCCGTACCGTTTCGTATTCTCTGTATTTCGCCGTACAGTTTATCACATAATTTTTCGTATCACAAGTCTGAACAAAATCAGGAAATAATTCGTCCACCACGTTTTCAACCCTGACCACGCAGCAAGTCAAGTGCGTGGTCGGATTGTGACCAGTAACAATAATTCTTACAGATTGACAAGTCTCCCGATAAGACATATGATCATACATAGAAATATCTGTAGAATATACGCTTTCAGACGGTCTTCGCTGCAAATGTGAATTCCTGTTCTGAATCATTACAAATCGCCTGTACGAGGAGCCTGCTTATGAAGATCGCCCTGATTCAAATGAAAGTACAAAAAGAAAATGACGTGAACCTCGAAACCGCCTGCCGTCAGGTCACCGCAGCCGCAAAGGCCGGCGCAGAGCTCGTCCTGTTGCCAGAGATGTTTTGCTGCCCGTATGAGACGGCAAATTTCCCCATCTACGCGCAGCCGCAGGGCGGCGCGAACTGGAGTGCCTTATCCGCATGTGCGAGGGAAAATCAGGTCTATCTGGTCGCCGGTTCCATGCCGGAGCGCGAGGGCAATGCCGTCTATAATACCTGCTATGCCTTTGACCGCCGGGGAAAGCAGCTTGCAAAATACCGGAAGATGCACCTGTTTGATATCGACATCAAGGGCGGCCAGCGCTTTTTCGAGAGCGAAACCCTGACCGCAGGCGATGAATTGGCGGTATTCGACACTGAATTTGGCCGGATGGGGCTGATGATCTGCTTTGACATCCGCTTTCCGGAGCTGGCACGCCTGCTGGCACTGCGGGGCGCAAAAGCAATTCTGGTTCCGGCAGCGTTCAATATGACTACCGGACCGGCGCACTGGGAGCTTCACTTCCGCTCGCGCGCAGTCGATAACCAGGTTTTTCTGATGGGCTGCTCGCCCGCAAGAGATCGAAACGCCAGCTATCATGCTTACGGACATTCGCTGGTGGTCTCTCCCTGGGGCAAGATTCTCGCAAAACTGGAGGAGCAGGAAGGGATTCTGTACTGTGATGTAGATTTGCAAGAGACGGAAGCTGTGCGCGAACAGCTCCCGCTTTTAAAGGCGCGGCGGACGGATGTGTATTCCATTGGCCTGGTGTGACATACAATGTACTCTGCCCCTCATTCCTCCAGCGCCGCAATCACCCCCGGAAGATCACGAACCCCCGGACAGATAGCGGCCGCTCCGGCCTCCTCCAGCTCCTTTCGCGTCCCGTATCCGTACAATACGCCCACACAGGGGAGTCCATTTTCCTTCGCGCCTTCCACATCATGAAGGCGGTCGCCCACCATAAGGATGTCCGGCAATCGTAACGCACTTCTTTGCTGCGGAGCACGGGTATCCCCGGTCTCTGGGCAGTATATTTTTGCAATTTGTGATAGTGCATACGAAATCACCCGGCCTTTCTGACTCCGGCTCTCGTCCATCGATGCCCCGAAAACACGTTCAATATACCGATCCAGATGAAAATACTCAACGGTCCGTATGGCGATGGGCTCCGGCTTCGACGTTGCGACAAACAGCTTCCTGCCCTGTGAGCGCAGGGTCTCTAAGACCTCCGGGATTCCCCCGTAAACGGCATTTTCTTTCCATCCTCGGTCCTGATGATATTCCCGGTAATCGTCCACCATACGAAGCGCCTGCTCCTTCGGCATCCCGTAATACTGCTGAAACGAGTCGGTCAGCGGCGGCCCGACAAAGGCCAGCAGCTTCTCCCGGTCCGTCTCTTCGATTCCGTTCTTTTTCAGCGCGTACAGAACTGCATTGATAATCCCCGGATGGGACTCTGTCAATGTGCCGTCCAGGTCAAACAATATATACTCGTAGTGCTTCATATGTATATTTTCTCCCCCTCTCACCTGTATCATTAGATTATCCTAAAACCGCCAGATTTTCTCCTTAAATATTGCTGATTCTTCCGCAAAAACAATTGCATCCTGTAACAAATCCGTGTAAAATCAAATGCAAATCCGAACGCAGTCTGGCAGCAATTGCCAGGCGCGCCGTGAACAGTTACGAAAGGGGCTCATTATGGACTGTATCATTATAGGAATCGCCGGTGGCACCGGCTCCGGAAAATCGACTTTTACGAACCGCCTGAAAGAACGGTTTTCAGATGACATCGCGGTCGTCTATCACGACAATTACTATCGGCGGCAGGACAACGTTCCCTTTGAGATACGGAAAATGGTAAATTATGACCACCCGGACGCACTGGAGACGGATCTGATGGTAAAGCACCTGGAAATGCTGAAAAACGGGCAGGCAGTAGACTGCCCGGTCTATGACTACAGCCAGCACAACCGCTCCGATCAGACCATCCACATCGAACCGCGCCGAATCATTGTGGCAGAGGGCATCCTGCTCCTTGCGGATGAACGCCTGCGCAATCTGTGCGACATCAAAATATTTGTAGAAGCCGACGCCGATGAGCGCATCCTGCGCCGGATCGTCCGCGATGTAAAAGAGCGCGGCCGAGACCTTGACAATATCGTCCAGCAATACCTGACCACGGTCAAGCCCATGCACTATATGTTTGTTGAGCCGACAAAAGCCACTGCCGATCTGGTAATCAACAGTGGCATGAATGATGTCGCTTTCGACATCGTGCAGACAAAAATCCGGCTGCTGCTGGAGACAGCTTCTTCCTGAACCAGAACTGCCCTTTACACAATTTGCCGGCGAAGCATGTCCGCCATTGGAAAATCGCCGCGTGACCAATCACTCTCCGGACGGCATCTCCGGCTGCAGCATCTTCCTCCGGTGGTGCTTCCTGCACAAAGCCGTATAATTGTCATTCGCGCCGAGGACGACCTGATCGCCCTCGGTAATCATTTCTCCGCGCTCGTTGAATCGGGCATTGCAGGTCGCCGCTTTTCCGCACCAGCAGACCGTCTTGATCTCCTCAATCACGTCTGCCCATGCGAGCAGCCACATACTGCCTGGAAACAGATTCCTCTGAAAATCCGTCCGCAGCCCATAGCAGATCACCGGCACCGTCAGATCGTCGACGATATGCACCAGAAACTCAATCTGCTCCTTCGTACAAAACTGTGCTTCGTCAACGACCACGCAGTCATACTCCTGAATCTCCTTCTCCGTCATCCGCACAAGTTCTTCCACAAATACACATTCCTTTTTTAATCCGATGCGGGAAGAAATGATGCCCTCCCCATCCCGGTTATCCAGCTGCGGTTTCGCGAGCAGCGCCCGCTTTCCCCTTTCATAATAATTATAATCTACCATCAGCGCATTGGCCGTCTTAGAGCTTCCCATCGCGCCATAACGGAAATAAAGCTTTGCCATCGTATTTTGTTCTCCCTTATTTCAGCATATATTTTTTTAATTCGCTCTTCTGCTCCACACCCAGCTTGCTCATTACGGATTTCATGTGTGCCTTAACGGTATTGACGGAGCTGCCGATATGGGTGCTAATCTCCTGGTATGTCCAGCCTCTGGCCGCCAGCATGGCGATGGCGAATTCCGTCGTCGTCAGATTGTCCGCAACATCCTGTCCGGTATCCGGATTATGTACCTTCCGCCAGCCGCTGGAGAAGCTGTAGGTGATGTTAATGATCTGCCTGAACGCTTCCGGATAATCCTTTTTCAGGGTAGCCTCCAGGACTCCGCCAAGCAGGCCATGATGTTCCCCAAACGGCTCAATCAGCCCGTCCGGTCTGGCAAGATCCCACGCAAGCTGCAGCTGTTCCTTCGCTTTGTCGGATTTTTTCAGCCCCATATAATTCATAACCGCTGTCATCCGAAGATAAATCGTCGGGATCGGATAAATCTGCGGCTGCAGCGCCAATGCCATCTCCACATTCCCGATGCTCCTGCTGTACTCTCCCTGAAGATAAGCGTAATGAGCCTGTACATAACAGGAAAAAAAACGCAGCCCCGGCGGTAAAAGCGTGAGGTTTGCCGTTTCAAATACGAGTTCATTTTTTAACGGAAGATGAAGCAGCACCGCAGCAGTAACAGAGGCAAAGACAGCGATGGCCTTTATCTCCGGCGAAGCGTCCGGGCTGCTGTTAACGCTGGCAAAAGTCGTTTCCATCTCCGTCAGGGCATGACGGGCGAGCCGTATATTATCCGTAGCCAGATTCGCGTAAGCATAGACAAGGCAGGCGGACAGGCGCAGCGCCACATCCTCGCTCGCCAGATACGGTTCCATCTCCTTCGCGGCCTTTTCCGGGCGGCCGCTGAAATAATAATACTCTCCCATCGCGATATCGCGCTCTTTCTCGTCCTCGATGGCCAGAACGGTTTCCAGGCAGTGACCGGGAAGGAACGCGCTGTTGATCAAAGGCATAAAAGTATGGTGCGCCGTTCCGGGGAACCGGGCGGCTGACTGCGGGACATTTTTCTCCATGAAGTAACTGGCTCCTGTCTGTGCGAATGTTTGTACTGTTCATTGCCTTCACAGTTACAAATGTTTGTGCATTATTTGTTTACAGGCCGCACCCTGACCAAATTTACCTCTACAGGTGTGACCAGTAACCATTATTTTACTATTTCTCCCTTCCATATGCAAGCGGGTAAACATTTTTTTGGCGTTTTCACACTTGATTTCCTTCCATCCCCCTTTTATAATACGCTTAAACTGACTGTGTACACCCCGCAGGAAAGGAGAGGGTTTTATGGCAATTGAAGATTACAAGAGAGCATATCTGGCAGGAAAAAAGGATTACCAGGCGCGCATGATGCGCGGCGAACGGCCTACGCTTCAGGTCCTGGATGAGATTCTCCCTTCGGAAAGCCTGCCGACGGTTTCCCTCGGGCTGGTACAGATCCCGATTGACCAGATTGTCGGCACCCGCTATGGCGGACGCGCGACCTCCTTTTCAGGCAATTTTATGCCGATTCTTGAGGAGAGTACCGAATTTGCGCAGAAATGGGCCAATTTAAGCACCGCGCATATGGAGGAAGGCATTCATGACCCCATCAAGGCCTGGGAATACCGGAACCGTTTCTACGTAGAAGAAGGGAACAAGCGCGTCAGCGTAATGAAGTATTACCAGGCGGTCTCGATCCCAGGGACCGTGACCCGCATTCTTCCGAAGCGCACGGATGATAAAGAAACCGTCATCTATTACGAATATGTGGATTTTTACAATCTGTCAAAAATAAATTATATAGAGTTTTCCAAAGAGGGCAGCTTCGCAAAGCTTCAGGCCGCGGTTGGCAAAAAGCCGGATGAACCGTGGGATGACGATGACCGGCTGAATTTCAGTTCCGTCTACACACGCTTCACAGCCGCGTTTGCCGCAAAAGGCGGCAGAAAGCTCCCGATCCTGCCGGGAGACGCCTTTCTCTCATTCATCACGCTGTACGGCTACCAGGAAGTAAGCGACATTACCACGGACGAGATGAAAACGCTTGTTGCAAAAGCATGGGAAGAATTCAGGCTGCTCGGAGAAACGGAAACCGTCTCCCTGAAAATGGACCCGACAACAGAGAAGAAGCCTCTTCTGAGCCGTCTTCTCACGAAAGCGCCCGCCCGGCTGAAAATCGCGTTCGTCTATGACAAAACGCCCGGCTCCTCTGCATGGACCTACTCACATGAGCTTGGCCGCCTGCATCTGGAGCAGACCTTCCCGGAGGAAGTAAGCACCGTCGCCTACAGCGGGATTACCGCAGAGACCATCGACGCCTGCCTGAATGAAGCGATTGAGCAGGGCTGCAACCTGATCTTTACAACGACGCCAGTTTTCGCCGCCGCCAGCGTAAAGGCCGCGATCGCCAATCCGGACGTCCGCATCCTGAACTGTTCTCTGAATACCTCGCACCGCTACATCCGTACTTACTACGCGCGGATGCACGAAGCGAAATTCCTCATGGGAGCGATCGCCGGCGCGATGGCGGAAAACAACCGGCTCACCTACATCGCCGATTATCCGCTTTTCGGCACGATTTCAAATATCAACGCTTTCGCGCTTGGGGCAAAGATGATCAACCCACGCGCAAAGGTATACCTGGAATGGTCTTCGAAAAAGGATGTCGATATCGACGATGAGATCCGCCGTCTCAATCCTTCCTGTATTTCCGGCAAGGATATGGTGATCCCGGAAGAGGCTTCCCGGCTGTTTGGCATTTACCATATCGTAGACGGCCGTCCGCAGAACCTCGCGATGCCGCTGTGCCACTGGGGGCGATTCTATGAGAAGCTCATACGGACGATTATGGACGGCACCTGGAAATACGATGATACCGGCAAAGCGATCAACTACTGGTGGGGCATGTCCTCCGGAGTGGTAGACGTCATCTGCTCGCAGAACCTGCCGATCGGCACCAAGCGCCTGGTCGACCTGCTCAAACACACCATCAGCGCCGGTGAATTCAACCCGTTTTCCGGCATCCTGTACTCGCAGACCGGCGTCGTCAAGTCCCACTGGGAAGGCGACCTTTCCCCGGAGCAGATCGTTAAAATGGACTGGCTCGCGGAAAATGTGGTCGGCTCCATCCCGGAGGAATACGAACTGACCGAACAGGCAAAGCCTGTCGTCGCGCAGCAGGGTGTGAAGAAATCACCTGCCAGTCTGACATAACTCATGAAATTATATACCTGCAGGGCAGGACTTGCCCTGCCCGTTTCATCAGTCTTTCATACTTATGAAATTGGCAACTGTTCTGAACGGTTATTGAAATTGATACAAAAGACAACTCGAGGAAAGGAACCACGCAAAAATGCGGATACTGGCAATCGCAGATGAGGAATCCCCCTACCTGTGGGATCATTTTGAAAAAAGCAAGCTGGACGGGATTGACCTGATCATTTCCTGCGGCGACCTGCACCCGCATTATCTTTCCTTTCTCGCCACCTTTACTTCCGCGCCGGTCATTTACGTACACGGAAACCACGACACCAAATACGACCAGGTACCGCCGGATGGCTGCATCTGCATTGATGATGATATTTTTGTCTTTGAAGGAGTACGGATCCTGGGGCTGGGCGGCTCTATGCGTTACCATCCGGGCAGCTACCAGTATACCGAGCAGGAAATGAAAAAAAGAGTGCGAAAGCTTCGGTGGAAGCTGTTCCGCAGCCATGGGTTTGATATTCTGGTGACACACGCGCCCGCCTATCAGCTAAACGACGGACGCGACCTGCCTCACCAGGGCTTTAAAAGCTTTCTTACGCTGATTGATAAATACAGCCCGCGCTTTTTCCTGCACGGGCATGTCCATATGTCTTACGGCCGCCAGCATAAACGCTACGACAAATATCAGAATACGCATGTGATCAATGCATATGACCGGTTCGTCTTTGATTACGAGGCCGACAGCGAGGAAGAGATCATGGTGTCCTATTATGGGGTGCAGTGACCGCATATTTATATTTTCTTCGAGATGATATACCGCGGCCTCCCTTTCACTTCCTCGTAAATCTTCCCAATATAATATCCGATGATGCCAAGGCTGATCATCACAAGGCTCCCAATAATCAGAATCAGAAGAATCACCGTGGTAAACCCTTCCACCGCGTGCCCGGAAAAATACCGCACCAGGGTCTGTACCGCCAGCAGGATGGCGGCAACGAAAACGATTACTCCGGCGAAGGTCACAAACTGGAGCGCAGCCGTTGAAAAGGCAACGATATTCTTCACCGCATACTCAATCAGGGACCAGGTCGACCACTTCGATTCGCCTTCCGTGCGCTCCTGCACATCAAATTCCACAGATATGGTTTTAAATCCGATCCAGGAAGAAAGCGCCCGGAAAAAGACATTCCGCTCCGGCAATGACAGCAGCGCCTCCACTGCGCGGCGATCCAGTAATTTGAAATCTGACGCCCGCGACATATCAATCTTCACCGCTTTTGAAAGCATTTTGTAAAACAGCCCCGCGCTGAGCCGATGCAGAGTGCTCTCCTTACCGCGCGTCCGCTTAACACCCTCGATCACCTCATAGCCCTGCTCCCAGAAGCGATACATCTCCACAAGCGTTTCCGGAGGATGCTGTAAGTCGCAGTCCATCACGGCGCAGCAGTCGCCGGACGCCTCCGCCAGTCCCGCAAGCATCGCAGCCTCCTTGCCAAAATTCCGCGAAAAACAAACCCCGGTAACATTCGGGTTCTCCTGAGCGGCCGTTTCAATCTCCTCCCAGGTATTGTCCTTCGACCCGTCATTCACAAAAACAATCTCATACGGAATTTTCTCCGCCGTCAGAATCTGGTCAATCCGCACGGAAGCCTTTTGAATCATTTTTTCCTCGTTATACGCAGGAAGTATTACGGAAAGCATTTTCTGTCATCCCCTTATCCATAAAATAGAATCCCGCTTTGCGGGATTCTCGCGCTGCCGCGCGTCTGCGTAAGC
>JAJPXX010000096.1 GCA_021205225.1 Lachnospiraceae bacterium
GAAGTGCAGCAATGCACGGAGCTGACTGCTACTAATAGGTCGCAAGCTTATCCAATGTTCTGATTTACGAAGTAAGTTGAGGACTAAAAAGGCTGAAAAAGTAGTTGCAAAGAACGGGAAAATATAGTATTCTGTATGTGGTTTTGAAGGTACGGTAAAAGTGTATCTGATCTTCCTCGATAGCTCAATGGTAGAGCACTCGGCTGTTAACCGAGGGGTTGTTGGTTCGAGCCCAACTCGGGGAGTTTTCTGTTATATAGATATTTTGGCTCCATGGTCAAGCGGTTAAGACATCGCCCTTTCACGGCGGTAACCCGGGTTCAATTCCCGGTGGAGTCACTTTAAATATGTGTCACTTATCATGGGAAGCATGAGATTGATGCATATTTCTTCAATTTTATATGTTTTATATGGTGCCATAGCCAAGCGGTAAGGCAAAGGTCTGCAACACCTCTATCGCCGGTTCAATTCCGGCTGGCACCTGGCGAAGGAACCACTCTAATTTTAGAGTGGTTTTTTTAGTAAGCAGAGCGTGTTTGCGGCTGCCTGCTTGAACAGACTCTATTATATGGAAGTATTTCTCAGGGGCTAAAGGGGGGCTTTTTGCGAAAAAGCCTTGACGAAGGGTGTGTTTTGCGGCATTATCACTTAGGAACCAAGGGGAAACATAACAGTTTGTGATATATAGCAGATTACAATTTCTGACGAATGCCAAGAGAAATGTAATTTTGAGGTATATATAGGTGACAGGGGAAATTATGAAAGAGGTACAAAAAGAAGAGGCAAAAGAAAAAACATCCGTATCGACAGTAACTTCGGTTATTCCGTCAGCTGGCATGGACGACGATACGATTGAGATTGATCTAAAAGAGCTGTTTTATATGTTGCTGGGACACTGGAAGGCCATTTTCATGGCGCTGTTGGTCGGTATAGCGGCCGCAGGTGCGTTCCACACGTTTTTTGTTACTCCGGCCTATCAGGCGAAAGCGATTATATACATAACAAACACGGATTCTGTAATTTCACTTTCAGATTTGCAGCTGAGTGCTTCTCTGACAGAGGATTATGGGATTGTTATAAAGAGCCGCCCGGTTCTGACTCAGGTGATTGAGGAGCTGGGGCTTGAAATGGAGTTCGAGGATTTGGATGAGCTCGTTACTGTAACAAACCCGGATTCCTCGCATATGATTGAGATTGCGGTTACCTCAGATGACGTTGAGATGAGCAGGAATATCGTCAATTCATTGTTGAATATCAGCATTCAGCAGATTTATCAGGTGATTGGTACCGGGGAGCCGACGATTGTGGACTATTCGGTTGCAAAGGCGGTAAAGGATGTGACGCCGAGCCTTATGAGGTATATGCTGATTGGCGGATTGCTTGGTGTTCTTTTGATATGCGTGGTACTTGTAGTGCATATGCTGATGAATACGAAGATTGAAACGACAGAAGATGTTGAGAAATATCTGGGAATACCGGTGCTGGCAGCGGTGCCATATTATAAGAATCATAAATGATTACAAGGGATTGCCTGTTTCGCGGCCAGGGTGGAACCGACCGAATATCTGTAACGGGCAGACTTAGGACGTGCAGGTGTATGTGGTGTTTCTTACGGCCGGTCGATGGACTCGCAGGAACAGGTACTAAGAAGAAAGCAGGAATAGAAGGATGGAACAAGAGCAGTATCGGTATCGCAAACTGGAGTCGGTACAGAATATAGTAAAACCGGAGATGGAAAATCTGCCTTATCTCGCAAGAGAGGCGATTAACATCCTTCGGGGGAATATTCAGCTGAGCGGTCTTAACCTGAAGACGATCGCGATTACCAGCACATATGCGAACGAGGGAAAGTCCAGTATTTCATTTTGGATGGCAAAGAGCCTTGCCTCCCTTAAAAAGAAGACATTGTATCTGGACTGTGATATCAGAAACTCTATTACGCTGTCCAGATATAATATCCAGCGGAATATAGTCGGATTGAGTGAGTTTTTATGCGGAAGAGCGGCTCTTCTTGATATTGTGAACAGGACGGATGATAAATATTTTGATATGATTTTTACAGGTGCGCTCGCTCCTGATCCGAGTGAGCTCCTTTCCAGTCAGTTGTTTGTCAAGATGATGGAATACCTGAGGAGCAACTACGACTATGTGATTGTGGATGTTCCGCCTCTTTTGCCTGTAATCGACGGCTTGCTGGTAGCGAAGCAGTGCGATGGGACAATTTTGGTAGTAGAATGCGGCGAGACGGATCGCAATGACGTAATTAAGGCGAAGAGACAGCTGGAATACGCAGATATTCATATTCTTGGTGCTGTATTGAATAAGGTTGGCGCAAAAGGCGGGCATTACGGTTACGGCTATGGCAAATATGGGAAATATGGCTACGGCTATGGTTATGGCTACGGCAAGGATCCGGATGAGGAATAGTAATACATCAGAGGATTGATATGCCGGAAGGTATTTGGAATGGATAACAGTACAAGAAATGGCAGTGCTCACCACCATCATCATCACAGGCACAGGAAGTTTCGCAATGCCCGTCATTGGGTAAAAAAAAATAAACCGCTGGTGATTTTCACGGTTATACTGGCTCTGGTGGTTGCCGGATGTGCGGGAGTATGGGCACACTCGTTTATAACCCGACAATCGAAGTATCATGTTACTGCGACGAATTCTACAGATGTGGGTACTGGTTATCGGAATCTGACATATAATGGACAGAATTATCAGTATAATAACCTGATCACGACGATTCTGGTGATCGGCGTTGACTCGGAAGGATCGCTGGGAACGACCGCATATACGAATGCTCCCCGCGCTGACAGTATAAATCTTGTTATTCTGGATAAACAGAATAAGAAAATGACGATCATGGCGCTGAACCGTGATACCATGACAGAGGTTCAGCGGTATTCGATGAGTGGTTCCCTGCGGGATACCTACACGACGCATCTCGGATATGCTTATACCTACGGAGATGGTATGGAAGTCAGCTGTGAGAATACAGTTACTGCCGTTGAGAATCTGCTGGGGGGTATTCCGATTGATGAGTATATTGCGACAAATGTTTCTGCGCTCCCTTATATTAATTCACTGGTAGGCGGAGTAACGGTTACGGTTCCGAACGAGGATCTGGCGGAGGACTATACAGAATTTCAGAAAGGAAATGTTGTAACGCTGGATGATTCGAATATTGAGGCATTTTTGCGAAGCAGGGATACCGCTGAGGATTTTAGTAATGATGGAAGAATGGAACGTCAGCGGGTTTTTATGACTGCTTTTGTGGATCAGTTTATTACGCGGATTTCAGAAGATCTGAATGGTACCTGGTCAGATATAGAGAAGGCGGATGAATATGCGTTGACCAGCATTACAAAGAATGAATATATAACGCTGGCGAATCTGCTGCTTTCGATTGATATTGATGAATGTGATTACTACACTCCGGAAGGAGAAGATTATCTGGGAACTCTTCACGATGAGTTTTACATAGATGAAGAGGCTTTGCAGGAGAAGATTCTCGAACTCTTCTACCTGCCTGTTTGATTCGGTTTAGACTGTTATCAGTTTAAACACATAACATTTTATTTTATCCTATATGAAAGGAGGGAGAGAGGCATGAAGAAGAAATTTTGCGCGTTGCTCTGCACAGCCGCGCTGACTCTTGGGATGGCCTCATCCGCACTTGCAGCAGGCAGTATCGCTGGCGTTAATATCAACGTCGCTGATATTACCACAACCGTAGCGTCGGCTTCCGCGGAAGACCAGGCGAAAATTGATGAGGGACTTGTAGTTACTGTTGATGTACCGAACACTGCTAACTATAAGATCTCCACACTGGCAGATCTGATGGATACGCTGACAAGTTATTTCAGTGCCCTCGCATCTGACGCAGACAGCGCTGATTATGCAGCTGTCCAGGCAGCTTATCAGACGAACATTGACACGGTGACATCACTGGCAGTCAACGCAAGTAAGATCACAACGGATGAGAACGGCGTTTCTTATTTCCAGACCACGACAGGCAATGATATTTCTGTTGATGATTTGAAGAGCGCTGAGCTTGTTACCGCTGGCTGGGATATGGGCTGGTCAGATGGAGAAGCAATCGTGGATTACACAAGCTCAGGAGAGCTGGTTGTATCGGTTGATATTCCAGAGTGCGAGGCTATGGCTGGACTTTCCGAAGAAGACCTTGATGAGTATTATGTCTTACTGACAGATACGGAAGATGGCGAAATGTTCGTCGTTGAGTTCGCTTCTGTAGAAGAGTATATCTCTGAAGAGGATGAGGAAGCTGAGACTGAGACCGAAGCGGCAGTTGAAGAGACTGAAGTAAAGGCAGGCGTGATTACCAAGTATCATCAGAAGACTGGTGGTTTTGGTCTGAATTCGCCGACTCTTGGCAATGGCATGATTGTACACATTCCTGCTGAGCAGTAATATGTAACGCGGTCTGATGCAGACACAGATTTGGGCGGAGAAAGCCGCACGACAGAGCGGGCTTTCCCCGCTTGTGAAATGACAGGGGAAGCAGCCTATGGCGAATAATCAGCGCAAATATAAAAAAGCAAAGAATCCGGTTTTGGTGGTTCTCTATATTGTAGCGGTAGTATTATTGCTTGCGTGTATTGTTTATTTTGTTTATAATTCCCGGATGCGGTATGCTGCTTATAAAGAGGAGATTAACCGAATTTCACTCAGTGAGGCGGAGGTAGACACCAGTATTCTTTTTGACGAAACCGAGACAGGGTCGGAGACAGAATCAGAATCAGAAACAGAAACGGAGACAGAAACGTCAGCGGAGACAGAGACGCAATCGGAGCTGGAAACAGCGAATGCGGCGATAACTGAGACTGCGATGGTGACAGAATCTGAGACAAAGATGGAAACAGAATCCGAGACTGCATCAGAAGCGGAAACGGAGACAGAAGCTGCGGTTACGGCTGTGCCTGGAGCGCCTGTAATTAAGCTGACGTCGTCTTCGACGACCATTCAAACAGGGGATTCGTTTAATGCCACTTCTTTTGTGGACGAGATTACAGATGATTCAGATAATATGTATACGCTCTGGCGCAGAATTCGAGTGGAGGGCAGCTATGATACAAATACTGCCGGAACCTACGAACTATACTATTATGTGACAGATACGTCGGGTAATGAATCGAATCGGGAAAAATTTACTTTGATTGTAAGCGACGAAGAAGATGAGGAAGAGGAATAGGAAACAGTGGGAATGATATTTTCACTGTTTCTTTTTTTTCTTGAATAATACAAGGCGTTTTGTTATAATTCGGAGAAGGATTTTATTATATCCTGTGTCAATACAAGGAGGTAATAGCGATGACAATTGACGATATAACATCAAAGGTAAGGAAAATAAGCAAAGAAACAGTTGCTGAGGTTCAGAAAATGAACGAAGTCAGACAGCTTAATTCCAGTATTAACGCGGAAAAGAAAAAAATACACTCTATGTATACGGAAATTGGGAAAAAACTCTATGATCAGTACAGAGAGAATCCTCCAGAGGAGTTTGTGTCCGAGTTTCGCGCTATAAAGGAGGAGTTTGAAGCAATAGAAGTTTTACGCGGACAGATTCGTGCGAAGAAGGGTGTGACACTTTGCCCAAACTGTAAAATGGAGGTTGGCGAATTTGAGAGCTTTTGCTCGAATTGCGGATGCAAGATGCCGGTGACTTTGGCGATAGAAGAGGATGAAGCGGCAGAGGCACCGGAAACTGTCGAGGGCAAGGCGCAGACGAGTGAGGATAGCAGCACTCCGGAGGCGGACGCAGTGAAAGAACCGGAGAAAATGGAAGCGGAAGCGGTGGAAGCGGAAACGGAAGCTGCGGAATCGGAGTCAGAAGCAACAGAAGAACCGACAGAATCGGAGACGGAAGCGGTGAAAGAAGCGCCGGAATCGGAAGAAACAAGGGCGGAAGTACCGGAAGAGGACGGCTCGGAAATGGAAATCGCGTCAGAAAAAACCGAAACGAAAGAGACATTGGATGAGGTGGAAGCGTCTGCTGATACGGTATTGAAGGAAGGCGAAACCGACGATGCTGTGGGCGGCATTCCGGGAGAAGCTCGCTGACCTGTTATAAAGTTCTGGCAGAAAGGAATTTGGATGATGGAAGCAGTGTTTAAACAGCAGGAGATGAACGATCTGGTTGGAGAGATTCTGGAGAGCTATCAGGAATATCCGAAGACATGCAGTATTGACATGGAGAACCGTTTGAACCGGGCGGAGATTGTAGATATTCTGGAGGAGATACGCTGCCTGCTGTTTCCCGGCTTTCTTGAGATGAAGAATCTGAACCGTGATGCAATCAGTTACCACGTAGGAGAATTACTTGAAAATATTCAGTACCGCCTGCGCAAGCAGGTCACGAGGGCGCTGTATCATTCAGAAAACGCGCCGGAAAGCCCTGCGGCGGCTGATATAAGAGCAAAGGAGATTGTGCGGGAATTTATGCAGACGATTCCATCACTGCGCGCGATTCTGGCTACAGATGTTCAGGCGGCTTATGACGGCGATCCCGCGGCATTTAATACGGATGAGGTGATTCTTTCCTATCCGGGGGTGTTTGCGATCACGGTGAATCGAATCGCGCATGAACTCCACAGGCTGGAGGTGCCTCTGATACCGCGTATGATGACAGAGTATGCGCACAATCTGACTGGGATCGACATTCATCCCGGTGCGACGATTGGAGAATATTTTTTCATCGATCATGGAACGGGCGTTGTGGTCGGTGAGACGACAGAGATAGGAAAGCGCGTAAAGATTTATCAGGGGGTGACTCTTGGGGCGCTCTCGACAAGGGGAGGCCAGAGCCTTCGCAATAAAAAGCGCCATCCTACCCTTGAGGATGATGTGACTGTATATTCGGGAGCCTCTATTCTGGGTGGTGAGACGGTGATTGGCGAAGGCGCCATTATTGGCTCAAATGCGTTCATTACCTCTTCCGTACCGGCCAGGACAAGAGTCAGTATTAAGAATCCGGAGCTTCAGTTTAAGGGTCGCGTGAGCATGACGGAGCTTGGCCAGGAAGGATTCTGGAAGAACAAAGCAGACATGGCTCCGGAAAATTCAGCGGATATGGCATCTTATATATAATTCACAGAAGCTTTTTGCCGGGTTTACAGAAAGCAGCGGATCGGACAGTAGCGTCTGCCCCGGAAGGGAGAATATGGCGGCGAGACAGAGCCGCTGCGGATATCCACGCGATTCCGGAAGGAGGAACCTTTATGGAGAAAGAACAGGAAAAGAAACTGCGGGAAACGCAGGAAACACCGTCAGCGAAGGAAGAAAGCTCCGTCTCTGCTTCGAAAGACCGGGTCAGTGAGACCTGGGCAGAGGAGACAATTGCGGATCTGGATGAGTACATTGAATCACAGGGAATTTATCTTCGCCAATAAGGCAGAAAACCGCTTTTAGCGCGCGGGCCTTCCTGCCAGTTACGAAAAGGGATGCAGAATCCGGCAAAGCCCAGATCACAGCAGCCGCTCCGCCGCATACACAAATGCCGGGACGGTGAGCAGGGAGCAGAGCGTGGAAAATGCGTAGATTTCGGAGGAATAGGCGTAGTTTTTCTGGAATTTCAGCGCGAATGCGGTGCCGGTGGCAGCGCATGGGCAGGCGGCGGCGACCAGCAGAGTGTAGGCTACGGTAGAGTTCACCTGTACGATCAGAAGTACCGCGAACAGGATGGCAGGCATCACAATTAGCTTGATGAGTGATACCAGATAAATGCGCCTGTGCTTTAGCATGGCGGGGATGCTGGTCTGCGCGACTGAGACACCCGCGATGATCATTGCGAGCGGTGTGTTCATGTTTCCAATATAGTTGAGCGTATCTGAGAGAATGGGCGGAAACTTAATCTGCAGGAAAAAACAGAAAAGTCCGAGAAAGCTGGCAATAATCATCGGCGTACACAGATGTTTCAGCAGTGCTTTCAGGGAGGAAGCGAGATTCTGTTTGCCGCGTCCGGAGGAGCTGTCTCTGGTCATCAGGCCAAGGCCGTGTGTCCAGGAGAAGATGTTAAAGATCGTCATATAGGCGGTCAGGTAAAGGACGCCCTCGCTGCCCAGGATGCTCTGCACCAGCGGGATTCCGATAAAGCCACAGTTGGAATAGGTGGCTGCAAAGCGCTCTACGGCACAGTTATCGTTTCCATCCTCGCGAATGCAGAGATTTGAAATCAGAATCATAATCAGATGGGTGAGTATGGCAAGCCCATAGGAAATCAGCAGCCCGGTCACCAGCTCCGGGCTGTAATCCGTCTGCAGCGCTGTGACAGCAACAATTGGGTTCACTACCAGTAGAAGTAAGTTGGCGAGGCCTTTGTTAGCGTGGTCATCAATCAGCTTCAGGCGGTAACAGAGTACGCCGACAAGCAGGATCAGGAGCATTTTAATAATCTGTGTAATAATAATTGAAAACATGGGGGAATCCTTTCTATCTCTTTCAATAATCGGAGACAAGGATACACCAACAAAGCGGATTCCGTCAAGCGGGTACTGGCAAAGAAATTAAGAAGCAGTAGTACAGAAGGCCATGGGAGAAAAGAACAACCGGATTAGTATGTGAAATATGCGGAAAGAGAAATGAACAGGAGCAATTTATGAGAAGAATTATACTGGCGTCCGGCTCTCCGAGAAGGAGAGAACTGCTGGCGCAGACAGGGCTGGAATTTGAAGTGATTCCGGGCGAGGTGGACGAGGAGGCAGTGGTACAGGCCCTTTTGAAAAAGAAGGAAACAGATGACATATGCCTGAATTATCCGGCGGCGGTAGTCAGTGCGCTGTCCGCCAGTAAGGCAGAGGCGGTTGCGGCGCAGATCCCGGAAGGGATTGTGATCGGTTCGGACACGGTTGTCTGGGATAATGAGATTATGGGCAAGCCGATGGATCGCGCGGACGCATACCGGATGCTCCGGCAGCTGCAGGGAAAGCGGCATTCTGTTTTTACCGGAGTTACGGTGCTGGTCAGGGAAAAGTCGGAGATGGAGAAGCATACGTTTTTCTGTGAGACGAAGGTAGAGGTCTACCCCATGACAGAAGAAGAGACGGAACGCTATCTGGATACCGGCGAGGCAATGGACAAGGCGGGCGCATACGGCATTCAGGGGAAATTCGGCCTTTGGGTAAAAGGGATTGAAGGAGACTATAATAGTGTAGTTGGCTTGCCGTTATCCGCACTTTGGCAGGTACTGAAAGCATATATCTGAAGCGGCGGGAATGGCAGCATACTATGCAGATTCCGAGTCGAAATAGATGGCATAGCCTCCGGCTTCCGTTATTTTGATAAAAGAATGCTTCGCAAGCTTTTTATCCAGCGAAAGTGAGGCCGGGAGGACAATGTAAGTACATTCCGCTTTTCGCGCGAGCCGTGCAAGCCGTTTTGCCCGCGGCGCTTCGCTGTTGATTTCCGCATACAGCTTTGTCTGAGTGACTTCCCCCTTTACCATATTTCGCCCATAAGCCAGACGGATACTGGCGTCATATTGCCGGATGTAGCTGCAAAGCGCGATGGGAACGACCGCTTTTGGATTCTCAACGCCCTCCTCCTGGGCATGTGTGGAAATGCTTTCCGCTACATAGATCGCTTCGGTGGGGATTTTAAAATTGTTTGCCCGCACGCTGAAGGTTTCTCCGGTAAAGATGAACTGTCCGCTGCAGACGATGGCGGCAGAGGCAAGTACAGCGGACAGCGCGCGTAAGGTTTTTCTGGAAAATCCGTGAATCAGATGCACAAATGCAAAGGCGAGTGCGACCGGGAGCGAAAGCAGCCAGAACATCCGCCAGTATACGAGACTGTCAATCATTTGTATCACTACATATGCTGTCAGGGGACAGAATATAATTGCGAGAAAAAGCAGGTTAGATCCGCACAGGGCAGCCTGCTCTTTTTTTGCGCCGGGATGGAAGAAAATCAGCAGGAGAGCGATGAGAAACAGCACTGGATAAAAGCTGTCCGCGAAATAATTTGTAAAATGACGGATTACTTCAGAAAACACAGATGCCATGTGAAAATCCTTTCTTATAGGAAACGACATTAATCGTTTCCTTTTGCGCTGGCCGTAAGGCTGCGAAGCAGCCATTTCATAGCAGGATGGAGCGCCGCCTGCTGGTCAGAGAATCAGGTATATGACCCCGCAGATAATCGCGCTGCTGCAGGCGAGAGCCGAGCAAGGCAGAAAGCGCCAGTTTTTTTGCTCGAAAGCGTAAACAATTGCGTAAACTCCGACGGGAATGATCGACAATACGACTCCCATAGAAGAAAACATACAGGCCGAGGTTACCGTGCAAAACAGGCAGAACCAGGCTGTTCTTCCCTCTGCATTCTTCATGGCATGCCTGCATTGGAAAAAGAGCGCGGGCTGTATGACAGCTGCCACCAGTGCTTTTCCCTGCCAGCCTCGTGTGAAGAGAAATACGCCGGAAGAGTAGACAGAGAAGCCGGAAAAGCTCAGGATGAAAACAACGAATAGCAGGAAGAGGTCCTGTCTGTGGGGATCATCCGGAAACAGATCGCGGGAAATCAGCGCATAGATCAGATAGGCAAACAGCACCACCAGGCCGGGCAGCAGTAAATGCGCAATCAGTGTCGGATGAAGACCGGCACACAGGGTAGAGAGCGCGGCCAGATACAGCGGCCAGGCAGAGAGCATATACCGGGTCGGGAGACTTTTATAAAGGCTGCCGGTGTATGGGCTATATTCCATCAGTGTGTCCGTTTCCACCGCAGTCACCGCAGTCGCCACATAAAATGCGTCGTCATCGTCTATGTGTTGTTCGAAAGTCACACAGGCGGTCTGTAATAAAATACAGAAAAGAACCACACCCAAAAGCGGCGTAAATCGTCTGCGTAAGCGCAGGAATTTTCCCGCGAAAGCCGGGAAATCAGTTTTTTCAGACCGTGGAAGGTCATGCTTTTCTGACGGCGGCAATTCCTGCTTTGAAAAGCGCGTCAGAGAGCATGCTTTGCCAAGAGAAACCGCAGCGCACAGCAATGAAAGAAGCATCCAGGAAAAACTGAGCAGCCTCAGGGAGCAGCGCAGAAATACCATAGGAACCGCGAGAATCTCGAACAGTGTGAATTCAGTAAAAGCACCATAAAAATAAGCCAGGAAGAGACTGCCCGGATCGCTTTTGCTTTTCACAGCTCCGTAAGAGCCGACCAGGAGAGGCAGTACGGCTGCCCACAGGAAAAAAAGAAATACTTTCAGGATTGCCATTGCAAAATCTTCCTCCTTATGCCGGGATTATACCATCCTTCTCCGGGCTTGGCAAACAGCAGTGGAAATATAGAAAGATTTTACCGAATAGAAGAGAAAAAAGCAACAAAAAATCGGTTGACAAATTCGTCTGTGTATGCCAAAATAA
Organism: Lachnospiraceae bacterium; assembly: GCA_021205225.1. Taxonomy (GTDB): domain Bacteria; phylum Bacillota; class Clostridia; order Lachnospirales; family Lachnospiraceae; genus Choladousia. The sequence goes on from JAJPXX010000096.1 coordinate 11,391, forward strand.
CGATATCTCGTGGTTGAGCAGAAATCCTGCGACCGCGATTATTCGAATAGGGAAAACCGACGATGTGAAAGTCAAACAGGAGATGCGCTCACAGAGAGTGGGTGGTGCTGGGATACCCACAGTAAGCAGCCTGCAAATGGGTCACGGAGGGCGAGGTGAACGCCGCGCATTGAGGGGCTGGTATGGAAATGTATCAGGAGTTTGCGGCCAGTAGTCAAGACGTATGCCTGCGTTAAGGGTCGGAAATGTGTCAGCATTTCGCAGAGAGGTTGTCTGTGTTTCATTGGGACAGCGGATCGATCACTGGCCGTATCAGCGGATAGAAGCAGGGACGGCGGGTATTTTTCGATCAGATATCCGGGGCAAGCACAGATGGCAATTAAGGTGGTACCGCAGAATAGAATCTGTCCTTATGTTTCATAAGGGCAGTTTTTTATTGTAAAAGCGTCGTCAATAGCCAAGTTCGTGCCATGCTTGCATGGCTAAGAACCTGGATATTAGACGACCAAACCGATATGAGCAAGTAGCCATTTTTCGAAGAAAAATGAGCGGATTGCGAATATCGGTGGCGATTGCGGAAGTGCGAAGCACGGAGCAATCGGCTTTTACACAGTAGTGGGGTGCGAAAGACTTTACAAAAGCGTCGTCAATAGCCAGGTTCGTGCCAGCTGCTGCACATTTTCCGTTTCCCGTGTGTGCGGCGGGGGATGGGCGGAATCTTACGCATGGAAAGGGAAATACTATGGCAGAGAAAAGACAGGTTACGACGGATAATCAGACGGGTTTGAAGAGCATTAACAATCTGATCCTGGTGGGAATTATGATGGCGGTTGGCGTGGTGCTGCGTCTGTGTGCGAGCTTTCTGGTGCTTGGAAATATGCACCCGAATTTCCTGATTGCGACCTATTGTCTCTCAATTCTGATCATTAAGCCGAACATCAAAGAAGCAGCGATCATCGGGTTTATTTCCGGCTGTATCAGCCAGATTGGCACTTCGATGGCATGGCTGGGTCTGATCAGTGAGACGGTTGGCGCGGTTGCGATGTGCCTGCTGCTCGCGAATCCGATGCCAAAGGTTCCAAGGGCGCTGGTGAATACGTTTATCACGACGCTGATTTCCGGGTTTGCCTTTACGGGGCTGGCGGCGCTGACCTACGCGAACCCGATGCCGATGGCGCAGTTTATGAGCATGGCGCTTGTTACGGTAGTGACTGCGTGCCTGAATTGTGTGATTGTTACGGTGCTGAGTATTCCGGTGGACAAAATTATAAATAAAGAGTAAAAAGCAGCTCAATTGTAGCTTGACGGCAGGAACTGAGCAATACGAAGGTTTGCGGTATGTACCATGACTCCTGAGAGTTTCGATACAGGCCGCGAGCTGGATGGATCGGGCAGCGGAAAGGGAAGACAGACTTCATGATTGAGTGTAAGGATTTCAGCTTTTGCTATAAGGGGCAGGAGCAAAATGCCCTGAGTAATATCAATCTTACGATAGAAGACGGGGATTTTGTCGGCATCACAGGTAATTCCGGGGCGGGAAAGTCAACGCTGACCTATGCGTTTTCCGGGATTGTCCCGCACCACTTTCCAGGCGATTTTTACGGAGCGGTAAAGGTGAATGGCATTGATACCGTAGATGTGCAGACGGAGGAGCTGGCCCGGTTTGTCGGCGAGGTATTCCAGGACATTGACAGCCAGATGGTGTCTTCGGAAGTGGAAGATGAGCTCCTGTTTGGACTGGAGAATTTTGGACTGCCTCACGATCAGATTGGAGGGCGGCTGGATGATGTTCTTGCGATGCTTCAGATTCAGGATCTGAGGCACCGCGAAATCAGTTCCCTTTCCGGCGGGCAGAAGCAGAAGGTGGCAATCGCGTCCATCCTTGCGATGCAGCCGGAGATCATTGTGCTGGATGAGCCGACCGGCGAGCTGGATCCGAAGAGTACGATCATGATTTATGAGATTTTAAAACGCCTGAACGAGGAGTTCGGCAAGACCATCGTGGTCGTGGAGCAGAAAATCATGATGCTGAGCCAGTACGCGAAACGGATTGTGGTGCTTGACGAGGGAAAGATGGTTTTTAACGGAAAAAGCGGTGAGATCGTGGAGCAGCAGCCGCTCTTTGACACGCTTGGCATCAGCGTGCCGCGGGTTGTCCGACTGGGGAATCAGCTGAAAGCAGAAGGGCTGTATAACGGGGCGGTTCCCACAGATGTCGACCACGCGGAGACGATGGTGAGGGAGGTACTCGGATGATGAGGAATGATTTTGCGCCAGGCAGAGAAAACGAGGAGGTACCCGGATGCTGAAATTTGACCATGTATCATATGCATATCCGGGTGCGGCTCATACGGTGAACGATCTGTCCTTTGCGATTCATCCGGGCGAGATTGTCGCATTGATTGGTTCAAACGGCGCCGGCAAATCCACGGTGAGCCGTCTGGCGAACGGTCTGCTGCGGCCGGATTCCGGACACGTCTATGTAGACGGCGAGGATACCGGAAAGCTGCGCACCAGCGCGATTGCGAAAAAGGTGGGCTTCCTGTTTCAGAATCCGGATCGGCAGATCTGCCAGAATACAGTGCGTGAGGAGGTTGCATTCGGGCCGCAGGTGCAGGGGATGCCGGAAGAAGAGATCCGGCAGCGGACAGAGGAGATGCTGGAGACCTTTGAACTGACCGCGGACTGGTTTCCGTTCACGCGGTCGAGGGGCTCGCGGCAGCGGATCGCCCTTGCAAGTGTTCTTGCCTGTAAGCCGAAGCTGGTTATTTTAGATGAGCCGACGACCGGGCTGGATTACCGGGAGTGTATCCGGATCATGGATTATATCACGGGGCTGAACCGGGAGACTGGCCTGACTGTGCTGATGGTGAGCCATGACATGGAGCTGGTGCAGGAGTACGCCGGGCGTGTAATGGTGCTCACGGACGGCAGGCTTGTGGGGGAGGGACCGACCAGACAGATTATGAAGGATATGTCCATCCTGGAGCAGGCGCATGTCCTGCCCGCGCAGATTCCGATGCTGGCGCTGCGGTTCGGCGACCGGTTCTCTGGCGTGTATACGGTTGAAGAGATGGCAGAGGCGATTCGAAGGGAAAAGCAGATGTCTCCAGGAGAGTCGGATGGAAAGTGCGCGGAAAAAAGGAATGCTGCGGAAGCGATTCCATATTTGCGGGAAAATAAGTCGAATCCGGCGGAAGTCAGAGACGTGAAGGCTTCGAACGGAAAAGGAGGCGTGCAGGCATGAATTTACTGGATTATGTACCCGGAAATTCTTTTTTACACCGGCTGAATCCGGTCATGAAGCTGTTCGCGGCCTTCCTTTACGGGATTGCCTGCATCCTCTGCGGCAGTGTGCTGATGGAGCTGTTTTATATTGTATTGATGGTTTTGATTTCCTCTTTTGCGGGTTTGCAGAAACGGGCGCTGCGCCTGACCAGGAATCTGCTGGTGCTGGGTCTGATCATGTTTCTTTTGCAGCTGCTGTTTGTGCGGACCGGCGACCCGCTGCTGGTGATTGGCGGATTCTGTGTGTTTACGGCCGGCGGCCTGAAAAGCGCACTGCTTCTCAGCCTCCGCATCGTGGCGACGATGCTTCCGCTGATGCTGCTGTTTGCGATTACGCGGATGAACGACCTGTGCGGCGCACTGGTAAAACGGCTGCACGTACCCTACCGCTACGCGTTTATTGTCACGACCGCGTTCCGGTTTGTACCGCTGTTTACGACGGAATTTCATGATATCGAAGATGCGCAGAAGTCGCGCGGAGTAGAATATGACACCGGCAATATTTTCCACCGGATCCGGCTGATCGTGCCGCTGTTTGTGCCGCTTCTGATTTCCAGTATGAAAAAAGTGGACGCCGGGGCGATGAGTGCGCAGCTGCGCGGATTCAACCTGCGGACAGTGGACAGCGGATACCACGAGTATCCGTTCCACAAAGAGGACGCGGTGTGCCTGGCCTTTCTGGCGGCGGTGCTCACAGCAGCGGTGGTGAGTATGGTATTATGATACGCGGGTCTTTGCTGCGTGAATTTTGCCATGGGAGGAATTATTATGGATGCAAATATATCGCTTGGCTACGGCGAAGAAAAGGTAGAATTTACGGTCACCGGGGCGGCTTCGGTGAAAACCATTCTGCCGAACCCGATGGAGGAGATTGCAGATCTGAAAGCAGCCTTTCTGCATTCGATTGAGGATGGCGTGATCGGCGGCGCACCGCTTCGGGAGACTGTGAAGAAAGAGGATGAGGTAACGATCGTGGTCAGCGACGTCACACGCAGCTGGATGCACCAGGATCAGGTGATTCCGCTGCTGGTCGATTACCTTCATGATACAATAGGCGTGGCGTATAGCCGGATGATCATTCTTATCGCGGTCGGAACCCACCGCCATTCCACGGCGCAGGAGCTGGTAAAGATCTGCTCGCAGGAAGTCGTGGAGCGGGTGCGGGTACTCGATCATGACTGCGATGCACCGGATCTGGTCTATGTCGGCACGACCTCCCGCGGAACCGATGTGCGTGTGAATCCGCTTGTGGTAGGGCGAAAGGTGATCGTTCTTGGCGGGACCGTGCATCATATGATGGCCGGCTTTGGCGGCGGACGGAAAAACCTGCTTCCGGGCGTTTCCGGACGCGATTCCATCCGGCAGAACCATCGGCGCGCCCTGGACCCGGAAAAAGCGATGACCGACGCCCGCGTAGGCTGCTGCAAGCTGGCGGATAATCCGATCCATGAGGATATGATGGAGGCCGCGCATCTGGTGCATGCGGACTTTGGCATTAACCTCGTTGTGGCGGCGAGCGGTGTCCACAGCGGAATTTTTTCCGGCGATATGGACGCTGCCTGGGAAGCAAGCTGTGATTTTCAGAGAAAATGCTACGAGGTAGAGGTAAAGGAGCCTGCGGATATTGTTCTTTGTTCCAGCGGCGGCGCACCGAAGGACATGAACCTTTATCAGGGCTGTAAGGGAATGCTGAACGCCATGCGCGCGCTGAAACCGGGCGGGACGATGCTCTGGACCTGTAAGTGCCCGGAGGGCGGCGGCGCTCCTGACTATTTTAGCTGGCTGAAGCCCTTGCAGGAAGGACATCTGGATCCATCTTTGCGGGCGGATTTTACGATCGGCGGCTACATTTTTTACCTGACGGTAGAGCAGCTGAAAAAAGCCAGCCATGTTTACACACTGACCGAGCTGGATCCGCAGATGGTTCGTCCGATGGGGATTGAGGCCGGGACGGATTTAGAGGAACTGTTAAGTAAGATCGACTTCACCGGGAAAACGGTGTACGTGCTTCCGTATGCGGGCAGCGTGGTACCGGTGTAACGATAGAATGCATATGGTTGTATTTTCAACAGCAAAGAAAGGAGTTTTAGTGTGAAAGTAAGTAGCGGATAGTCTCAAAATGGCATACTGAAATAAGCTGT
>JAJPXX010000182.1 GCA_021205225.1 Lachnospiraceae bacterium
TTACGATGAAAGGAGTCATGGTTTCTACGAACACCGTAACATCCGGAAAATGCGCCGCAAGAATAGCGAAAATCTGTTTGACATCAGTCTCGGACAAATACATCGTCAGTCCTTCCAGAATGACCAGCACGGGCTTCCCATCGGCGGCAATCCCATTTGCCCAGCGTACATCCATAGCGGAGGCGGCAATTTGAGTGATGGCACCGTTCTCTGGAAGCAGATTCCCTCGCAAGGCCATCACCTCCGGCAAGTCCAGATTGTACCAATGGGAATAGCCCTGCATCCGATAGCAGCGGGTGTCCAGGCCGCAGGCGAGATTGACCACAACGGCATCCGGGTGCTCCTGCAAATACTGCTTCACCATCCGGTCAAGCACCAGCGTTCGGGCAATCACACCGCTGGACATGGTTTTATCCTTTTTCGCCAGAGAAAAATCGTAATCCAGGCGGGAGACAAGCTCCACGGCCTTTTCATCTTCGATTTTATGGTTTTGCTTTTGCGTTTCCTGCGCACGGGCAAATACTGTTTGCAGCATAGTCTCCGGCACACCGGTCAATGTGATTTTCTCCATATTTACCTCTTTTTCTGCTTCACGCACTCCGCATAGGCCAGCGTGATACGGGCAGGCATTTCCTCTATCCTCACAACCGCCCAGCCGTTGGATTCAAGGAAAGTCTTGTATTCTGCCGTATTCCACTGATGTTCAAATTGGACGCCAGCGATGCTGAGAATTTTCGACCATACGGCACTGACGGCTCCTTTTTTATGGTTCACAAAGTTCGGCGCAATCAGCAGCCCGTCATCCTTCAAAACCCGGTCTATTTCCCGCAGCGCTTTCTCCGGGTTCGGAACAATGTGCAAGGCGTTGGCGATAATCACTGCGTCAAAGGATTTGTCCTCATAGGGAAGATGTTCCGCATCCGCCACCTCAAAGTGCAGGTTTTCCGGATAGTTGCCCTTCTTTGCCTCTCTGATCATTCCATCGGAATAATCCGTGGCGATCATTTTATGTGCGGCATGGGCGACGTGCTTTGCCAGCAGACCAGGGCCTGTGGCGACCTCCAGCACGTCCATACCCTGAATGACCCGGGGGATGCGCTCGTACATCAGGCCATATGCCATTCGGTCACCCCGCATGGCCTTTTCATAAATCGGGGCGTAGATGTCCCATATCTTTTTATTCATCTATGCACTATCTCTCCATCGTGTACATCGTTCCGCCACCCTTGATCGACGTTTCCGCCGTTTTCTTCATGCCGCAGGAGATGTATTTTTTCACTTTCAGCTCTGTGTCCGTGTCCAGAACGCAGGGGATGTTTCGCTCCTGGGCGATGCAAAACGGTTCTTCCAGCAGCACACGCAAATATCCCCGCCCCTGAAACTCCCTTCGGACAGCAACCATGGAAATGACCACATAGTCCGGCTCTTTCTGATATAGTTTCTCATACGGATTGTTCATCAGCGGAAGCAGCTTTTTCAGTGACCCAAAGGGAATCTCCCGCAGGAACCGCCATGCCATATGAAGGGACACACGCACCATTTTCATGCCCCATTCCTTCGCTTCGCCCTTTCGCCAATAAGCAAGATAGCCCTCCTGCCGTTCGGAGGTCGTATAGAGGACGCCGAGGCGATAATAGCACTCCGTCATGATCTCCAGAGCCGTTATTGCATTTTCACGGTCAAGGCGTGTAAATAAGCCCTCACCCTCATCGTAGAAGGCCTCGCCAATGAATCTGCCGATTGCTTTTGTTTCTTCGTCGGTGAGGTTTGTCAATCGAATCATGTGTTCACTCTCTCTTTCGCAGCAGCCCAATGATCTCCTCCTGCGCCTGTTTTCCCTCTGGATAAAAGTCAAAGGACGGATAGCAGTGACACAGTCCCTTCCCGATGTGAAATGCACAGGGTGCGCCGTATTTCTCAAATGCTTTGGCGAAGTAAGGCGCTTCGGCATACAGCACCTCATGACTTCCGTAATAGAAGTGGGTCATCGGGAAATTTGTAAAATCGCCCTGAACACCGGAGAGCATATAGTCTGGAACGGATTCTCCATGCTCCATGATTTTCCGCACTGTCGTCATAAAAACAGCATCCACCAAAATGTCTTTCGGGGACAATTCCGCCATCTTTTTCCGCTCCTCGTTGCTAAACGGAACACTGCCCGGAGACGAGGCGATGATCAGGCCGGGCATGGGCAATGGTTCCGGCTGGACGTTGTTGTGCAGGCAGACTCCCAATGCCAGCACTGCCCCGGAGGAAAAACCGATGAAGGCAATATTCTCCGGAGCATATTCCCGCAGCATCTGCCGGTACGTTTCATATGCCATCTCAAAAGTCTCTTTCACGCAGTGATCCGTACAAAGCGGATAGTAGGGGAACCACACATCCCGCCCGGATGCCTTGCCAAACTTCTCCGCCAGCTTCACGTCCCCATCGTCAGGGCCGAGAATATGCCCGCCGCCAAAGAAAAACAGCAGCGCCCGTTTGGACGGCATCGATTGGGTCTCGATCTTCAGGCAGGAATACTGCCCCAAAATCGTCTTTTCCGTGTATCGGAACTGTTTTCTCGTTGGAATTTGGAAGTCCCTTTTCCGATTCATCTTTCGCGCTTTTTCCAGAAGTTCCTCCTGTGGTAATGCAAATAGCTTCTTCATTCCGCTGGCTTTGACCAGAGCGCTGGCGATTTGAAATCGAATGCTCATGGCGTTTTTTCTCCTTCCGCAGAATATTCTGGCTCCTGATCTCCCACAAACCAGTAATCGCAAATCCTCCCGCCACTTGCCAGCGTCTGCTCACGATAGAGCCTTGCGTGGTACAGCCCTGCCAGCAGATAATCCAGCTCACACATCACCGGCAGGATCTCCAGATAACCATAGGCTCGTGCATAATCATTTAACGGACATCTCGTGAAATGATAGTATATGCCGGACTCGTGAAGCGTGTCGTCAAAATGGA
>JAJPXX010000001.1 GCA_021205225.1 Lachnospiraceae bacterium
ACGTCATTTCATAACTCACGCCTGGCAGCCCCCACACGCTGCCAGGCACTCCCTCAAATCATAATACACACTCAACACAAACTTCTTTGATCGTATCCTTCGTTAAAACAGAAAAAGTTCGCGGAATATGAAAAAGTATAGCCGTTTTTTCGAATATTTGTTCGATTCAGCGGCTATCACTTAAATTTGCTGTATGTACAATTGACTTTGCATTTTTTCACTAAGGGCAGAGTAAATCTTGCTTGCACGAGACTGTGCACAGCAAAGGGGGGCTGTTATTCATAGCCCCCTTTCCTATCATCTGTTAGCATGCGCCTTCTGTTTCCAGATAAAATTCTTCTTGCCAGCTTATGATATGTGCATCAGCACAATCCTGTTTTTTCCAGCACATCCGATACTGTGTGCACCGGAGTAATTTCCAGACTTTTCTTTACTTCCAAAGGAACCTCGTCAAGGTCATTTTCATTTTCCACCGGAATAAAGACTGTCTTAATGCCTGCCCGTACCGCAGCCATGAGCTTCTCCGGCAGCCCTCCAATCGGCATGACGCAGCCACGCAGAGATACTTCACCTGTCATTGCGATTTTCGGAGAAACCGTTTTTCCTGTTACAAGGGAAACGATTGCGGTGGTAAGTGTAATCCCGGCTGACGGACCGTCTTTCGGCACCGCACCGGACGGGACATGAATATGCAAATCGTTCTTTTCAAACAGTTCCGCCTTATCGGGATACCTGTTCTTCACAAGGCTGACCGCGATCTGCACGGATTCTTTCATAACATCGCCCAGCTGGCCCGTTATAATCACATTTCCTTTCCCTTTGGTAAAAAGCGCTTCAATAAACAGAATCTCGCCGCCTGCCTGTGTCCATGCAAGACCTGTCACCACTCCAGGCTGTTGCTGCTCCAGCATATGGTCGTGCAGAAGAGGTTTCATATCCAGATATTTCTGCAACTGGCCCGGTGTAACCAATATGCACCTGTTATTTCCCTCTACCAGACGGACAGCAGCTGCGCGGCAAAGGGTATCCAGTCTTTTCTTCAGACCGCGTACTCCTGCTTCCATTGTGTAATCGGAAATAATTGTACGCAGAGTTGAGTCAGAAACTTTCAATTTTTCCTGATGAATGCCCATTTCTTCCATTGCCCTCGGCAGCAGATGCCGTTTCGCGATCTGAAATTTTTCCGAAGCCGTATATCCTGGGAATTGAATGACCTCCATACGGTTCAGCAGCGGCTCCTGAATCGTGTCCGTGGTATTTGCCGTGCAGACAAACAGCACATCAGAAAGATCATACGGTACATTCATATAATGATCTGTGAAATAGCTGTTCTGTTCCGGGTCGAGAACCTCTAATAATGCACTTGAAGGATCGCCGCCGTAATCTTTGCAAAGCTTGTCCACCTCGTCCAGCACCACCACCGGGTTCGATACACCGCTCCGTTTGATTCCTTCCATGATTCTGCCTGGCATGGCTCCGACATAGGTGCGGCGGTGTCCGCGGATTTCCGCCTCGTCACGGATGCCGCCAAGGCTCACCCGCACATATTCCCTGCCAAGCGCTTTCGCAATACTCTGTCCAATGCTCGTTTTCCCTGTACCGGGAGCCCCGACAAAGAGGAGAATCGAACCGGACTGCTTTTGATTCAACGTCATCACTGCCAGCTGCTGCACGATCCTGCGTTTTACCTTTTCAAGGCCAAAATGATCCGCATCGAGGATTTTTCGCGCTTCCTTCAAATCCACCGGCTTCATTTCTTCTTTTTTCCAGGAAAGCGTGGTCACAAAATCAAGATAATCATACAGCATCCCGTATTCATGGCTGTCCTGTCCCTCCTGCTTCATGCGGTTCAGGACTTTTAACGCCTCCGCATGAGCTGTCTCATTCATCCCGGACTCTTCAATTTTCTTTTCAAATTTCCGCACATCAGAAATATTTTCCGGATGCATCTCATCCAGTTCCTTTTGCAGAAATTCCATCTGTTTCTTAATCGCCTGCTCGCGGTAAACCTTTTCATTCTGACTCTGCTGTGCTGCGGCAGCTTCTTTCTTTATCTTTTCTGCCTCCAGATACTGGTATATCGCCTGCTCCATGCGCTCTGTTCGTTCAGACAGTGTATCTGCCGCCAGAATCTGATATTTCTCTTCATTTGAAATAGTAAGTTGATAGGACAATGTCGCGGTCAGTTCCCCCAGGGATTCCCATTGCTGTACATAATTGCGTGCAAGGAGGGTAAACTGCATATTCTGTGTATTCTGCAGGCTCTGGATAAATGCTGTCCGAGCATTGTCAAAGCGTTTTGCAGCTTCTTCTTGAGTCAAATCCTCGATGTCCTGACGTTTGCTCAACGTCGCTTCTATTGTTCCATTTGCGGCATCGACCGAATCAATGTTGACGCGGCTGCCGGTTCTGATTTTTACATTGCCTTCCTTATCGACCGCCTCAATGGTACCGGTAATGCCTATCGGATAAAAGTCGTCCGGTTGCATAGTCTCCCGTGACTTATCTTCTTTCAGCATCAAAAATACTACGTTCTGTCCCTGCTCCCCTTTTTCCTGGGTAATTTCCTTAAAATATTCCCCGGCAAAATACAGACTTATTTCCGGAACAATCACAATATTATAATAAGGAACAATAATCATAGCTGTCTCCCTTCTTATTAACAGTCAGATATATGGAAAAACCGCAGAACATTGACTATCCTGCGGTTTTTCTTTTTGTCCGAGACTGCTTTTTTTCAAATGCACAATTTAATAGTCCATATCGCCCACACCTGCCGATGCTGCAGGTGCCGGTTCTTTGATGTCTCCCGCTGCAGCTTCCGTGGTCAGCAGAGTGGAAGCTACGCTGGTCGCGTTCTGCAAAGCGCTTCTTGTCACTTTCACCGGATCAAGGATGCCTGCCTGTACCATATCCACGTATTCTCCTTTGTAAGCATCAAATCCAACCCCCGGCTCAGATTCATGAACCTTGTTTACAATCACAGCGCCTTCCAGTCCGGCATTTTCCGCGATGTAATAGAGCGGCGCTTCCAGTGCTTTCAGGATAATCTTCGCTCCGGTCTTTTCATCCCCTTCGAGGGACTCCGCGACTTTCTCTACATCCTTAGACGCATGTATGTAAGCAGAACCGCCGCCGGCAATAATACCTTCTTCTACGGCTGCTCTGGTCGCTGCAAGCGCATCCTCCATGCGCAGCTTTGCCTCTTTCATCTCAGTCTCGGTCGCGGCTCCGACACGGATTACCGCTACACCGCCTGAGAGCTTCGCCAGACGTTCCTGAAGCTTTTCTTTATCATAATCAGATGTAGTTTCCTCAATCTGAGAACGGATATGGGAAACTCTCGCTGAAATCGCAGCCTTATCTCCAAGCCCGTCCACAATTACGGTGTTCTCTTTCTGAACCTTTACGGATTTTGCACGCCCCAGCATTTCCATCGTGGTATCCTTCAGTTCCAGACCAAGATCCTCGGAAATTACCTGGCCGCCGGTCAGGATTGCGATATCCTGCAGCATTTCCTTGCGGTTGTCGCCATAGCCCGGCGCCTTTACACCAACCACATGGAAGGTTCCGCGAAGCTTGTTGACAATCAGGGTTGACAATGCTTCCCCTTCAATATCCTCCGCAATGATCAGCAGCTGCTTTCCGGACTGTACGATCTGCTCCAGGAGCGGAAGAATGTCCTGAATGGTGCTGATCTTCTTATCTGTAATCAAAATCAGCGGTTCTTCCAGTACAGCTTCCATCTTCTGATTGTCCGTTACCATATAAGAAGAAACATAGCCTTTATCAAACTGCATTCCTTCGACCAGCTCGATCTCCGTCTTCATGGTCTTAGATTCCTCAATCGTGATTACGCCGTTCTCGGAGACCTTCTCGATCGCATCCGCAACCATCTCTCCAACGGTGTCATCCCCGGAAGACACCGCAGCAACTCTGGTGATCTGCTCCTTGCCGCTTACCTTTTTGCTCATGCCCTTGATGGATTCCACTGCGGCATCGGTGGCTTTCTTCATGCCCTTGCGCAGTTCAATCGGATTCGCGCCGGCCGCGATATTCTTCAGGCCTTCCTGCACCATTGCCTGCGCGAGTACGGTAGCGGTCGTTGTGCCGTCCCCGGCTACATCATTTGTCTTCGAAGCAACTTCCTTGATCAGCTGCGCGCCCATATTTTCAAACGGGTCTTCCAGCTCGATCTCTTTCGCGATTGTCACACCGTCGTTCGTGATCAGCGGAGAACCATAGGATTTATCAAGCACAACATTTCTTCCCTTCGGTCCGAGCGTTACACGAACCGTGTCCGCCAGCTTATTCACTCCTGCTTCCAGAGCCGTCCTTGCATCAACACTGTATTTTAATTCCTTCGCCATAATTCAACTGCCTCCTTAGCAACTGCTTCCTGATATTTATCTGATCATGCTTCCACCAGAGCAAGAATATCGCTCTGCTTTACAATGATGTATTCGTCCTCACCAAGCTTTACTTCTGTGCCGGAATATTTGGAATAAATCACCGTGTCTCCCGGCTTTACCGTCATATTTACTTCCCTGCCATCTACAAGGCCGCCTGGCCCAACTGCGATGACTTCCGCTTCCTGCGGTTTTTCCTGTGATCCGGACATCAGGATGATACCCGACTTTGTAGTTTCTTCTGCCTCGCGCTGCTTCAGCACGACTCTGTCTGCTAATGGTACTAACTTCATAAGTGCTAATCCTCCTTCAATCTGAACGGTGCCACGCCATGGCGTGCGTGGCTCTCATTTTTTTGTGTTCCTATGGGTTCTTCCATGCAAAACGAAATACATGGCATGATTGTTTTGCATTTATAACTTCTCTCAGGTGTCGTTTGTTTGTTATACGGAATATAGCACACTTGTTAGCACTCGTCAAGTCTGGTTGCTAATAATTTATTCTTTTTTTAGATTTATGTTCCCACTGCAAAACCAATTCTCCATCATTAATCGGATAGGGGAATCCACCCACCAAAGGCAGAATATTTTCTCTGATGGGTGGTAAGAGGAAAACGGCTTATATTGTTTCATGTATCTTTTTCCCACAGCCGGAATGTCTGCCTGTATGCACAGTCATTTGGCAGAGTAGGATGAAACAAAGCCACGAACAGGTTTACTTTCCCGCAATGATTGCATTTACGGAATCGGTCTTTATATATTCTACATAGATGTGTTTCTACATCCAGATTTTCACACGGGCTGTCATAGTGAATAGCCACTCTTCCTTTCGCCCAGGCTGAACGTGAATAACAGCATTTTCCACAGCGATTACACAGAGAATCCCAATCCTTTCGCCATTTGAGCCAGGCCTTAAAAATATCCCATAGCATTTACACTTCATATTCTCCCATATATTACGAGGCGCTTAGCAGACACTGTCCAGTTGTCCATTAAGCGCCATCCCTATCTGTTATCTCTATTTTTTACGATGCCTGTTCAAACTGGCTGTTATACAGTTCTGCATAAAATCCGTTCTGCGCAAGCAGTTCCTCATGGTTGCCCTGCTCAACAATGTCGCCGTCACGCATTACCAGGATGATGTCCGCATTCTTAATGGTGGACAGGCGGTGTGCGATCACAAAGCTGGTACGCTTGTCGGTCAGCTTATCCATCGCCTGCTGGGTGATCATCTCAGTCTTCGTATCGACGCTGGATGTTGCCTCATCGAGGATCAGCATCGGGCTGTTCTGGATCATCGCCCTCGCGATGGTCATCAGCTGCTTCTGGCCGGCAGAGATTGCTGTGTTGTCACTTAAGACGGAATCATACCCATGCGGCAGTGCCGAAATGAAATTGTGGATGCCGCAGGCCTTGCACGCCTCGATCATCTGCGCTTCTGTGACGCCCTCTGTATTATACAGGAGGTTTTCTCTTACAGTACCCTCAAACAGCCAGGTATCCTGCAGCACCATGCCAAACTGGCTGTGCACGTTCTCCCTCGGGATGTCCGTTGTCGGGACGCCATCGATCAGGATCTCGCCCCCGGTCAGCTCGTAGAAGCGCATCAGCAGGTTGACCAGAGTGGTCTTGCCTGCGCCGGTCGGACCGACGATAGCGGCTTTCTGTCCCGGCTTCACCTTCACACTAAAATCATGAATGATCTCCTTTTCAGGTGCGCTCGGATATGCGAATTTCACATGCTTAAATTCCACCTCACCCTCAACACGGTCAATGTGCTTCTTCTTCGCGGACTCATCCTCCATCTCATCTTCCGCAAGGAACTCAAACACACGCTCGGATGCTGCTGCGCAGGACTGTACCTGTGTCATGGCCTGTGAGATCTGACGCAGCGGCGACTCAAACAGCCGGGTGTAAATCAGGAATGCTGTAATCACGCCAAACGTAATGTTGCCATTGATGATCTGCGACGCACCCACGATGCAGACGGCCACATAACCCAGGTTCCCGACAAAGGTCATCAGCGGCTGCATCAGGCCGGATAAGAACTGGGAACTGAAGTTGGCATCCTTCACCTTCTGGTTCAGGGAGTTAAACGTATCCTTTACCTCATCCTCCGCATTCAGGATGCGGATCACATCATGTCCGGTATACATTTCCTCAATATAGCCGTTCAGGTTGCCAAGGCTTTCCTGGCGGGCGGTAAAGTATTTCTGCGAATGACTCATGATCACTACCATCAGGACAAGTCCGATGACGGTTGCGAGGACCGTCGTCGTTGCCATCACCCAGTTGGTATAGTACATCATGATCAGGCAGCCGATAAACTGCGCGACCGCAGTCACGAGGTTCGACAGGCTGTTGGACATTGCCTGGCCGATCATATCCACATCGTTTGTCATACGGGAGAGCACATCACCGGCAGCATTACCAGAATAGTATTTCAGCGGCAGGCGGTTAATCTTCGTGCTGATATCCCCGCGCAGCCGTTTCGCGGTCCGCTGGGTGACTGTCTGCATGATGAAATGCTGAACAAAGTTGCAGAGGGCGCTGGCAAGATAAATTCCTACCAGCAGGAGTGCCACACCAACAATCCCATCCATGTCGATATCCTCGTCCGCATGGGCTTCCTGATATTCCTCGCTTAAGGTGATATTTTCAAGGATGGCCTGGGTAAGTTCATTATCCGTATCAGTCAGATCCAGACTTTCCATATCGAATTCCGACAGATCAGTCCCTTCGGGCAGGTAATCCATGATGTTGATTTCCCCGCTCATAATCTGCTCCTGGATGTCCTCAGCCATATCCTCCGATGAAACTCCGCCATAGAGTCCGTCATAGATATAATCCGTCAGCCTGGACAGCTGATCCGGTCCGATGATTGTAAAGACCGCGCCGGCCGCAGCAAGCACCAATGCCAGGACAATGATCCCCGCCTGGCTCCTGCAATAAGAAAGAAGGCTTAACAGGGCGCCTTTCATATCTTTTGCTTTTCCGCCGCCCATGCCGCCCATCGGGCCTCTGCCTCCCATGGGGCCTCTGCGCATTGGAGCGCCGTTTTGTGATGATCTGTTCATTGTATTTGATTCTGCCATAATAGACGCACCTCCTTTACGCGTTCGCCGCAAGTTCATCTGCGGAAAGCTGTGACAGCGCGATCTGCTGGTAGACCTCGCAGTTCTTCATCAGTTCCTCATGGGTACCGATTCCGGCCACCGCGCCGTTATCCAGCACCACGATGCGGTCCGCATGGCGAATCGTACCGATCCTCTGTGCCACGATCAGGCACGTTGTTCCTTTCAGGTCAGTCTTGATTCTCTGGCGCAGGATGCGGTCAGTCTTATAATCCAGAGCGGAGAAGGAATCGTCGAAGATCAGGATCTCCGGCTTTCTCGCTACGGTACGTGCAATAGCAAGGCGCTGCTTCTGCCCGCCGGATACGTTGGAACCGCTCTGGGCGATCGGGCTCTGCAGCCCGTTATCCATCGCATGGACAAAATCCGAAGCCTGAGCGATATCCAGTGCCCTCTCAACATCGTCTGTCGTAACCTTCTGCGCACTCTTGCCGAAGGAGATATTCCCTTCTACCGTATCAGCGAACAGGGTCGCTTTCTGCGGGATATAACCAATCTTATTGTATAGAGTTTCAAAACTGTAACTTGATACATCCTTCCCATCTACCAGGACCTTTCCCGAAGTAGCATCGTAGAGCCTTGCGACAAGACCCCCCAGCGTTGATTTTCCAGAACCGGTTGCACCGATAAAGGCCACTGTCTCTCCCTTCTTAGCCTGGAAGGAAATATGCTTCAGGCAGTCCTCTGAGGCATCCGGATAACGGAACGACACGTCTTTAAATTCAACCGTACCGGTTTCATCTGCTGTCGTCTCCGTACCCTCCTGCACCGCGATATCACTGTCAATGACTTCATTGATACGGTTTGCGGATACCTGCGCACGGGGCAGCATCATGAAGATCATCAGCAGCATGACAAAGGACATGATCACATACAGGGCATAGGAACTAAACGATACCACCTCGCCCAGCATCGTCGCACGATCCGACACAGCCAGCATCATTTCCGACACCGTACCATTTAAAGGAACATTGATATTGTTGATGAGGCGGGCGCCCACGTAATAGATGCCGACACTTACACAGCTCTGGACGAACATCATGATCGGGGAGAGAAACGCCATCCCCCGGCCGGTAAAGAGCTGTGTCTTCATCAGGTTCGTATTCGCCCCGTCAAATTTTTCTTCCTGATATTTCTCCGCATTAAACGCACGCACAACACGGATGCCGCTTAAGTTTTCCTGCGTGATCCGGTTCACATCATCGACCTGCTTCTGGACAATGCGGAACTTCGGGATCATGACCGCCAGCAGGATGACCAGGGATGTTACCACGATGGCAACCGCCGCAGCCACGACAACAGACAGCTGCCAGCTTTTCCCGACGATCTTAATGATCGCCCAGATGGCCATGATCGGCGCACGGAGCATCATCTGCAGCCCCATTGCGATCAGCATCTGGATCTGCGTAATATCGTTCGTAGTACGGGTGATCAGGCTGGCCGTTGAAAATTTCTTAATCTCGCCAGCCCCAAGTGCCGATACCTTGTTAAACAGCTTTGCACGGACATCAAAAGAAAAATCCGAAGCAATCCTTGCGGCAAAGTAACCGACGATCACCGTCATGACCGCACTGCACAGCGCGCAGCCGAGCATCTTCGCTCCCGCCGAATAATATTCTGAAAGCTCCGTGACCTCGCTGCTGATCAGCACCGTGATCTCCGCCGTATAATCCGGCAGGCGCAGATCAAAATACACCTGCCCGCAGACCAGCAGCAGACAGACGAGTGCCAGCCACCGGTCTCTCGGTTTCATGTTTCTTAAAATACGAAGCATAAGAATCTCCTCCTAACATTGTGTTTTCATCTGTCCGTAACAGACATTCCTTTCGCTCCTCATCTTTTTTCATGATTTTCATCCATTTATGTCATCCATTGAGCGCAGAACATATGAAACAGTAAAACAAACGAACACCATCACTTTTAAGGTATCAGGTTTCCAGTACATACCCGGCTCAGCTATTTCTCTGCCATGTTAAGAAGTAACTGAATCATGATGCCAGGAGTATCTATGCAAACATGAACAACACTTGTAGCAGGATGTATACTAGCACCCTGAAACCGAATATTCAAGCAACAATTTTTCATATCTGTTGCATTTTCGAAATTTTCTCTTGTTTTTTTGCAACACAGGTTGTACACTGTGTCCCGAAAAAAGCAAAGAAAGGGAAGTCTGCAATGAAGGAGAAAACCGAAAATACAAATGTAAAAGGAAAAAAATATATCAAAGCCACAAACGCGACCCGTGATTCCTTTGTCAATGCGTTTTTTATGCTGGCACACAAGGAAAAAATCTATCAGATTTCCATCCATGAGATCACGGATATCGCCGGATACAACCGCGCCACCTTTTATCGGTATTTTGCGGATATTTACGGTCTGATCGAATATGCCGAGGATGAATTCCTGCGGGATATGCGGAAGGCCATCGAAGAAATAAGCGGTGAAAGTCAGGTCGGGGAACGCCAGTTTTTTAAGATCATGATCCAGTGTTTCCGCAAGAACAAATACCGGGTATCTGTCCTGCTCTCTGAAGAGAATCGATCCCATTTTTTAAGAAGGATCAATGAAAATATTGCGAAAAATCTCAATCGCCCTGATCTGAATACTCCGCAAAAAAAGACAATCCGGGATATCTATTTCTTTGGGATTTTCTACGCGATCTCCATCAACCTTCAGAGCCGGAATGCCCTGAGTGATGAAGATCTGCTGGACATCATTCAGAACCTGTTCGATAAATGGTACCGGTCGGAAATGGGGTTTGACGAATAACTGAGCAATACACTGCTTGCAGAGCGATTTTCTATTACGCTTACGCGGCTTTTACAGTGTGCGTAAGCCAACAGGCTATGGGGAAAATAAAAATGGAAGACATAAGCTTTTCCTCTCTGCTGGTATGTATGATGCTGGGCACTATTTTTTGCAATCTCTGTCCGCTCTCCCATGAAATCATGGACAAGACGGACAGCTGGAGCTGAGTGTCTTCTCAAGCGGCATCATCGTGCTGATCGGTCTGGTCTACATACTCACCCGGTCTGCCGGTAAATACATCGGTGCTTTTCTCTCTGCCAAAGCGACGCATTGCAGTGATACCATCTGCAAATACCTCGGCATCACACTTCTGCCACAGGCCGGCGTTGCCCTGGGGATGTGCGTCACTGCCCAGCAGTTGGGCGAGCAGGGCGAGCTGATCCGCAATATCACGCTCTTTGCCATCCTGATCTACGAACTGGTCGGGCCGCTGCTTACTAAGACAGCCCTGAAGAGCGCAGGTGAAATTCATCCTATGAGCGAGGATGTTAAAAACCGCCGCCAGACAAATCTGGAGACGGCTAAGAATACGCCGTGGGAACGATATGCAAAACATGGAGCAGAAAAATAATAAAAAAGTCGCCCGCCGAGGAATAAATTCTTCGACAGGCGTTATCTTTATTTATTATAATAATATCCATTCAGACATCAGGCCGAAGTTTTATCCATTGCGAACACGCCAAGTCACATCCACTCAAAATTGTCCTTACCGGCACCGAGTTCAAAATGATATTTGCCGATTCCCAGATCCGCACCGGAATAGGAGCCATTCGCGCAGGTCATAGTTACCTTATTTCCCTTACCCTTGATGGTAAATGCCTGTTTGTTCATGGCCGTCGGAGCTAATAAAACCGCCTTAACCCCTTCATTAAACCATTTCGGAGCGGTGCCGTCATAGGACGATATGTCCGATGCCGCCTTAGACTTGTGTGGAACGCCCTGATTTTCACCGTAGCCGACCACGACGATTCCGATAATTTTCGTGTTGTCCCCAGCATTTACATTCTTTTTTGCGTTCTTACGGCTGAACATTCCGCCAATCCACCAGGTATTCAGGCCGAGCGTTTGCGCATAAAGCATCAGGTCGGCACTGCTGTATCCCAGTTTTTCATCAATACCCGCCGTGTCGGGGCCCGCCAAAATGATATAGTTTTTGACGCCCTTCGACATCAACGCAGCTATAATTCCCGGCATCGCATCCTTGCTTTCTGTGACAAGCTTCATATTCAGACCATATTTCTGATTCTGAGCCTTGATTCTGTCATTCAGCTGCCGAACATCATTTGCTGACAGCGGCTTATCCGTGTATTTGCTCACTTTATGTCGTGCGCTCATTGCTTCCTGTAATGTCATAATGACCTCCTTTTTTGCTGTGGTTTTCTGTATCTGGGCATAACTGTTCATGCTCAGTACCTTCACAGTTACATCAGGTTTTCTTTTTTCTTACAAAAAACGGCAAAACCGCTTTTGCGCCTTTAAATAACGGTCCTTCAAATTCCTTTGCTACCGCCTTCAGATTTTGCCGGATCGGCAGGGACTGCGGACAATGCTGCTCGCATTTCCCACATTCTCTGCACAGGCTGGCGTAGCTGGGCTTGTCATTCATCAGAGTCCCCATGTAATACTGGATCAGTCCCTGACTTTTGCTGATAGAGTAACGGGTATTATATGCGGTAAAGCAGGCCGGGATATCCACTCCTGCCGGGCATGGTGTGCAGTAATGACAGCCCGTACAATGAACCTTATAGGACTCTTTAAAGATCTCCCGGACATCCCGGATAGCTTCCTGTTCAGCCTCTGTCAGCATTCCGGGCGCGGCAGTATCCGCAATCCGGACATTATCATCCAGCTGCCCCTGTTCATTCATGCCGCTTAAGACTACCGTGACCTCCGGCTGGTTGTACAGCCAGCGAAATCCCCAGGCAGCCGGGGAGATGTCCGGATTCGTCTGCCGGAATCGCTCCACTGCCTTTTTCGGCAGGTTTTTCGCCAGCTTGCCGCCCAGAAGCGGCTCCATGATCATAACCGGCATTCCCTTTGCAGCAGCTGCTTTCAATCCAGTGACGCCAGCCTGATAGTTTTCGTCCGAATAATTGTACTGAATCTGACAGAAATCCCAGTCATATGCATCCAGCAAAGCAAGAAATTCACTTTGCGCTCCGTGGAAGGAAAAGCCAAAGTTCCGGATCTGTCCGGATTTCTTCTTCTCTTTGGCCCACTCACGGATGCCCCAGCTGCAAAGCGTTTCCCACGTTTTCATATCCGTCAGCATATGCAGCAGATAATAGTCGATATGATCGGTCTGCAGATGCTCCAGATGCTTATCAAAAAACTTATCCAGGTCCTCTGCCTTGCGGCACATGATCAGCGGCATTTTCGTAGCAATGAAAACCTGATCCCGCAGACTGTGCTTTTTCAGGACAGTGCCCAGGATCTCCTCGCTTCCGGTATACACATAAGCCGTGTCAAAATAGTTGATCCCCTGTTCCACAGCAGAGACGATCAGCTTTTCCACCTTTTTCTCATCAAAGCGGCCGGTGAATGATGTCACGATGCTGTCACCGGCAAACCGCATACAACCATAGCCAAGAACGGATAATTTGTCGCCATTTCTGGGATTAATCTTATATTTCATGAGTCATCCTCCTGTTCCTGTCGGCTTTGCTGCCGGCTTTCGTGTTATCTGTGCTTTCAGCTGCGCAGTTCTTATCAGACATCACGTTTCATTTTCCTCTTCATTTCCATTGCCACCCACATGAAATCTGGAATGCGTCATATCCACCAGCCGGATATTCGGGTTCTGATAACGTCTGCGTTTTTCCGGCACATTGGGATGTCGGATGGCATGGTTCGGGCACCACATGATGCAGGCCATGCACTGCTGGCAGTCATGCCCCCAGACCACGCCGTCTTCCGTCAGAAGGATGTTTCCGTTCTTACACAGTTTCTCACAGGTACCGCATTTTGTACAGGCTTCTGTTGTGTAAAACCCGCCTTCTGTTGAATCGCGGTCAACTCCCAGCCAGCCGTTAAAGGTTTTCGATACCCAGGAAAGTGCCCTGCGATTGAGTCCTTTCCGGTTCTTTGTCGGCTGGTCTGTTTTTATCTTCTCCGCTATTCTCGCGGATGCTTTTTTCTCATGCCGCAGATAGATGCGGACAATCCAGTCCGGCATCGGTGAAAAACCTACGATGTGGTTGGGCGGCATCGGCAGCATGAACGTCTGAACCGGATAATCTGTTTTTGGCTGCAGAATCGCTTTCAGGTCAATACAGACATAGCCATCGTAGCCGCCGCAGGTGGCGATGATGAATACCTTCTGCGACCGGGAGAGCATAAGCTTTTCGCAGACCTCCCTCACGATCCGCGGTGGGCGGACGAACCATGTGGCAGTCACGATGCCAACCCGCGTATAATCCGCCGGAACCTCCGGCTTATCCCGCAGCTTATAAACCGACACAATATCGGTGTTGCCCAGCTTCCTGCCTATATGCTTTGCCACAGAGAGGCTGTTACCAGAGCCGGAATAGTAATAAATAATGTTTTTATCCGCCATGCTTTTTCCTCCTGCCGTTTATTCAACGAATTGCGATACACCAAAAATTCGTTGACAATTATTTTCACTCTTATTATAATTATCACGGTCGCAAAAAGTCAACAAACTGTTTAAGTTAAAATGTTTTGTAGTCAACCATTCATCTTATATTTGTCTTAAAATCAACAAAATCCAAAAATTTGTCGAGGAGTAATGCAATGGAGAATCAGAGAATCCGCATCAGTAAATCCATGCTCAAATCCGGCATGATCCAGCTGCTGAAAGAAAAATCACTCAGTCAGATAACAGTCTATGAGCTATGCAAGGTGTCGCAGATCAACCGCACGACTTTTTATAAATACTACGGCAGCCCGGAGGAGCTTCTGAACGAAATTGAAGCAGATTTTCTGTTGCAGCTTGATAATGAGATAAAGCCTGTCCGTACACCGGCAGATATGTCTTCTCAAAAGAGTAAGCATCAGGGAAACCTATCCTTGCAAAGTCCCCATGCGGCAGACGAAGCGGAAACAAATTCTCTCCTTACGGTTCTCCATCATTTATATGAGCAGCGGGAACTTTTTTGCCTTCTGGTACGCTCGCTTCCGGCGCAGGAATTTGCGTCGCACCTGTTTTCGATTCCGAGCATCCTCGCTATTTTTCAAAATATGACAGAAGAAAGCAGATATTCAGAAACCGAAAAAAAGTACATCCGCCAGTTTGTCTTTCAGGGCACCTTTGCCATGCTCTATGACTGGCTGGACAGCGAAAATCCCGAACCGGCAGAAAGGATCACGGAGGTTCTGGAAACATTAAAGGAATAATTGAAATGAATCCCGCAGAACGTCATCTTATAGCGCCCGTATCGTTCCGACAGATGTTCCCGATAGGTTGTTTTCCCTGTCTCCGAACCGCCAAATTGCGCGATCGGAATATCCCGTTCGCTGCGGATATATGGTGGATTCGAAAATGGCCACAGGTATTCACGGGGGGAAAGCTGTGCCAGAGTTCTCCAGATTCGTCCCGTGTGTTCCTCCAGCTCTTTCAAAGCCTGACGTACCCCTGGCTGCACGGATGTGTTGATTTCTGTCTGATTTTCACAAAAATCACGGACAATGTAAGGATCGTCTGGAAACGGATGAGGACTGTGAGAAAGGAATCCTTGCTCATCTACACGCAAACCTTCCTTTTCCAGTCCGAAATTTCCGGAAAGCAGCAGTTTTTTTAATTCTGATGTGTCAATTCGCAGCATATGTCTTTCGCCCCTTTCCATGGTCCCCATTTTCATCCACATAACCGAAAGGATTCTTATCGTAAAATACGCCGATCTCCTGAATCTCCTCAGGTGAACGATAAATCACATCCTCATCTGCAAGCGCCGTCGTGAAACCTGCTGCCAGTGCTGCTGTCATAATTGCTGCTGCCAAACTAAGATGAAATGAAATCAGTGTCCATGGCCATATTGATCTGATATTCAGGATATTTTTGCTGTATGGCAGATTCCACTTCCCGAAAAACGGAACGCCGATCCTTTACATCGAAGCTGACCACCAGATCAAGACGGATTGTCATCTGTTCTTTATCCAGATAAAAACCATGCATTTGCGTAATGTATTCATTCTTCAATGCCATGCTGCTGATCTCTTCCCGAATACGGATCACTTCTTCATCGATTGTGTTGATCGAATAGACACCTACGGCAGTCAATAGTACATGGTGCTTTTCGTAAACGGCAAGCGTGATAGAGCGGATAAGATTATCCAGTTCATTTGCCCTGCAGGTATCCGGCACTTCAATATGGACAGAGCCCTGATAGGAATCGGGGCCGTAGTCATGAAGCACCAGATCGTAAACTCCGTGTACCGTGGGGAACTCCATGATGGTTTCACCGATGGCTTTTGCCATATCTGCGTCCACCCGTTCCCCCAACAGACGGGACACGGTTTCCCGCATCATATCGCATCCGGATTTGATGATAATGAGTGAAATAACAGCACCAAGGTAAGTCTCAAGGGAAATACCAGTATAAAGAAAGATGACAGCCGCTGCCAGGGTACCAAAAGAAATCACCGAATCTAATGTGGCATCCCTGCCGGAATTAATCAGGGAATCAGAATCGATCCGCCTGCCTGCGGCGATAAAATATCTTCCGAGCATTATTTTTACAACAACAGCTGCTGCGATGATCGCCAGTGAGGCTGTAGTGTAGTCTGGAATCTCCGGGTGCAGAATGCCGCTTACTGACTCCTCAAGTGAAGTAACTCCGGCATACAGGACGAGCAGGGATATGATCAGGGCACTGAAGTATTCAATTCTGCCGTGACCGAAGGGGTGCTTTTTGTCGGGCTCCCTGCCGGCCAGCTTTGCGCCGACAATCGTAATGATGCTGGAGGCAGCATCTGACAAGTTGTTGATGGCATCCAGCATGATCGCGATCGAGCCGCACAGTGTGCCGATAACAATTTTAAGTAAAGAAAGCAGTGCATTCACTGCAACACCAATCATACTGGTTTTGACAATCGTTTTATTTCTGCTGTCTGTCATAGTCACACCGTTTTTTGCTCTTCCTGTGTCTAAATATCTGATTCATGCAAAATACGTTTGATGCGCAAGATTCTAACCTGATGCTCACCAGGGTTGTTTCATGAAGAAAATTTAAACTTGGGAAAAACGTAGATTTTATCGA
>JAJPXX010000178.1 GCA_021205225.1 Lachnospiraceae bacterium
TATGAGCTGTCCAAATAGAATATTTACATCATCAACCAGAAATGCCAAGATTTGAAGCATCAGTTATCCGCCCTTCGACTGGTCAGGGACCAGGACGCCCAGGAGGAAGGGCTGCGGGAGCTGGAAAGCGCAGTGCTGATTTACGATGCGGTGTCCAAGACGGGCAACGAGGTGTTGGATACCGTCCTGACAGAAAAGAGCCTGCTCTGCGAAAAAAACGGTATCTCCTGGACATGTATGGCGGACGGCGGGCTGCTGGATTTCATGCAGCCGGTAGACTTATACACCCTGTTCGGCAACGCTCTGGATAACGCCATTGAAAGCAGTCAGGGCATTGACGAGCCGGAGCAGCGTACTGTCGCCGTGGCGGTGCGGAACCGGCACGGTGCAGCCTTTATCCAAATCGAAAACTACTATACCCAGCCCATCCGTTTGCAGGACGGCCTGCCCCTCACCACCAAGCCCGATGCGGAAAACCACGGCTACGGCATGAAAAGCATTCGCTCCATCACAGAGCGCTACGGCGGCGTCATGGACATCGCCACAGAGGACAACATTTTCCGCCTGAATATCCTGATCCCCATTCCCGCTTAATGAAAAACGTGCCCGCTTGCGTTGTTCCGCAGGCGGGCACAGATTTGCCAACTGCGAACTGAAAATGACCGGTTACGAATTCTTTCACAAAAAGCAAACCACATTGTTATAATAGCCTCATCAGCAGGCCGGAGGAAGCCCGACCTGTGAACCCATCGCCCGGAGGGACAGCGCTGGCAGGAGGCAGGCACAGTTCCTTCCGCGGCAGACTGATGTAAAGAAGGAGAATGCCCAATGAATGAAAAAAAGCTCAAAAAGCCAGGCAAGCTCGGCATCGTAGTGATTTGCCTGCTGCTGGTTGTGACCATTGCGGTCAATGCGGCCTGCTACATCATGCAGGACACATTGGACGCATATCTGGGCAGCCAGCCCACTCTGACGGATGATTTGTCCGAAGCTGCGGACTCGCTGGCCCAGGAGATCGAGGGTGAGGGTCTGGTGCTGCTGCAAAACAAGGATGACACTCTGCCCCTCAGCAGCGACGTCACCAAGGTCAACGTGTTCGGCTGGTCCTCTACCCAGTGGATCAGCGGCGGCTCCGGCTCCGGCGGCAGCAGCGCGGCGGAAGTGGACCTTCTGGGCGCACTGGAAGCGGCCGGCATTGAGTACAACACCGAGCTGACCGATATGTACACCGACTTCCTCAGCGAGCGGCCGCTGTACGGCGTTCGGACCTCTCTGAACTCCTACTATGACGACCAGAGCCGCCTGTATGAGCCCTCTGTCTCCGACACGGACTATTACAGTGAGGAGCTGCTGGCAAACGCCGAGGCCTATTCCGACACCGCCATCGTGGTGTTTGGCCGCTACACCGGCGAGAGCAACGACTGCCCCAAGGTGCAGTACAAGCAGACCACCAAGGGCGGCGACTATGTCACCGACGAGACCCGCACTTATCTCGACCTCTCCACCGAAGAGGAAGAGCTGCTGGCCTATGTGGGCAGCCACTATGAGAACGTCATTGTCCTGCTGAACACCACCAACCAGATGTCGGTGGGTGCGATTGAGACCACCGAGGGCGTGGACGCCTGCATTCTGGTGGGCTGCACCGGTGATGACGGGACGGAGGCGGTTGTCTCCGCACTGTACGGCGGCATCAACCCCTCCGGCCACCTGACGGATACCTATGTGTATGATCTGACCACCTCCTCCACCTATGCCAACAGCGGCTTTGAGGGCCTGGGCTACTACACCAACGGCGACGGCTACTATCCGGCGGACGGCACCACCAACGGCAACGTGGGGGACAGCCCCACTTACGAAGGCGTCGCCTATGTGGACTATGCTGAGAACATCTATGTTGGCTACAAGTGGTATGAAACTGCCGACACCGAGGGCTATTGGGACGACGTTTCCAACGAATACGGCGAAGGATATGACGGCGTGGTGCAGTATCCCTTCGGCTACGGCCTGAGCTACACCGAATTTGAATGGGAGATCGTGGACGCCACCTCCGGTGAGCTGAGCGAGGACGGCACCGTTTCCGTCACCGTGAAGGTCACCAACACCGGCGATGTGGCCGGCAAGGACGTGGTGCAGCTGTATTATGATCCGCCCTACTACACCGGCGGCATTGAGAAGGCTTCGGTCAACCTGGCGGACTTTGCCAAGACCGACCTGCTCCAGCCCGGAGAGAGCCAGGAGGTCACCCTGACCCTGGATGTGTACGACATGGCCTCCTATGACTGCTATGATGCCAACAACAACGGTTTCACCGGCTACGAGCTGGACGAAGGAGACTACACCTTTATGGTGTCCCGCAACGCCCATGAGGTGGTGGACAGCTTCACCTGCACTGTCTCCCAGAACATCCAGTACCCTGAGGACCCGGTCACTGGCGCAGAGGTTTCCAACCTGTTCACCGGCGAGGACGCTGTGGACGGCGTATCCCTGGACGGCAGCGACTCTGACGCCAACATCACCTATCTGACCCGCGCTGACTTTAAGGGGACCTTCCCCTCTGAGCTGGCGGAGGATCGGGCCATGACCGACAACGTGGCCGCACTGAACCTGTACACCGAGGAGATGGCAGAGGACTGGATCGACGAGGATGACGAGGCCATCACCACCGGTGCAGACAACGGCCTCTCCATCACCAATGCCGACGGTTCCATCAGCGAACTGGGTTATGCCCTGGGCGCGGACTACAACAATGAGCAGTGGGATGACCTGCTGGATCAGCTGACCATTGATGAGATGGAGAACATGGTGCTCCACGCCTACAGCAAGACCGGCGCGCTGTCCTCCATCGGCAAGATTCAGACCTATGAGCTGGATGGCCCCACTCAGATCGGCAG
>JAJPXX010000027.1 GCA_021205225.1 Lachnospiraceae bacterium
GGTCGGATATTAAACTGTTCCGTTATTCCAGAATCCTGTAAATTTTCATCGATGCAGGATATAATCTGTGCGGATGTACCAGAGGCAATATATATATCCCCGGTTGGATGCCAGGGAATCTTGCGAAGAAAAAAGGAAAGGAAGCTTTCGATCAATCCTCGATTGGAGGAGATTCTTTTTAGTATTGCCAGCCGGATGGCTGCGGAAGAAATTGAAAAGAAATCGCGTGTTCAGCGTCGGGGGAAGTACAGCAATCAAACATCAGAAGTATGACGTTTCCCTTTTGGATGGGTATATGACATGGATGTCTTAACAAAAGAACAACGAAAAAAATGTATGTCTCATATTCGCTCGAAGGATACTTCGATTGAATTGGCTTTGCGAAAAGAATTATGGCACAGAGGATATCGTTATCGTAAAAATTATAAGGCGCTTCCTGGGACTCCGGATATCGTCCTGATAAAATATCGGATTGTGATTTTCTGTGACAGTGAATTCTGGCACGGGAAGGATTGGGATGTCCTTCGCCCAGATCTGTTATAAGGGAATATTCCGGAATACTGGGTAAAAAAAATTGAACAAAACAGAAAGCGTGACATCGAAACGGATAAAAAGCTGCTTTTTATGGACTGGACTGTCATACGCTTTTGGGGCAAAGATATTTTGAAAAATACCGACCAGTGTGTCCAGGTGATTGAGGAAACGATTTTTGAAAATCGTATGCGATCTGATAATGATTTTCCATACGACATGGAAGACTATGCGGGAGAGTGATGTAGCTAAACTGTAACTGTAAGGGTACTGAACAGTTCGTGCGCCCGGCAAATGGCGAGGCGGGGACAATTGCTAAAAAACAGAATCTAAAAAGGAGACAGACCGTTTCTGTCTCCTTTCCTATAAAAGCCAAATCCGGTCATAGAGCCTCAGACTGCGTCCGCGACCGCATCCTCAATGGTCTCTTCCAGGTCTTCCGCTTCTCCGGCCGCGATTGCGTCGAGCGCTTCCTGCGGAACGGTGATTTCTTCCGCATCGTCATAAGACATAGTATAGTCCAGGGAAAGGTCGTTAAGGATAACCTCGATGGTGGAGGAATCTCCTTCAGAAGCGAGGTAGTCAGCCAGATAGTCATTGAGCGAGGTCAGGTCGCTGTCATTCAGGTCGATATGCATGGCTACCGGTAGGTATGTAGCGGTATCTACGTAATACTCTATTTTGACCTTCAGCCCCTCCAGAAGCTCCAGTACGGAGTCGAGATCCGTATCCCCGGTGAGGTCGGAGAGATCTTCTCCGGACTCCGCTGCCAGCTCTTCCGCCTTTTCAAGAACCGTGGATACAGTGGAGGAATCCATAACGGCGGTCAGAAGATAACATTCTGTGCCGTCGTAATCCGCTGCCTCTGAGGCAAGGGTGAAAGTAACGCCCCATTCGGTTATCTGGCTGTAAGTCAGTGATTCGGAAAGATCAATCAGTGACTGGAGGTCATAGTCCTCTGCGGAAACGGAGGAATATTCCCACGTACCCTCGCCTTCTTCGTCTGAGGCGGAATCTTCCGTATAGACATAGGTGTCTACCGTATCATCGCCGCTTATCATATACATCTGCATATCAATGGTCTCGCCTTCACCGAATGTAGAGATCGTCATAGTGCCTGTCAGCGCGGCAGCGAACGGATCGAGCGCTGCCTGAATGTCATAATCAGCGCCGACGAAAATGCCGATCGAGGAGGTCGTCGTTTCATCGCTGACATTGATCGCGATATCGCAGTTCAGGTCGAAGGATGAGGAGATGCTTTCAACAGAAGCGCTGTTTTCTTTCATCTGCGCCAGGACGCTTTCTGTTGTCTGGGCACTGTCAAACCCACAGAGCATAGAGACACTTCCCAGTGCCAGAAGCCCGATTACCCATTTGTTTTTCATAAATTTAGATCCTTTCTTGGTGGTATTTGCTTTTATTCGGGCATAATTATAGCATTCTGATTTTAAAGTGTCCACAGAAGATATTGGAAAACCTCAAAATTAAGAAAAAGTTATGCAGGTTTCTGGCGGAATTTGCGGTAAAAACAGCTTGAATTAATAATTCCCGGAGAGTACAATTGGTGTTACTTTCACAGCGCAGCTGTGAATCGTAACCAATTGGTTGCTGTCCGCATTTATAAGGACTGAAAAATATATGGACGCGCCGGTAACAGGACAGGCGCCGGGGAATGCACGTTATGAATTATACAGAAGCAGTGGATTACATAGAAAGTATCCCGAAATTTACGAAGAAAAACAGGCCGGAAAATACGCGCGAGCTGCTTTGCCGGATCGGGCGGCCGGAAAGAAAGATGAAGGTCATCCATGTGGCAGGGACAAATGGAAAAGGCAGTGTCTGCGCGTTTTTGTCGTCCATCCTGACAGGAGCCGGATATTGCACAGGATTGTTTACCTCGCCGCACCTGGTAGAGATTACGGAGAGGTTTGCGGTGGATGGAGTGCCGGTTTCCCGTGAGGATTTTGCCCGCGCGTTTACGCGGGTGAAGCGCGTGACGGATGAGATGATTGCGGATGGTTTTGCCCATCCGGCGTATTTTGAACTGCTGTTTGCGGTCGGCCTGCTGATTTTTGAAGAAAAAGAGGTCGAATACCTGATCCTGGAGACCGGACTGGGCGGGCGGCTGGACGCGACGAACCTGGTGGAGCGGCCGATTGCCTGTGTGATTACGAGCATCAGCCTGGATCATATGGAATATCTGGGAGATACGGTGGCGAAGATTGCGGATGAGAAAGCGGGGATTATCAAAGAAGGGGTTCCTGTGGTCTATGACGGGCGCGACCCGGAAGCGGCTGCGGTGATTGCCGCGCAGGCGGAGAAAATGCATGCGAAGGCGTACCGATATGACGCTTCGATGTGTCAAATACTGGGAAAAACGGATAAAAGCATTGATTTTCTGCTGGATTCCGGTTATGATGAAAAAATGAAGGTAACTGTGCCGTATCTGGCTCCTTACCAGGTGGTCAACAGTTCGCTGGCGCTCATGGCTCTGCGCGTTATCGACCCGGACCGTGCGATCAGCACGGCGCAGGCAGTAGCCGGGATTGCCGGGACGCGCTGGCCGGGACGGATGGAGACCGTGATGCCGGGCGTAGTGCTGGACGGAGCGCACAATGCGGACGGGATCAAAGCATTCATTTGCACGGTTCAGGGGGTGCCGGGAAAGATATCGCTTTTGTTTTCCGCAGTAGCGGACAAGGAGTACGGGAAGATGATCCAGGAGATCTGCGAGAGCGTGGATCTTTCATCGGTCGTTGTGACGCAGGTGGGCGGTTCGCGTATTGTACCGGCGGACGAGCTGGCGGAGGTCTTTCGGAAATATACGTCTGTGCCGGTTACGGCCTGCGCAGATGTGCGGGAAGCATTTGAGACGGCGCTTGCGCAGCGGGGAGACGGGATGCTGTTTTGCGCCGGGTCGCTGTACCTGGTGGGAGAACTGAAGGCACTCCTTGGGGAGCGCGGCTGACTCTTTTTCCTGTTCGATTCCGGAGCCGTAGAAGCAGTGAAACGCTGTATGACGGACCCGTGATCGGGCAAACCTGGTTTCACAGATATACAGGGGATTGCGTTAAGGCCTGCGAAAAGCAGGCAGAGGAGAGTACATATGATTAATTATGAGGAAGAACTGAAAAAATTTCACACCAGCATGGATGTCAACGAAGCGGAGGACGCGATTTACAGCCGGGATCTGACGGATATGAGTGATATTCTGAAGGAATTGCTCAGAGAAGAAAAGAAAAACAGAAAGCAGGGCAGCCGATGAAATGTATTTATTGCAATACTCCTCTCGGCGCGTCTGATTACTGTACGGGCTGCGGGGCTGATGTCACGATACTGAAGCGGCTTGTCCGCATTTCCAACCTTTTGTACAATGAGGGGCTGGAAAAGGCGCGCGTCAGGGATATGGAGGGAGCGATTACCTGCCTGAAGCGCAGCCTGAAATTCAGCAAGGAGAATACCGACGCGCGCAATCTGCTCGGCCTGTGCTATTATGAGACAGGCGAGGCTGTCTCTGCGCTCTGCGAGTGGGTGATCAGCAAAAATCTCCAGACAGAAGACAATCTGGCTGATTTTTATATTGACCAGCTGCAGAATAATAAAAACAGGCTGGACACCATCAATCAGACGATCCGCAAATACAACCAGTCGGTTCTGTATTGCCGGGAAGACAATGAGGACATGGCGATCATTCAGCTGAAAAAGGTCATCAGCCACAATCCAAAGCTGGTGAAGGCTTATCAGCTGCTGGCCCTTTTATATATGAAGCGGCAGGAATATGAGCGGTCGCGGAGACTGCTCAGAAAGGCAGCCCAGATTGACGCAACAAATACGACGACACTGAGGTATCTCCAGGAGATTGAGAATGCGATCGGCAAGAGTACCGGCATGAGTCGGCGGCACAGAAAATCCGAGAGAGAGACGGAGGAGGGCGAAGAGCAGGTATCCGGTACGCTGCGTTATCTGAGCGGGAATGAAATGATTATCCAGCCGACCACATTCCGGGACAGCTCGACAATCGCGACTTTCATTAATATTATACTGGGTATTTTGCTGGGCGGCGCGATTGTGTGGTTCCTGGTTGTTCCGGCGAACCGCCAGGAGGTCAACAATTCCGCGAACAAGCAGGTGACGGAGGCAAATACGAAGCTGGCCG
Source organism: Lachnospiraceae bacterium (assembly GCA_021205225.1). Lineage (GTDB taxonomy): Bacteria > Bacillota > Clostridia > Lachnospirales > Lachnospiraceae > Choladousia. The sequence continues at coordinate 4,688 of JAJPXX010000027.1, forward strand.
CCGCCCAGGTGCAGGCGGAGGAGCTTCAGGAAGAGATTGACGGCTATGAAGAGCAGATTTCGGATATCGAGGATGAGCGCGACGCGGCGTTTGCCATCGTGGACAGCTATGACGAGCTGCTTGCGGTAGCAGAGCTTTACATCAGCGGGGATGAATCCAGTGCTGCCGACCAGATTCTGACTTTGAATGCGGATGATTACGAGGACAACGCGCTGGCTTTGTATGAGAGCATCCGGAGCGCGGTATCTGCGCGTCTGTTTACCGAATACTACAATGCCGGTACGACCGCCTATGTCCAGAAGGATTATCAGACGGCTGCGGATAATCTGGCACTGGCAGTAGAGGCAGACCAGGACCGCGCGCAGTCCAATCATTACAATGCCCTGCTTTATCTCGGTATGGCATATTATTACCTGGGAGACCGGGACAGCGCGGACGAGGTATTTAATCAGATTGTAGAGTACTATCCGGATAAAGCGTCGGTGGTAGAGGGTTATATTTCGTCTACATCGACTACCAGCGACGGTACGAGTACGAATACTCTGGATTTGAGCGGTCTGGGAGACGCGGCTACGGATGTCACAGCGGAGACGGACGCCGACACGGCAGATGCGGCGGACACGGATACAGGAGGTTCGACCAGCGCTGAGGCTGAGGAGGGTGATGCGGAGGATGATATTGTCATATATGATGATGACAGCACGACCACATCCGCCGAAGTTGTCTGGACAGATCCTACGACCGGCCTGCAGTATGATGCCAGCGGAAACGTGATAAACCAGTAGAACAGATAACAGTATCAATAAGACGGGGGAGAAACCCAGGAATATGGGAGAGCGTGAAAGCGTTCTCCTTTTCCTTTTTTACGCGCACAGGCGGGCGCGGGAATTCGGGAGCTGTCGCAAAATAATATGCCCATCTTGCACCGCCTGGCGCAGCGGCGGACAGGGATGTGGGCATTTCCATATTCGATTTTTGGGAGGTGTATTAATTTGGATTCTGTGTTTACGATCGCGGGTACTGTCATGCGGATTCATCTGCCCGCGGAAATGGATCATCATGTATCGGAGCAGCTCGGCGGCCAGATTGACCGGCTTGTACAGAGAAAGCATATTCGCTGCCTCCTGTTTGACTTTGCGGATACAACCTTTATGGACAGCGCGGGCGCCGGTATGCTGATTGGCCGGTATAAAACCATGCGTTTCATGGGGGGAAATGTGATGGCAGTCAACGTCAGTCGGCGCATGGAGCGGGTTCTGGCGCTGGCCGGGATTCATAAGATTATGGATATTTATGAAACGGTACCATCGGGATTATAGGGGGAAATCACAATGCGTCAAAATGAAATGAAACTGGAATTTGACAGCCGATCCTGCAATGAAAGCTTTGCGCGGGTGACGGTCGCGGCATTTATGACACAGCTCAATCCTACGCTTGAGGAGGTCGCGGACGTAAAAACGGCGGTGTCTGAAGCCGTGACAAATTCGATTATTCATGCGTACGGGGAGAGAAGATGTGCGGAAAAGGCAGAAAAAATCGAGATTATCTGCTGTATCCGTGAAAATGTGCTGGAAGTGGAAGTGCGTGATAGCGGCTGCGGTATCGCGGATGTGAAGCGTGCGATGGAACCGATGTTTACAACAAAGGCCGAGTGCGACCGCGCGGGCATGGGGTTTGCCTTTATGGAGGCTTTTATGGATACGCTGGAGGTAGAATCAGAGCCGGGAAAGGGAACGACCGTGCGCATGAGTAAGCGGATCGCGCGGGAAAATCCTCTGCAGACGGCTGGCATTCCTGCGCATATGGAAGAGCAGGAACAGGAGAATCCGGTTTTATTATCGGCAGACGGACACCCGGAAATGGTTTCGGCAGAAAGGCGGAGAGCAGACGGATGGAGCAAACCCTTGCGTTGATCGAGAGAGTACACGAGGGGGATAAAGAAGCCAGAGAACAGCTGGCGGAAGAAAACATGGGGCTGGTATTTACGGTTGCGCGCCGTTTCCTCGGACGAAACTGTGATTATGAGGATCTCGTGCAGATCGGCTGTATTGGTTTGCTGAAGGCGATTGATAATTTTGACGCTTCCTTTGAGGTGCGCTTTTCGACCTACGCGGTACCGATGATTGTCGGTGAGATTCGCCGCTTTCTGCGTGACGATGGGATGATCCGGGTGAGCCGCCTGCTTAAGGAATCCGCCGCAAAGGCGTGGCAGGCAAGGGACGCGCTGGAAAAACAGACCGGGATGGAACCGACTCTGGATGAAATCGCGCGAAAGGCCGGCATCAGCCCGGAGGAGCTGGTGCTGGCGATGGATGCGGCGGCTGACGTTCAGTCGCTAAACCAGACGATTTATCAGGGAGATGGGACGCCGGTACTGCTTGGCGACCATCTGCCGGATGAAAAGGATTACAATGAAGCTCTGCTCAACCGGATGCTTCTGACACAGCTTTTGCAGATGCTGGAGCCGGATGAGGAAAAACTCATCCGGATGCGCTACTTTGACGATATGACACAGGTACAGGTCGCCGCGGCACTTGACATGACGCAGGTGCAGGTATCCCGCGCGGAGAAGCGGATTCTGCGGCGGATGCGGGAGGCGGGGACATAGAGGCAGCATAACTGTTCGGTACCTTCACAGCAGCGGGGGAACATCATTTCATAATTCCGTGCACCTTCTCATAAGATAGCTTATCGGAAAATGCACCGGCGATTTTCGGGAGCTATGAGAGGGAGGACGGGGTATGAACGACAGGGCTTTGAGGGTACTGGAGCAGTATGAACTGGAAATTATCAGCACGAGGAGGGGACGCGGCTCCTGGATATTTGAGACATCTCAGGGATTAAGGATTCTGAGCGATTATTCCGGTTCAGAGAATCGGGCTTTGTTTCAGAATTGTGTGATGGACAGGGTTCGGGAGGGCGGATACGCGAATGTGGACAGGATCCTTCCGAATAAGGAGGGCGTTCTGGTTTCAAAGGACTGGGAGGAACACCGCTATGTGGTAAAAGAGTGGTATACCGGCCATGAGTGCGATACGTCGAATGAGGTGGAAATTCTGGCCGCAGTTCAGAACCTGGCGCGCCTGCACCGGCTGATGCGGCTGAAAGAAGATGTGGTTTTGTCTATGGTTTCTTCTGCGGGAGCCTGTGCTGACCGGAAAGAAAAGAGCAGCAGGGAGGAGATGGCAGCAGGCTCCATGACGGCGGGCGGGGAAGAGGGCGGCGACCTGTCCGCAGAGGAATCTGCTTTGCGCAGTGAGCTGCTCGCGGAGAGCTTTCGGAAAAATTACACAGCACAGCCGCCTCTTATGGAGCTTCAGGCATGGAACGCGCAGCTTCGCAAGATTCGTTCCTTTATGCGCGCGCGTCCGCGAAAAAACGTGTTTGAGCGGTCGTTCCTGGATTGCTTTGAGCGGTATTTCGCGCAGGCGGGGGAGGCAGAGCGCCAGCTTGCCGCCATTGGGGACCGCCTGGAGACGCTGCGTGCAGATCAAAACGGTACGGTATGTCACGGGGACTACAGCCATCACCACATTCTGATGCGCGGCTATGAGATTGCAACGACAAATTTTGATAATTGCCGGTTTGATTTTCAGATAAACGATCTGTATCGCTTCATGCGAAAAATACTGGAAAAGCATGACTGGAATGTGAGGCTTGGAATGCGTATGATGGAAGCCTACGACCGGACCCGGACACTGTCCGGCGTAGAGCGGCGCCTGCTGTCTGTGCGGATGCTGTATCCGGAAAAGCTTCGCAAGCTTGCCGCCAGCTATTATGGCAGTAATAAAGCCTGGATATCCCGCCAGTATATGGAAAAGCTGGAAAAAACAAACCGTCAGGAAGCGGCAAGGCAGGAATTTCTGAAACGGCTGTAATGGTATTATAAATATTATAAGCATACAGTTGGTACGTGAAGAAAAACAGTTGACAAAACGAATTTTATTCATTATAGTAAACGGCGAACAGCGGAAGAAAGCTTATGCGTGGAAGAAGATTAGTAATCCAAAAGAGCCATTCAGAGAGAGACCGGCTGGTGAGAGGTCTTTGGCGGCGTGGATGAACCGGCTTTGGAGCATCCGTGAGAAATTGCGGCGTATCCCGGCGTTATCGGGGAAAGAGGTGAGCGGCGCATTGGCCGCTAAGAAGGGTGGTACCGCCGGTATTCCGGTCCCTGGATGGGATTGGAATATCGGCTTTTTTGTTACATTTTGCGAAGGAAGGAGAACGATTATGGCAAAGGAAAAGAAACTGGTGGAGTCGATTACCTCGATGGAGGAGGATTTCGCGCAATGGTACACGGATGTGGTGAAGAAAGCAGAGCTGACGGATTATACGAGCGTGAAGGGCTGTATGGTGATTAAGCCGGCGGGATATGCGATCTGGGAAAATATTCAGCGTGAGCTGGACCGGCGCTTTAAGGAGGTCGGGGTGGAGAATGTCTACCTGCCGATGTTTATCCCGGAAAGCCTGCTTCAGAAGGAAAAGGATCACGTGGAGGGCTTCGCGCCGGAGGTAGCGTGGGTGACGCACGGCGGACTGGAGCCGCTGCAGGAGCGTATGTGTGTGCGGCCGACCTCAGAGACGCTGTTCTGCGATTTTTATAAGAATGATATCCATTCCTACCGCGACCTGCCGAAGGTGTACAATCAGTGGTGTTCTGTGGTGCGCTGGGAGAAGACGACCCGTCCGTTCCTGCGTTCGAGGGAATTTTTGTGGCAGGAGGGCCATACGGCGCATGCGACGGCGGAGGAGGCCGAGGAGCGCACGATTCAGATGCTGAATGTGTATGCTGATTTTTGTGAAGAGGTTCTGGCAATTCCGGTCATTAAAGGCCGCAAGACCGATAAGGAGAAGTTTGCCGGCGCGGAGGCGACTTATACAATTGAGTCTCTGATGCATGACGGAAAAGCCCTGCAGTCCGGCACAAGCCATAATTTTGGCGACGGTTTTGCGAAAGCTTTTGAGATTCAGTACGCGGATAAGGATAATACGCTGAAATATGTCCATCAGACATCCTGGGGTATGACGACGCGCATGATTGGCGCAATCATTATGGTACACGGAGACAACAGCGGGCTGGTGCTGCCGCCGCGCATCGCGCCGACGCAGGTGATGGTGATCCCGATCCGCCAGCAGCAGGAGGGCGTTCTGGACAAAGCGAATGAAGTGAAGGCAGCGCTTGCCGCGGGCGGCCTGCGCGTGAAGCTGGACGATTCCGAGAAGAGTCCGGGATGGAAATTCTCGGAGCAGGAGATGCGCGGCATCCCGGTGCGTGTGGAATTAGGGCCGAAGGACATTGAGGCAGGCAACGCCGTGATCGTCCGCCGTGACACGAGAGAAAAGATTACTGCCGCCATTGATACGCTGCCGGAAAAGATCGCGGAAGTGCTTGAGACGATGCAGAAGGATATGCTGGAGCGTGCGCGGACACACCGCGACACACATACCTATACGGCTGTGACCAAAGAGGAATTCAAGCAGATTGCGGACGAGAAGCCGGGCTTCATCAAGGCTATGTGGTGCGGCTGCCAGGAGTGCGAGGATGCGATCAAAGAGGAGATTGGCGTGACATCCCGCTGTATGCCGTTTGCGCAGGAAAAGCTTGCCGATACCTGCATCTGGTGCGGCAAGCCTGCGAAGCACATGGTATACTGGGGGAAAGCTTACTAATATATGGTGAGCCCGCCAAGTCTTTCCTGTGCGGACAAATGTTTTCACAAAAAACGCATTTTTTCTTGACAAATACATTTGAAAACAGTATAGTTCTCTGTATCAGGGTTTTTGGGGCGCTAAATAAGAAGAAAGCGCACCGGATATCCCAGAATTATTAAGAGGAGGTAATTATTATGAAATTCAAGAAAGCACTGAGCCTGGCTCTCTGCGGAGTTATGGTAGCCGGATGCTTCGGCACAGTGGCATCTGCTGACGAAGAATTGACCTGGAAGATCGGCGGCATCGGACCGATCACCGGCGCGGCTTCCGCGTATGGTTCTGCGGCAATGAATGGCGCACAGATCGCGGTAGATGAGATCAACGCGGCTGGCGGCGTCAATGGATATCAGATTGAGTTCAACGCACAGGACGATGAGCACGACTCAGAGAAGTCTGTAAATGCGTACAACACCCTGAAGGACTGGGGTATGCAGGCTCTGGTCGGTACTGTTACGACGGCTCCGTGCCTGGCGGTTGCTCCGCTTGCGGCAGAGGATAATATGTTCATGATCACCCCGTCCGCATCCGCGGAGGAGTGCATCAGCTATGGCACCAATGAGTTCCGTATGTGCTTTACAGACCCGGCACAGGGTACTGCTTCCGCACAGTATATCGGAGAGAACCTGGATGTGACAAAGGTCGGCGTTATCTATGACAGCTCCGACGTATATTCATCCGGTATCTACGCTACCTTCCGTACCGAGGCTGAGAACCAGGACTTCGAGATCGTAGCGGCTGAGGCGTTTACTTCTGACAGCAAGACCGACTTCTCCGCACAGATTCAGGCTATGATCGACGCGGGAGCGGAGCTTGTATTCCTTCCATTCTATTACAATGAGGCTTCTATCGTATTTACACAGGCTGCTTCTATGGAATACAGCCCGCTGTGGTTTGGTGTAGACGGCATGGATGGTATTCTTTCTGTAGAAGGCTTTGATCTGTCTCTGGCTGAGGGCGTTATGCTTTTGACTCCGTTCTCTGCTGATGCGGAAGATGAACTGACCCAGACCTTTGTAGCGACCTATCAGGATCTCTATGGCGAGACTCCGAACCAGTTCGCGGCAGACGGTTATGACTGCATCTACGCGATCGCGACCGCTCTTGCGACTACGGATCTGGATCCGAGCGCAGACGCTTCCACGATCAGCGACGCACTGCAGGCAGCGATGCTTGAGATTTCCATGGACGGCCTGACCGGCAGCGGCATGACCTGGGATGAGGACGGCGAAGTGTCCAAGAGCCCGAAGGCAGTTGTGATTCAGGACGGCGTATACGTAGGACTGTAATGTCAGGGAATGGTCAGACTGCTTTGCGTGTTACTTTATAGAAACCGAAAATGACCCAACAGGGGGTTGCGGTGGGCAGCCCCCTGTTTTCTGGTATGCCAGACGACCGCGTCAGCCGGCGGGAAGGGAATCTTCCGTGCAGGCTTTTGCGGAAGCTGCCGACGGGTTGTTTTTTTGAATAGATAATAGAGGTGTCCCATGAGTTTTATTTCTTATCTGGTAAATGGTATCAGCCTCGGCAGTGTATATGCCATAATCGCACTTGGCTATACCATGGTATATGGTATCGCGAAAATGCTGAATTTTGCGCACGGGGACGTGATCATGGTCGGCGGCTACGCAGCATTTTCGATCATGATGTACTATGGCGGCAGCCCGCTGATGGCGGTGCTGGTGGCTATTGTGGTATGTACAGTGCTGGGAATTGCGATTGAAACGATCGCCTATCGGCCGCTTCTGGAGGCTGCGTCCCCGCTGGCTGTGCTGATCACGGCAATCGGCGTCAGCTATTTTTTACAGAACGTCGTTCTCCTTATTTTCGGCTCTACGCCTAAGAGCTTCCAGTCTGTGGTAAATCTGCCGAGCCTGAAGCTGTTTGACGGCGCGCTGACGATATCCGGGACTACGATTGTGACGATTGCGAGCTGTATCATTATCATGGTGGTTCTGACCACGTTTATTAACAAATCCAGGCCGGGGCAGGCGATGCTGGCGGTTTCTGAGGATAAGGGCGCCGCGCAGCTGATGGGGATCAATGTGAACGGTACGATTGCGCTGACATTCGCGATTGGTTCCGGCCTGGCTGCGATCGCAGGCGTACTGCTTTGCTCCGCTTATCCGTCCCTGACTCCGTATACAGGTTCCATGCCCGGTATTAAGGCATTCGTGGCGGCTGTTTTCGGAGGCATCGGCTCGATTCCGGGCGCGATGGTCGGCGGTATTCTGCTCGGCGTGATTGAGATTCTGGGAAAAGCGTATATTTCGTCACAGCTTGCGGACGCGATTGTGTTCGGAGTGCTGATTATTGTGCTTCTGGTAAAGCCGACCGGACTGTTTGGCAAGAAGATTCAAGAGAAAGTATAGAGGCGCGCACATGGAAATAGTAGAGAGAATGAAGAAAAAGAATTTCAAAAGCAACATGATCACTTATGCTATGGTGATTGTCGCCTTTGCCATCATGCAGGTGTGGAAGACATCCGGGAATCTTTCCAGTCTTCTGACCGGTCTTCTGGTTCCGATCTGCGTCTATGTAGTGCTCGCGATTTCTCTGAACCTGGTGGTCGGTATTTCCGGCGAACTGAGTCTGGGGCATGCCGGATTTATGTGTGTCGGCGCGTTTGCGAGCGCGTTCTTTTCGAAATGTACCGTTGATGTCATCACGTTTGTGCCGCTGCGTTTTCTGCTGGCGATTCTGATCGGGGCGGCTGTGTCTGCGGTATTTGGCCTGCTGATCGGTATTCCGGTGCTGCGCCTGCGCGGCGACTACCTGGCGATTGTGACGCTGGCTTTTGGTGAGATTATCAAAAATGTCATTAACATTTTCTATATCGGACTCGACAGCAACGGCTTCCATGTCTCCACGCAGGATCAGTTTTCCCTGAACATGGAGGCAGACGGGCAGATCATTCTGGGCGGACCGCAGGGGATCACAAGCATTGCAAAGTGCTCGACCTTTGTGGCCGGAGTGGTGCTGATCCTGGTGGCACTGTTTATTGTGCTGAACCTGGTCAATTCCCGCGATGGCCGCGCGATCATGGCGATCCGGGATAACCGCATCGCCGCAGAGTCCATCGGCATTAACATTACAAAATATAAGCTGATGGCATTTACCATCTCGGCGGCTCTCGCCGGGGCGGCGGGGGCGCTCTATTCGCACAATCTGTCTACGCTGCAGGCGTCGAAGTTTAATTTCAACACCTCCATCCTCGTGCTGGTGTTCGTGGTACTCGGCGGGATTGGAAATATGCGCGGTTCTATCATTGCCGCCGTGGTTCTGACGGTGCTTCCGGAAATGCTGCGTTTCCTGTCCGATTACCGTATGCTGATTTACGCAATTGTGCTGATTGTGATGATGATTTTCAACTGGGCGCCGAAGTCGCTTGAACTGCGTGAGCGGTATCTGGGCCGTTTCTTCCACAAATCCGCGAAGGAGGGCGAATGATATGGCAGCAATGTTAGAGGTAAAAAATCTCGGAATTTCTTTCGGCGGACTCCGTGCGGTGAATGCGCTTGACCTGACCATTGAAAAGGGCGCGCTTTACGGTCTGATCGGTCCGAATGGAGCGGGCAAGACGACTGTTTTCAACCTGCTGACCGGTGTTTACAAGCCAAGCGAAGGCAGCGTATTGCTGGACGGGGAGAGTATCGTCGGAAAAAGCACCATAGAAATCTGTAAATGCGGGATTGCCCGCACCTTCCAGAATATCCGCCTGTTTAAGGATTTGCCCGTGATTGACAACGTCAAAGCAGCGCTTCAAAATGAATATAAGTATTCGCTGTTTTCCAGCATTTTCCATACTCCGACCTACCGCAGGGTAGAAAAAGAGATGGATGAGAAAGCGCTGGAGCTGCTGAAGGTATTTGACCTGGACGGCGTGGCGGATTACAAGGCATCGAACCTTCCTTACGGCCGGCAGCGGAAGCTGGAGATTGCGCGTGCACTTGCTACAGATCCCAAGCTTTTGCTTCTGGATGAGCCGGCGGCGGGTATGAATCCGAACGAGACAAAAGAACTGATGGAGACCATTCATTTTGTGCGCGACCATTTCGGTGTGACTATTTTGCTGATTGAACACGATATGAAGCTCGTAGCGGGAATCTGCGAGGAACTGACCGTATTGAACTTTGGCGAAGTGCTTTCTCAGGGCAAGACGGCGGCGGTGCTGCGGGATCCGCAGGTTATCACAGCGTATCTGGGTGAATAAGAACAACGTAACTGTTCAGTACCTTCGCAGTTACAATGCATAAAACAGGATTCCGGTTTGCCGGAGGTAAAACGTTTTGTTCGAAATCGGTTACACGGAAGGAAGGAGAAAAGCATAATGGCGATGCTTGAAGTAAAAGACCTGGAAGTGTTCTATGGCGTGATTCAGGCAATCAAAGGGGTTTCCTTTGAAGTCAACGAGGGAGAGATCATAGCGCTGATTGGGGCGAACGGCGCCGGAAAGACCACGATTCTGCATACGATTACAGGTTTGATTACGCCGAAAAAGGGGCATGTGATTTTCGAGGGGCAGGATATTACCAAAACACCGGCGCACAAAATCGTAAGAATGGGAATGGCGCATGTGCCCGAGGGCCGCCGGGTATTTTCCCAGCTGACTGTCTATCAGAATCTGAAAATGGGCGCATATTCTCGTTCCGATAAGAATGAAATAGAAGAGAGTCTCGGAAAAGTATATAAGCGTTTCCCGCGTCTGGAAGAGCGTAAAAATCAGGTCGCCGGAACTCTGTCCGGAGGAGAGCAGCAGATGCTTGCGATGGGGCGCGCGCTTATGTCGAATCCGCGTATCATTGTCATGGATGAGCCTTCGATGGGCTTATCCCCGATTCTCGTCAACGAAATATTCGATATTATCCAAAGCGTCAGTGCAAGCGGTACGACCGTGCTTCTGGTGGAACAGAATGCAAAGAAAGCCCTTGGAATCGCGGACCGCGCTTATGTGCTGGAGACGGGAAAGATCGTCCAGGAGGGCAGAGCGACCGACCTGATGGACGACGAATCTATCAAAAAAGCGTATCTGGGTGAATAACAGGAAAGAATCAGACACCTTTCGGGGTGTCTTTTTTTATTCAATAGGGGGATGCAGATAATTACGGTAAATTTACACAAAAATTGCTTGCCTGATTTCGAAAAAGATGCTACACTAAAAGAAAAAATGAAGAATATGAGATAAATAAGGAAAAATATTCTAAAAATCAGAAAATTTTATCCAGCTCAAAGCAGAAAGAGAGGTGCAGAGTATGGGTCAAAACATCGTCATAACAATCGCGCGTCAATTCGGCAGCGGCGGAAAAACGGTCGGCCAGATGCTTGCGAAGGATCTGGGAGTGAAATGCTATGATAAGGAAGTCCTGCGGATGGCTTCTGATGAGAGCGGGATTAATGAAGCTTTGTTTTATGAGAAAGACGAGAAGCTGAAACGGGCTCCTCTTTTTGAAAAAACAAAAGGCGAATACAAGGGGCGCCTGATTTCGCCTTCCAGTGAAGAATTTATCAGCGATCACAACCTGTTCAATTATCAGGCGAAGATCATCCGTGACCTGGCGGAGCAGGAATCCTGTGTCATCATCGGACGTGCTGCGGATTATGTTCTCAAGGACTATGAAGGCCTAGTCAGTGTTTTTGTCCATGCGCCGAAAGCCTACTGCGTTCGCCAGGCGATCGAGCGCTGCGCCTGCCGTCCGGATGAGGCAGAAAAGTTTGTGGAGAAAACAGACAAAACCCGCAGCGACTTTTATAACTATTACACCGGAAACAAATGGAATGACGCGAGAAATTACGACCTCTGCCTGAAC
>JAJPXX010000108.1 GCA_021205225.1 Lachnospiraceae bacterium
ACGGCTACCGGAATTATTTTAAAAGCAGCGGAAAAGCGGCCGTTGGCGGATACAAAATAGGTGATACCGTTTATGTGTTCGGTGTGAAGGGACGTCTCAAGACCGGAAAAAAGTCCCGTTTCCTCACCATCAATGGCAAGACTTACTATGTGAGCAAGGATGGAACAGCTACAACCGGCTGGTTTGTGGTCAACGGCAAGCTTTACCGGGCAACCTCAGGGGGTAAAATATCGACCAGAACGGTGGATGGCATTACCTTTACGGAAAGCGGGGCGGCCGTGGATAATACGGCAAGCCGCCTGAAGATAAAGGTCATGCAGGTTGTGGCCGACATTACAACGGACAGCATGAGCCAGTCAGAGAAGCTCAGAGCCTGCTGGAACTACATAACCGGAAGCGGCTGGACGTACATGACATATTACTCTTCATTTTCGAGCGGGTGGCAGAAGCAGTGCGCCTATGATATGCTTGTGAAACGCCGCGGAGACTGTAAGTGTTTCGCGTGTGCTTTTGCCGCTCTGGCCTGTGAGATTGGATATGACGCTTATGTGATCCGCGGACGTGTGCCGGGTACGCGAGATCAGGCTTCGGATGGCTATACAAGGCACACCTGGGTGCGGATAAATGGCCGTTATTTTGACCCGGAGGGCGACTGGGCCGGATGGAACAAGGGCTGTTACAATTACAGCTCATATAACGTGTCTCACAAGATTATACAGATTCTTCGATTTATGGATTAGGAAAAATGAACCCTGTCAAGAAAAAATACTTGACAGGGTCTCCTTTTTTGTGTATAGTAAGCGGCGGTGATGGACATGGACGAGGTATTGCGGCAGACGCTTCTTTATGATTTTTATGGGGAGCTGCTTACAGAGCACCAGAGAGAAGTCTACGAAGCGGTTGTGCAGAATGATCTTTCGTATTCGGAAGCGGCGGAAGAGTTTGGCGTCAGCCGGCAGGGAGTGCATGACCTGGTAAAGCGTTCCGGGAAAATTCTGGAAGAGTACGAATCAAAGTTGCACCTGGTAGACCGTTTCCTGGAGATCCGCGCAAAGGCAGAGCGGATCCTGGAGTTGTCCTCCCATTATAAAGAGATTGACGCACGGTCATTTGCGGAACAGGTTTCGAGCCTTTCGTCGCAGATCCTGGAGGAATTATAGTATGGCTTTTGAAAGCTTATCGGAAAAGCTGCAGAATGTATTTAAAAACCTGCGCAGCAAGGGAAGACTGACGGAAGCGGACGTGAAGACTGCGCTTAAGGAAGTCAAGATGGCTCTTCTGGAGGCAGACGTCAGTTTCAAGGTGGTAAAGCAGTTTATCAAATCAGTTGAGGCGAAGGCGATCGGGCAGGACGTCATGAACGGCCTGAATCCGGGACAGATGGTGATCAAGATCGTCAATGATGAGCTGGTCGCGCTGATGGGTTCGGAGACGACAGAGATTTCGCTGCGCCCCGCGAATGAAGTTTCAGTCGTGATGATGGCCGGCCTGCAGGGCGCGGGCAAGACGACCACAGCCGCAAAGCTGGCGGGCAAGTTCAAGTCAAAGGGCCGCAGGCCTCTGCTGGTGGCCTGTGACGTATACCGCCCCGCTGCGATTAAGCAGCTTCAGATCAATGGTGAAAAGCAGGGCGTGGAGGTCTTCTCCCTTGGTGATAAGGAAAACCCGGTGCGCATCGCGCAGGAAGCTGTGGACTACGCAAAGGAGCATAACCTGAACCTGGTGTTTCTGGACACGGCAGGCCGTCTTCATGTCGATGAAGACATGATGCACGAGCTGCAGGAGATCAAGGATACGATTACGGTAGATCAGACGATTCTGGTTGTGGATGCGATGACCGGGCAGGATGCAGTGAACGTCGCTTCCATGTTTGAGGAAAAGATCGGCATCGACGGTGTGATCCTCACAAAGCTCGACGGCGATACGAGAGGCGGTGCGGCGCTTTCGATCCGGGCGACCTGCGGCAAGCCGATCCTGTATGCCGGTATGGGTGAGAAGCTTTCGGATCTGGAGCAGTTTTATCCGGATCGGATGGCATCCCGGATCCTGGGGATGGGAGATGTGCTTTCCCTGATTGAAAAGGCGCAGGAAAGCATTGACGAGGAAAAAGCCAAAGACATGGAGCAGAAGCTCCGGAAAGCGCAGTTTGGCTTTGACGATTACCTCGAAAGTATGAATCAGATGAAGAATATGGGAGGTATTTCCAGTGTCCTTGGTATGCTCCCCGGCATGGGCGGCGCTCAGATGAAGCAGCTTGAGGATGCCGTGGATGAGAAGAAGATGGCGCAGATTGAGGCGATCATCCTCTCTATGACTCCAAAGGAGCGGTCGAATCCCGATATTCTGAACCTTTCCAGAAAGCGCAGGATTGCGGCGGGCGCGGGCGTAGATATCAGCGAGGTAAACCGTCTGGTAAAGCAGTTCGAGCAGAGCCGCAAGATGATGAAGCAGTATTCCGGAATGTTCGGAGGCAAAGGTGCGAAAAGAGGTAAGTTTAAACTTCCTTTTTGAACCGGGCAGGTAGAAGTGAGATTCCTGCCTGATAAATACATTATTCTAACAGGAGGTGAATGAAATGGCAGTAAAGATTCGTTTAAGAAGGACTGGTAAGAAAAAGAATCCTTTCTATAGAATCGTTGTAGCAGACGCGAGATCTCCGAGAGACGGAAGATGCATCGAAGAGATTGGTACCTACAATCCAAACGCAAATCCGAGTGAGTTCAAGATCAACGAAGATCTGGCTAAGAAGTGGCTTGCGAGCGGAGCTCAGCCGACCGAGACAGTTGGAAAGCTTTTCAAGCTGGCCGGTATTGAAAAATAATCGGAGGTGAGCAGGCATGAAAGAGCTGTTGGAAGTAATTGCAAAATCTCTGGTTGAACATCCGGACGAAGTCGAAGTTACGGAAAAAGAAAGTGGAAACACGCTTGTGTTAGAGCTGCGTGTCGCTTCCTCCGATATGGGGAAGGTGATAGGCAAGCAGGGGAGGATTGCGAAAGCGATTCGCTCGGTTGTAAAGGCTGCGGCAACGAGAGAAGATAAAAAAGTTGTTGTAGATATTTTACAGTAATCAGCAGTATGAGGAGCTGTCGGAACGTGTTCGGATTCACCTGAGTGAGTCCGCTACCTGTGGGGACAGCTCCTTTTGTCTGACAGGACAGTTCTGTATAGTTGCAGCTTTTTTATAGATTGAGGAAAGAAAATGCAGAATATTTTACAGGTGGGAGCGATCACTTCCACGCATGGTCTGGTCGGTGAGGTCAAGGTTTTTCCGACTACAGATGACCCGAAGAGATTCCGAACACTGAAATCCGTTCTGTTAGGGGCTCCCAGGCCTTCATCCGCTGATATCCGCAGGAATGGAAGCGGTTCCGGCGCAGGCGGAAAAGAGAAGTCTGCTGGCAAAAAGGATCTTTTGGAGAAGAATACAGCCGCGATGCGTGAGCTTGAGATTGAGCAGGTTAAGTTTTTTAAGAATCTGGTGATCCTGAAATTTCGCGGCCTGGACCGGATTGAGGATGTAGAAGGATTTCGCGGCTGCGCACTCTATGTGACGCGAGAGAATGCCGTGAAGCTTGAGGAAGGCGAATATTTTATCGCGGATCTGATTGGACTGGACGTATATGCGGATGAATTGCCGGATAAAGCCGGATCTGCCGCCGAAGCAAAAGGCGCTGATTCGGGCGCGCCGGCATATGGTTCATCGTGTTTTCTCGGAGAACTGACTGACGTGCTGCAGACCGGCGCGAATGATGTCTATGAGGTGACGCTGGAGGATGGCCGTGAGGTGCTGATTCCGGCGATCCGGCAGTGTATTCTGGATGTTGACATTGAAAAAGGCACTATGCTTGTTCATCTGCTGGAGGGGCTTCTGGAATGAATTTTTACGTAATGACCCTGTTTCCGGAAATGATTGAGCAGGGGATGCATACAAGTATAACCGGCCGCGCGATTGAGAAGGGGCTGCTTTCGCTTGGGACAGTCAATATCCGCGACTATTCTGTTACGGGAAACGGAAGAATTGATGATTACCCTTACGGAGGCGGAGCCGGCATGGTGATGCAGGCAGAGCCGATTTTCCGCGCATACGAAGACCTGGTGCGCCGGATCGCGGCGCCGGATGATGCTGTTTCTGACGTGCCAGTCCTATCAGAACACGGGAAGAAGCTCCGGTTGGTCTATCTTACGCCGCAGGGCCGCGTGTTTGACCAGAGTATGGCGCAGGAGCTTGCCAGAGAGGAAAACCTGGCTTTTCTCTGTGGACACTATGAGGGTGTAGATGAGCGCGTTCTGAGCGCGATTGTCACAGATTATGTCTCCATCGGAGATTACGTGCTTACCGGAGGGGAGCTTCCGGCGATGGTTATGATGGACGCGATTTCGCGTATGGTTCCGGGTGTGCTCAGTAATTCTGACTCAGGCCTGTCGGAGAGCTTTTCAGACGGCCTCCTGGAATATCCGCAGTATAGCCGGCCAGAGCTCTGGCGGGGGTGCCCGGTTCCTCCGGTGCTTTTATCCGGCCACCATGGAAACGTAGATCGCTGGCGCCATGAGCAGTCTCTGCTGCGGACGCTTCAAAACCGCCCGGATCTTCTGGAAAAAGCCAGTCTTGATAAGGAAGATCGAAAGTATCTGCAAAAGCTGCTTGATGGGGAATCCGATAGTATACTGTCAGAAGAGGATGTTTCCGTGCTTCGAAATGTACTTGAGACGTCCTGCCCAAACGGCGGAAGAAAGGAAACAGGAAAAGAAAAAAGTTTGTAAAATCAGTTAATATTTTCTTGCATTTTGTCAGGAATCATGCTACACTGATTTGCGTTGTGAAAAAGATGGTCCTCTGATACAGTCAGTGCGGGTCTGTGGTTTTTATCCGGTATTCGGATGGTTTTGCGTGTCAGACAGATAAATGAGTCTGAGGCAAACGGGATCAGAAGCACGCGTATTACGAACATCCAGTATAGGAAGGAGATCCACAATGAGCGATATTATTAAAAAGATTGAGGATGCCCAGCTGAAGGCTGAGGTTCCGCAGTTTTCCGTAGGCGACACCGTCAGAGTGTACGGCAAGATCAAAGAGGGAAACCGTGAGAGAATTCAGGTATTCGAAGGAATCGTAATGAAGAAGCAGGGCGGCGGCGTCAGAACGACATTTACGGTTCGCAAGAATTCCAATGGCGTCGGAGTAGAGAAAACCTGGCCGCTGCATTCTCCGTCTGTTGAGAAGGTAGAAGTAGTAAGACGCGGTAAAGTAAGACGCGCGAAGCTGACATACCTGAGAGGACGCGTAGGAAAGAAAGCGAAAGTAAAAGAGCTTGTGAAATAAGGATCGGATCAGGGAGATTACAGAGATGTATTCTCCCTTTTTTGGCAAAACAGTTATGAACAGCGCAGGAGGTCTTCTGTGAATACGAAAAAGAAATCTGTGTTTCGAAATATTCTTTTATGGGCATTTGAGATTCTGGTTGTAATTCTCTTTGCCTATGTTGTGGTTTACTTTTTCGGACAGACGAGGACGAATATCGGGCAGTCCATGAATACTACCCTTTCCGGAGGGGACACGGTGCTTTTGAATACATTTGCCTATCAGTTCAGCACGCCAAAGCGGGGAGATCTGATCGCGTTTAAGCCAAATGGAAGCAGCACTGCGTATACGAGCATCAAACGGGTAATCGGCTTGCCGGGCGAGACCATTCAGATCAAAAATGGCATGATTTATATTGATGGGGAGGTTTACATCGAAGAGAAAAATTATCCTTCGATCTCGGATCCCGGACTTGCCGAGGACGGCGTCACGCTTGGCGACAGAGAGTATTTTGTGCTCGGAGACAACCGCAACAACAGTGAGGACAGCCGTTACGCGGACGTTGGCGTTGTATCAGCTGATTATATTGAAGGGAAGGTCTGGTTTGTGATTTCCCCTTCGGAGCATTGGGGATTCGTGCAGTAAATGGAGGGATGTATGGCATACCAGTGGTATCCGGGACACATGACGAAAGCGAAGCGAATGATGCAGGAAGACGTGAAGCTTGTCGACCTGGTCATTGAGCTGACTGATGCGAGGGCTCCGCAGTCCGGGCGAAATCCGGATATTGATGAGCTTGGGAAAAACAAATCCCGTGTGATTCTGCTAAATAAGGCGGATCTGGCGGATGAGCGGCAGAATGCCCTCTGGGAAGCGTATTTTCGCGGCCAGGGACTTTTTGCGGCAGCGGTGAATTCCAGAACAGGCGCCGGGATGAAGCAGATTCAAAATGTCATTATGGATGCCTGCAGGGAAAAAATAGAGCGTGACCGCAGACGCGGCATCCTGAATCGTCCGGTGCGAGCTATGGTAGCCGGAATCCCGAATGTCGGAAAGTCGACCTTTATCAATTCTTTTGCCGGGAAGGCATGCGCAAAAACAGGGAATAAGCCTGGGGTGACGCGGGGAAAACAGTGGATTCGTCTGAATAAAAGCGTAGAGCTTCTGGATACGCCGGGAATCCTGTGGCCTAAGATTGACGATCCGGAGGTGAGCCGGAGACTGGCGGCGCTGGGATCAATTCGCGATGAAATCATTCAGACGGAAGAGCTTGCTCTTTGGGTACTTCCGTTTGTGAAAGAGAATTATCCGGGTTCTCTGGCCGCGCGTTATCAGATGACAGAGGATGCAAAGGCAGCGGATCTTCTGGATGGGATTGCCAGGGCGCGTGGATGTATACGCACCGGGAATGAGCCGGATTACGAAAAAGCAGCGGCGCTTTTTCTGGATGATTTTCGCAGCGGACGATTAGGGCGAATGACACTGGAACAGGTTTCTGCATAAATTTTGGTAAAACGGTGGAATGCGCACACATTTGTATATCATGATTAAGAAAGAAGATGGACAGAGAGAATGGGCAGGGAAAAGGAACGAAACAATTCTGCTGATGAGGTGAATAAAGTGGATCCGAAGAAAGAAATTTTAAGCTGGATCTTATATATAGGCTTTGTAATTCTGGCTACCTGGCTGATTCTGCATTTTGTCGGTCAGCGGACGGTGGTAGATGGCCGCTCCATGAACGACACACTTCAGGATGGGGACAACCTGATTGTGGAAAAGCTTTCCTACCGTTTCGGCAATCCGCAGCGCTTTGATATCATTGTATTCAAGCCTTATGAGGATTCGGATGAGCTTTATATCAAACGCATTATCGGTCTTCCGGAGGAAACGGTCCGCATTGACCAGGATGGCAATATTTACATCGACGGCGAATTGCTTGAGGAGGACTATGGCAAAGAGACGATCGAGAATCCTGGTCGCGCAAGCGAGGAGATTACACTCGGCGAAGACGAGTATTTTGTCCTCGGGGATAACCGCAACAACAGTACAGACAGCCGCACCGAACGGGTCGGCAATGTCAGCCGGGACTCAATTGTCGGCAAGGCATGGCTGCGCATCTGGCCTCTTGGAAGCTTTGGTTTCCTGACGCATCAGTAAGCTTTGCAATTGTGCTGGGGAGCGGTTATCCGGGCAGGCGATAAAGGGGAAGTTTGAGGGAAAAATACTTGAAGAAGGGTGAAAAAAAGACTGGAAAGAAGAAAAAAAGCATTTTCCGGGAGGCATTGTGCTGGATTTTCTATTTTTTCCTGATTTGCTGTGCGGCGTATCTGGTAGTGAATTATGTCGCAGAGCGTACAGAGGTACGGGGGGAATCCATGTATCCCGCACTGAATGACGGGGATCAGCTGATTGTTGATATGTTTTCCTACCGCTTTACGTCTCCGAAGCGCTTTGATATTGTTGTTTTTCCGTTCCAGTATCAGGAGGACACATATTATATCAAAAGGATCATTGGCCTTCCGGGAGAAACGGTTCAGATTGTGGATGGCGTTATCTATATCAATGGCGAGATTTTAGAGGATCCATACGGAAACCAGGAGATTCGGAATCCGGGTCTGGCTTCGGCGGAAATTACGCTTGGCGAGCAGGAATACTTTGTCCTTGGAGATAATCGCAATAACAGTACAGACAGTCGGCAGCCGAGTGTCGGGAATATTACCAGAGAGCAGATTCTGGGGAAAGCGGTTTTGCGAATCTGGCCGCTTGAGTTGTTCGGGCTGTTATAGTGAACGGCAAAATCCGTTTGTCATTCACTATAATAGCGCGCAGGGTCGGTAAGGTGTTTGCGACGTATGTCGTTTACTGTAAAATGGGGGACTGGATGAAACAGGTCAAAGAAATCAAAGAAGAATTTGCACAGGCCGGGGAAGCCAGACTTTTGCTGTTATTAGAGGAATACGCAAATGACAGCCGAAGCGGAGTCCGCGGCCTGGTTGCGCAATATCGGAAAAAACTGGACCGTCTGGCCATGGAACGGCAAAGACTGGAAAAAATGCGCATTTATGAACACAAATACGAAGATCTGGGGCTTGTCTGCGGAATTGATGAGGCCGGCCGAGGTCCGCTTGCAGGCCCGGTCGTGGCCGGCGCGGTGATTCTGCCGGTTGACTGTGAGATTTTGTATCTGAATGATTCGAAAAAGCTGACCCCTGCGAAGCGTGAGGAGCTGTTTGACGAAATACAGGAAAAAGCGATTGCGTATGGCATTGGTATGGCTTCCCCTGCCCGGATTGACGAGATCAATATCCTGCAGGCAACCTATGAAGCCATGCGGGAAGCCATTTCCAGGCTGAATCCGCAGCCGCAGGTGCTGCTGAATGACGCAGTGACGATTCCTCAGATTGCCTGCCGCCAGGTGCCGATTATCGGCGGGGACGGGAAAAGCCTGTCCATTGCGGCGGCCAGCGTACTTGCAAAGGTGACCAGGGACCGGCTGATGATGGAATACGACAGGATTATGCCGGAATATGGCTTTGCAGCACATAAAGGCTATGGCACTGCGGCGCATATAGAGGCATTAAAGCAATACGGGCCGTCGCCGATCCACAGGAAGTCTTTTATTGGACATTTTGTGGAGGAATACGAATGAACAAACGCTCGGTTGGTTCCGCATACGAAGCTCGCGCAGCTGTCCATCTTGAATCTCTGGGCTATCAGATGATCTGTCGGAACTACCGCTCCCGCATGGGAGAGATTGATCTGATTGCCCGCCATCAGGGTTATCTTGTATTCGTTGAGGTGAAATATCGTTCTGATGAGAATAGCGGGAGCGCGGCGGAAGCTGTGGACTTCAGAAAACAGCAGCGTATCATCCGCGTAGCGCGGTGGTATCTGATGGAGCATCACATTCCGGAGGAACAGCCGGTGCGGTTTGATGTAGTCGCATTTGAGGGAAATCAGGTGCGTGTGATACAGGACGCGTTCTGGACATAAAATTCGGATGACAGAGCAAAGTGACAGCCCCAGCCTGGCGGAAAGACCAAACCGGCGCTGACTGTTCAGGGCGGGGTATTTGACTTGCAGCAGCATATCACAGGAGTAAATGTATGGCAGATCTGGTCAGGAAAGAATCTGAAAATCACTTACAGGAAAATCATAAAAATGGCGTTCTCTATTTTACCGTCCCGGCTTTTGACCGGCTTCCTTTTGTAGTTCACGGCTTTAGCAGTCGGATAGGAGGAGTCAGTGAGCGCGAGCTTGGCGAGATGAACCTGAGCTTTACGCGCGGGGACAAACCAGAGCGTGTAGAGGAGAATTTTCACCGGATTGCCTCTGCGATCGGATTTCCATACGAACGTATGGTTTTTTCTTATCAGACGCACACGACAAATGTGCGTGAGGTGACGGAAAAAGACTGTGGAAAGGGGTATCTGCGCGAACGGGACTACAAAGATGTGGACGGACTGGTGACAAATGTGCCGGACGTGGTTCTGACCACGTTTTACGCGGACTGTGTGCCGTTATTTTTCGTGGATCCGGTTCGTAAGGCGGTTGGCCTGTCTCATTCCGGCTGGCGCGGCACAGTGAATGATATCGCAGGGGCAACCGTCAGGAAAATGAAAGAACTGTATGGAACGGAGCCTTCTGATCTGATTGCGGCGATTGGTCCATCCATCTGCCAGGACTGTTATGAGGTAGGTGAGGATGTGATTCGGCAGGTACGCGATGGTTTTTCGGAGATACTGTGGCCGCTTTTATATACGGATAAAGGGTTTTCCGGTACTGAAAACAAGTATCAGCTGAACCTGTGGGAATGCTGTCGGCAGAATATGCTCCGTGCCGGCCTGCTTTTGGAAAACATAACGGTTACGGATCTGTGTACCTGCTGCAATCCGGAGGTGTTTTTCTCTCATCGCGCTTCGCACGGAAAGCGGGGGAATCTGGCCGGATTTCTGGCATTGAAAGAGGGATCGGAAGAGTGATGCGCACTTTTTTATTGACGCACCGGACGCGAAATGCTATACTTCTTGCGTACTTTTCAGAACCGGGTCATGAGAGGTTAGACAGAACGTACTGTGTACGAAAGAGGGGGAAATAATGTCTGAATTTGAATCGCTGGATCAGATCATGCCGGTCGGTCCGTTAAAAATAGCAGCGCTGGAGGGTTGCCGGGAATTTGGGGCAGCCGTTGACGCGTGTCTTGTAGAATCCAGAAAGAACAGCCATCTGAAGCCGGAGAACAGCAATGTGATTTCTCAGCCGGGGTATATTGCGGACACTTACCTGTTAGATTGCAGCTGTCCGCGGTTTGGCACCGGCGAGGGCAAGGGACAGATTAACGATTCTGTCCGGGGTACGGATCTGTACATTCTGGTAGACGTGTGCAATTACAGCCTGACTTATACGGTCTGCGGCCATGTGAACCATATGTCGCCTGACAATCATTTCCAGGATCTGAAGCGCATTATTGCCGCGGCGAATGGGAAAGCGAAGCGTGTGAATGTTGTGATGCCATTTCTTTATGAAGGCAGACAGCACAAACGTTCAAAAAGAGAATCTCTGGACTGTTCTCTGGCTTTGCAGGAGCTGGTGGATATGGGCGTTTCCAATATCATCACCTTCGACGCGCATGATCCGCGGGTGCAAAACGCGATTCCTTTAAGCGGCTTTGACTCTTTTATGCCGACCTATCAGTTTCTGAAAGCACTGGTAGACACCGTCGAGGATTTCCAGATTGACAATGATCATCTGATGATTATCAGCCCGGATGAGGGCGCGATGAGCCGCGCGGTATATTTTTCCGGAATTCTTGGCGTTGATATGGGTATGTTTTATAAAAGAAGGGATTATTCTGTCATCGTGGATGGGAAGAATCCGATTGTCGCCCATGAATTTCTCGGAGATTCTGTCGAGGGCAAGGATTGTATTGTCGTAGACGATATGATTTCTTCCGGCGAGAGTATGCTTGACGTTGCGAAGCAGGTCAAAGAGCGCGGCGCGAAGCGTGTGTTTGTATGTACGACTTTCGGTCTTTTTACAAATGGCCTTGCGAAGTTTGACAGCTATTATGAGCAGGGATATATTACAAAAGTGGTAACCACGAATCTTCACTACCGGAACCCAGAGCTGCTTTCGAAGCCGTATTACGCGGAAGCGGATATGACGAAGTTTCTTGCTACGATTATTGAGACTTTGAACCATGACTCGACACTGAGCAATATTGAGACGCCAACCGCGAAGATACATGAGCTGCTTTCTAAAATCCATAAGAATGACTGATTCAGTGAAAATGACTTACGTCGTTTCCTGTAATATAACTGGTTGAGATATGAAAAAGGATTGTTTGGAACACAAAATAGCAGGCGTCGAGCCAGGCAGTATTGCCGAGGAGCTGGAGCTTGCGCCCGGAGACATGGTGCTTTCTGTAAACGGGCAGGAAATTGAGGATGTCTTTGATTATCACTATCTGATTAATGAGGAGTATCTGACTGTACAGGTACGCAAAGAAAACGGCGAGGAGTGGGAGCTGGAGATAGAGAAAGAGTATGAGGATGATCTCGGAATCACATTTGAGAGTTCCCTGATGGATGAATACCGTTCCTGCCGGAATCACTGTATATTCTGCTTTATCGACCAGATGCCGAAGGGAATGCGGGATACGCTGTATTTTAAGGATGACGATTCCAGACTTTCTTTTCTGCAGGGGAATTACGTTACGCTGACGAATATGAGCGACCATGATATTGACCGTATTATCCGTTATCATCTGGAACCGATTAATATTTCATTCCATACGATGAACCCGGAGCTCCGCTGCAAGATGCTGAGGAATCGGTTTGCAGGAGATATTTTCCCCAAGGTACGCCGGATGGCGGACGCCGGGATCGAGATGAATGGGCAGATCGTGCTCTGCCGCGGTATCAATGACGGGGATGATCTGGATGCGTCTATCCGGAAGCTGACTGGTTACCTTCCGCAGCTTGGCAGCGTGTCTGTCGTTCCGGTTGGTCTGACCCGGTTCCGGGACGGCTTATATCCGCTGGAGGCGTTTACATCGGAGGATGCCTGTCAGGTTATTGACTGTATTGAAAGCTGGCAGAAAAAAATCTACGGAGAATTCGGCCTGCATTTTATCCATGCTTCCGATGAGTGGTATGTACTCGCTGGCCGTGAGTTTCCGGAAGCGGAGCGCTATGACGGATATCTGCAGCTGGAGAATGGGGTCGGCATGATGCGGCTTCTGATTGAAGAAGTAGAAGAAACGCTGCGTGAAGAAACGGGATTGACAGCAGAGAAAGCCCCGCGCGAGGTTTCGATTGCGACCGGACTGCTCGCAGGACCCTATCTGCGCAGCCTGTGTGACCGTATCTGTGAAACACACCCGAATCTCGTCTGCCATGTCTATGAGATTCGCAATGATTTTTTTGGCGAGCAGATTACTGTCGCCGGCCTGCTTACCGGCACAGACCTGCGCGCGCAGCTTGCAGGCAGACCGCTTGGCGAGGAGCTTCTGCTTCCGTGCAGTATGTTTCGAAGCGGCGAAAGGGTGTTTTTGGATGACATCTGTGTAGAAGAACTGGAAAAAGATTTAGCGATTCCGATCCGTATTGTAGAATCAGACGGGCGTGATTTTGTGAACGCAGTAGTCGGAGAGTGAGGACAAAGAAAGGAGAGCCACGCCATTCAGAATCGGCAAAGCCGATGGCGCGGCCTGCGTCCTCACTCTCCAGAGAGAGTGAGGGCATATTATGAAACCAATTGTTGCAATAGTCGGAAGACCGAATGTGGGAAAATCCACGTTGTTTAACGCTTTGGCCGGTTCCAATATTTCGATTGTAAAGGATACGCCTGGCGTGACCAGGGATCGCATTTATGCAGATGTCGAATGGCTGAACCTGAACTTTACACTGATTGATACCGGAGGCATTGAACCGGAAAGCAGAGATATCATGCTTTCTCAGATGCGCGAACAGGCACAGATCGCGATTGACACTGCGGATGTGATTATTTTTCTTGTAGACTGTCAGCAGGGGCTGGTGGATTCCGATGCGAAGGTGGCGGATATGCTTCGCCGCTCGAAAAAGCCGGTGGTTCTGGCTGTAAATAAGGTGGACAGCTTCAAAAAATATCAGGCGGACGTGTATGAATTTTACAATCTGGGGATTGGCGACCCGATGCCGATTTCCGCGGCAAACCGCCAGGGACTTGGCGATATGCTTGACGCAGTGACCTCTTACTTTGACCCGGAGAAGGTCTACATGGAGGAAGACGAACGCCCGCGCATTGCGATTGTGGGCAAACCAAATGTCGGAAAATCCTCTCTGATTAACAGGCTTCTCGGCGAGAACCGCCTGATTGTGACGGATATCGCGGGAACGACGCGCGACGCGGTCGACGCGGCTGTTAAATGGCAGGGGCAGGAGTACGTCTTTATTGATACGGCAGGACTGCGCCGGAAGAATAAAATTAAAGAAGACATTGAGCGCTACAGCATTATCCGTACTGTTTCCGCGGTGGAACGGGCGGACGTAGTGGTCATGATGATTGATGCCACAGAGGGTGTGACCGAACAGGATGCGCATATCGCCGGAATTGCGCATGAGCGCGGCAAGGGTATTGTGATCGCGGTAAACAAATGGGATGCCATTGAGAAGAATGACAAGACCATATATGAATATACAGACAAGATCCGTCAGGTGCTTTCTTATATGCCTTACGCGGAGATTATTTTTATTTCTGCTGAGACGGGACAGAGGCTTCCAAAGCTTTTTGAGACAATCGATATGGTGATTCAGAATCAGTCGATGCGCGTGAAGACCGGCGTGCTTAATGAGATTATGGCAGAAGCGGTAGCTCTGCAGCAGCCGCCGACGGATAAGGGCAAGCGTCTGAAGCTGTTTTATATCACGCAGGCACGCGTGAAGCCGCCTACCTTTGTCATATTTGTCAATGACAGGGCGTTGATGCATTTTTCTTACTTAAGATATCTGGAAAACCGGATCAGGGATGCGTTTGGCTTCCGGGGAACCCCGCTGAAATTTATTATCCGGGAACGAAAGGACAATGAAAAATAAATGGAACGATTGGCATGTCTTGCAATTGGTTATGTTTTTGGACTGTTTGAAACCAGCTATATCATTGGGCGGCTGCATGGGATCGACATCCGCAATTATGGCAGCGGGAATGCCGGTACTACGAATATGTTTCGCACACTGGGGAAAGGCTGGGGTGCTGTCACTTTTCTCGGCGACGCATTTAAGGCAATTTTCGCCGCAGTGGCTGCCTGGCTGATTTTTGGACGTACCTACGCGGATATCTGGCCGCTTTTATGCCTGTATACCGGATTTGGTGCGGTACTGGGGCATAACTTCCCCTTTTACTTAAAGTTTCATGGAGGAAAGGGAATTGCCACGACTGGCGGCACGATTTTTGCGATTAACCGTCCGCTGTGCGGGCTGGCGATTCTTGGATTTTGTGCCGGGCTGTTTCTCACCGGCTATGTATCGGTCGGTTCGCTGGTTGTGGCGGCCGGGTTTCTGATTGAAACGATTATTTTCGGCCAGCTCGGTTTTTTGGGCATGGCTCAGCGGTATCTGAATGAAATGTATGCAGTGGCGGCGATTGTAACAGCTCTGGCATTTTATATGCATCGGGGCAACATTGACCGGCTGCGTAAGGGAGAAGAACGGAAAGCAGGTTTTCTGGATAAAACAAAAAATAAGTAATGATTTCGTTTTTCTGGTTTTTGAGCTGCGAAATGGAGGATAAAATATGGCGAAAATTGGTGTAATCGGCGCAGGCGGCTGGGGACTTGCCCTGTCGAAGCTGCTGTGTGAAAATGGGAATGATGTGACCCTCTGGTCTTTTCTTGAATCGGACGCAGAACAAATCCGTACAGCTCACGAGCTGCCGTCAAAGCTTCCGGGAGTTATCATTCCGGAACAGATTCAGGTAACATCAGATCTTACGGCTGCGGTTCCGGGACAGGATGTCCTTGTCATGGTCAGCCCTTCCGCAGTGGTTCGGGAGACTGCCAGAAAAATGAAACCGCTCGTAGCGGACGGCACTGTGATTGTGAATGCGGCGAAAGGCATAGAGGAAGGCAGCCTCATGACGATGACGGACGTGCTTGAGGATGAGATTCCGCAGGCGCGGACAGCGGTGATTTCCGGTCCCAGCCACGCAGAAGAAGTAGGGCGCGGCATGCCGACGGCAATTGTGATTGGTGCAAAGGATGAGCCGACGGCGCGGATGCTTCAGAAATTGTTTATGAGTCCGGTATTCCGCGTGTATATCAGTTCTGACATGATTGGGATTGAGCTGGGCGGTTCCCTGAAAAACGTGATTGCCCTTGCAGCGGGCATCGCGGACGGCATGGGATATGGCGACAACGCAAAAGCGGCTCTCATCACGCGCGGGATTGTGGAGATATCCCGTCTTGGCGTTAAAATGGGCGGAAGGTATGAGACCTTTTGCGGCCTTACCGGAATTGGCGACCTGATTGTCACCTGCGCGAGTATGCACAGCCGCAACCGCCGCGCCGGCATTCTTCTGGGACAGGGGTATTCAATGGAAGAGGCGATGAAGGAAGTCAATATGGTTGTAGAAGGCGTATATTCTACAAAGTCAGCAGTTGCCCTTGCAAAGGAATATGACGTAGAAATGCCGATTATTGAACAGGTAAACAAGATATTATTTGAAGGAAAAAATCCGAAAGAAACGGTATCTGACCTGATGCTGCGCGATATGGGAATCGAAAATTCTCTGACCCCGTGGCAGTAAATTTTTTGTATTTTTTTTAATACGTAGTTTGAAAATGTCCGGGAAATCGTTGTATTTTTCGGGCATTTGTGATAGTATGAGATATCCG
>JAJPXX010000187.1 GCA_021205225.1 Lachnospiraceae bacterium
CAGACTATCAAACAGATCATGCCGCTTCCGGCTGGAATGACTGTGATGATTGAGTTCGAGGATGAGTACGGCAAGATGTACTGGGTGGATTGCAGGGACACGCCTTATTCGATTGGACTTGCCTTGGTGGGAAACGAGGATGGGACATATGGCGGTGACGCTGTGCTTCCCTATAGTTTTTCCGATGCCAGCGTCATGAACGACAACTCGACAGTCATCAACCTTATGACCTGCCCTCACTGCAGAAGAGAGATGAAGCCGCATCTGGAAGATGTGGAGGCAGCAGATGCCTATCATACCTGCGACTGCGGCTGTACCCTGCGCTGGTTTGGCGAGTGGGTGGAAGAAATGAGAAAGTCGGCTGAAACGGCTGAGAATGAAGAAAAGACTCTGTCTGAGAAGACCCAGCTCGGAAACTACCAGTCGTGGCCTTTTGACTATACTCCGGTTTTCGAGATTTCCAAAGAGGTGGGAGAGGTCTTCCTATCCCTCGACAACAGTATTCCGAGAAAACGGTACTATTTCCGCAGTGAGGGAAGATGGATCGGAATCGACAACCATTCCGGTGATGTGTGGGTTGAAGCATTCTATGGTTTGGAAGAATGCCTCGCATGGCTCCGTGAAGAGAAGGAATATGAAGATGATGACGATGAAGACGAGGAGGACACGGAATGAAACGAGTACTGATGTTCGGCGGGCGTTGCCAGCGACCCGTATTTAGTTTGAATGACTTTCTGGCAAAGCACCCTGAAATCGAGCTGCTTGACATCAAGCCTATGGAAGATTGGGACCATAACAACCTGGTTTTCTGTATGGTGGATATCCCGGAAAACATAAGCGGATTATCCGAGCAGGATATTGAGTATTTTGGGCTTAAGGCACAGGAACAGGAGGGTAGTGAAGCATGAACATCTATACAAGCGAACAGGTGTCCAATGGACATCCCGACAAAATAGCGGATCAGATTGCAGATGCAGTCGTGACCGATTGCCTGCAGCACGATAAGGACAGCCGTGTGGCGATTGAGGTCCTTATCAAGGACAACCA
The DNA here is from genome assembly GCA_021205225.1 of Lachnospiraceae bacterium. Lineage (GTDB taxonomy): Bacteria > Bacillota > Clostridia > Lachnospirales > Lachnospiraceae > Choladousia. The sequence continues at coordinate 1,048 of JAJPXX010000187.1, forward strand.
CATCATCATTGCCGGTGAGCTGACGAGCAAGCATCAGCCGGATTACCGCAAGCTGGTGGATGAAGTGTTCGACCGCATCGGCAGGGACAAGACAGGGTTTATTTACGACCCGGTTTTCGCGGCACCCTACGACATCGGCATCTTGGTAAAGGAACAGTCTCCCGACATTGCTCTTGGTGTGGACAAGGGCGGAGCTGGCGACCAGGGAATCATGTACGGCTGGGCAAGCAACGAGACACCGGAGCTTCTGCCGATTCCTTACGCAGTGGCGACTAAGTTCCTGAAACTGCTGAAAAATCACCCGAGCCGGATGTTCCGTGCGGACGCCAAAGCGCAGGTCAGCTTCGACTATGACAGCGGACGAATTACCACTTTCCTGTGTTCGGTGCAGCACAGCGAGGATGTGGAGCCTTCCGATTTCCGTATCATCATTGAAACGCTCATGGTGATGGCGGCATCCGAATACGGTCTGCCCGGTGACTTTGAGAAGCTCATCAATCCGACCGGGCGCTTTGTCAAAGGCGGGAGTTGGGCTGACTGCGGTGTGACCGGCAGGAAACTTGCCTGCGATACCTACGGCGGCATCGGAAGAATCGGCGGCGGTGCGATGTCGGGAAAGGACCCGACCAAAGTGGATAGAAGCGCGGCATATATGGCGAGAAAAATCGCCAGGGACATCGTGCTTGCCGGATATGCGGATAAGTGCGAGATTCAGCTTTCCTATGCCATCGGAGTTGCCGAACCTGTGGGAATCGCCATTGACTGCTTCGGTACGGAGATTCAGCCAATTGATTTTATCCAGGCTTACGTGAAAGACAGCTACGACCTGGCACCGAGAGGGATTATCAAGAATCTGCACCTCCTGGATGTGGACTATAACACGATTTCGGCATATGGGCATTTCACAAATCCCGATATGCCGTGGGAGCAGTGAGCCATGCCGTATAAACCAAAGGTCCCGTGTCAGCATCCCGGCTGTGCGGAACTGGTCGAGCCGGGAAAGCGGTACTGCGAAAAACACAAAGCAATGCATCCAGAAGCGGTGCGGTCAGCGAGAAAAGCAGGATACAACCGGCAGTGGGAAAAGGTCTCGAAACGGTATCTGCAAAGCCACCCATTATGCGTCAGGTGCATGGCAAAAGACCCGCCTGTGTACAGAAAGGCGACTGTGACGGATCATATTATTCCGCATCGCGGTGATCCGAAGCTATTCTGGGATGAGAATAATTACCAGGCACTCTGTAAAGAGTGTCATGACCGGAAAACGCTGACTGAGGACATCAATCCTGAATATCACTACTGAAAAAGGCGGTATATCGGAAAAAAGGCAATATATCGGGATTTTGAAAAATACGAGAATTTGAGATTGGAGGATTTCACTAAATGCAAAATAAGAGAAAACAGAAACACGCCAATTATGGCAGAATCGGAGTAATCGCCGCTTTAATAGCAGCGATTATTTTCATTATTGTGGCTGTGCGCTCCTGTGGGGCCAAAACGGAGGATGCAAATTCCGTAAATTCTGCAAATACCGAGGTATCGGAAAATGGGGCATATACGGAGGCCGAAAATACGGTGGTTTCCACAGAGGGCGAAATAACCGCCTCTACAGAAAACCCCACTACGGAACCCCCAGCTACAGAGGCTGACACAGAGGCTACCCACGACATCCCCGATGTGTCCGGCTTGGAATACCCCTTCACCACTATGTCCCTGGATTGGGG
>JAJPXX010000015.1:0-307 GCA_021205225.1 Lachnospiraceae bacterium
GGCTACATTTTGGCTACAAAAACTATGCGGACGAACTGGAATGCCCGAATAAATCATCATAATTCGGACAAAATGCGCACTGATAATGCGTTTTATAACCTTTCGTACGATTGTAGAAGACGAGTTCGAATAGGAGCATTGATAATGGGTAATAGAAAAGAATCTAATTATGCGGTTGCGTGTGTTAATGAGTTTGGCAGGCTGAAGAATTTATCAACGAAGGAATCTTATCTTTATTTAGCGAATTATAAGGGAATAGAATTTCTGAAAGACTTTTATGATGTTGAACATTTGCTTTCCTTTGAGG
>JAJPXX010000015.1:317-15813 GCA_021205225.1 Lachnospiraceae bacterium
AAGACTTAGCAAGAATATGTCGAAATAACGGAGGTGGGATTGTATGATTCTTTATCATGGCTCAAATATTGAAATTGAGAATATTGACCTGAATTTATGTAGGCCATATAAAGATTTTGGAAAAGGCTTTTATCTTACCACCATAGAAGGTCAAGCGAGAAAAATGGCTTTACGAACATCTAGAATTTACGGCGGAAAGCCGATGGTTTCTGTTTTTGAATATGAACAGCCTGAAAATGTACGGATGAAAATATTTGACAGACCTGGAGAAGAGTGGGCGAGATTTGTTATGAACAACAGGGACAGAAATTATACGGATTTTCGTAATGAGTTGTGTAATTTCGATTGTAAATATGACATCGTAATTGGCCCGGTGGCGAATGATGATTTGGCGATGCTGTTCAGGCAGTTTTCCGCTGGAAATATTTCAATCGAAAAAATGGTTGCGGAAATGGAATATAAGGAATTGACGAACCAGTATTCATTTCATACTGAAGTAGCCACGAGAAGTTTGATAAAGGCAGGTGTTTTATCATGACTAGGCAGGAGCAGCTAATAGAGTATATTACTCAGGATATCCTGGCATAGCTGATGGAAGAGAAAGATATAGACTGGCCGGAAGCCATGCGCATATTTTATTCTTCAAAAACATATGAAAAACTATATGATGTAGAAACGGGATTGTATCTCGAGTCATCAGCATATGTTTTTAGTATACTCACAGATGAATTAAAGTATGGGAAAATTATTCAGAGTGAGATTTGAAGTTATGCAAGCCACCGGAAACGATTCCCAATGAGTTTCAAAAACCGATGGCCTGTCTGACAGGTAAGACAGCGCTGACTGATTGCAGTCTTACAGTTACAGATTACATCTTCTCTGGCTCCGGATATTCCACGCCAAAGGTCTCCACAGTCATCGTGGCGATACGCTGCGGGGTAAGCGGACGGTCGCGGAAGTCAGTTGGAGTCTCGGCGATCTTATTGACAATGTCCATGCCCTCGGTCACTTTTCCAAATGCCGCGTACGCGCCGTCCAGATGCGGAGCGGCTTTGTGCATCAGGAAAAACTGGCTGCCGGCGGAGTTTGGATGCATGGCGCGCGCCATTGAGAGGACGCCTGGTTCATGCTTTAACTGGTTGACAAAGCCGTTCTGGGCAAATTCTCCTTTGATTGAATAGCCTGGACCGCCTGTGCCGGTTCCCTGCGGGCAGCCGCCCTGGATCATAAAGCCTTTGATCACGCGGTGGAAGATCAGGCCATCGTAAAAGCCTTTCTTTATAAGGCTGATGAAGTTGTTCACGGAGTTCGGGGCGATCTGCGGATACAGCTCTGCCTTCATCACATCTCCATTTTCCATAGTAATTGTTACAATAGGATTCTGTGCCATTGTTTTGATTCCTTTCCTTTTCGTTATTTTATATACACTGGTGCCAGATGTATTTTGCTGGCGCCGGGTGTGAACTTTGTTATTAAAATGTAACTGTTCGCAACAGCAGGCCATAGGTTGCTACGCTTTTGAACTGTTACAATAAATCAATGCGGATAGCGGAACATTTCGTCGATCAACGCATCAAGCTCTGCGTCTGATAAGAGGCCATCTTCCTCATCATCGTCGGCTGCAAGTTCACGGTATTCCCTGATCTCGTTGAGCAGTGCCGTGAACTCCTGGTGTCCGCTTTCTTTGATCAGCCGCTTTGTTTCTTCTTCTGCTTTTATAAAATCATTTCTCAGGATCCACTCCTCAATTTTCAGATAGCGCACGGAATAATTAGAACAGCCGATTTCCTTCATAAACTGGTCATAGTCTTCGGGGGTGGTATCATCCCCATAATATAAGTTGTACAGTTCCAGCTGCTGTTCGGGTGACAGCTCAGTAAGGGCTGTGTTTTTTGTTATTCTTTTCTTTTTTCCCTGAACAGGGAAAAGAGATATCCCATTTACATCAATGCCTAGCTGTGTCATCGCTTCATACCGGCTGTAGCCGTGGAAGAGGGGCAGCGGCGTTTCCATCGCCAGTTCCATCGCGATTCCCCAAAGACTGATCTCTTCATCCATGCCAGTGTTATCCGGGATATCCAGATGGTTTCGGCAGTAAGCGAGGATTTCATCCAGAGTGCAGCCTTCCATGACTTTTCGGAGTGTGTCCGTGATACGGGAATCTATTTCATTTGCAGTTCGATTCTGAAGCCGCATTGTGAGATTCGTGAAATATGATTCCCACTGCATCGAATAGCAGCAATAACCGTCCCGCAGATCCCAGAGGCTTTTATCTGAGAAAACCTTGCAGGGAATGTCCGGATGCTTTAAATAGAGCGGTACGATAACGTTTGGATCGAAGACAGGATGAACCATGATATTTTTCCTGCCCGCAATGGATCCGGTAAAAAGAAATTCGTTGTAGCGGCAGTGCCAGTATACAAAGCGGAGAAAATCCTGCAGTGTGCTGCAGCGTTCAAAATGCTCCGGGTAGAGCTGAAAAATTTCTGCAATTTCTGCGACACCGTATAGCAACAGCAGGTCGCTTAGAAATCTGGTGTTGGATTCAATCAGGTTGTATGACCGCTTCAGTTTCTTGCCTTTTTCATTGGGCAAAATGGAAGCCAGATCTGCCGCCACGGAAATCTCAGCGACTTTTATTCCGCCCTCCATCCAGTACTGGATTTCGGCAAAACCAAGATTGAGCAGCTTTCCGACTGCGTCGAAACTCTCAGGAAGCGGAACATTTACCGCATTTGAGAAGCAATTCAGATGTATCCACTTATACTGGTCGATGGAAAAAATATAATACAGGCATTCCGGATGTTGACGGAATGCATCGAGAATCAACCCGGCCATTTTCCGTTTGCTTACATTTCCCTGAAGCGCCGATGGATCCACAACGGAAAATTTACAGAATTCCCGTAGTCGTTTGGCGTCTTCACGGGCGAGCATTTCCTGAACCGTTTTTTCCGACTGAACTATGTCAACCCGATAGCCTTCCGGCGGGAAACCATTTTCGAGCGCTTTCGTGCGCTTTGGCATGATTTCATCCAATCCGGGGAGCGTCATCTGGACATATCCTTTGACAGGGGCGGAGGATTTTTGGGAAGTTTTCTTTTTTACAGTTCCGCCGGATGGCAGTCGTTCTTCCATTTTCTGCATTGCAGATGCAAATATACCCCATGTTTTTGCAACTTCATCAGAGGCTGTATCACCGGAACTGTTTTGAAACCTTATCGATTCTGGTTCCGCGCCCGAAAGCAGTTCGCTTGCGTCAAATGTGCCGCTGAAAATTTCCCGGATAATCTCATAATTGGATTTTGGCGTTTTTCCGTTCTCCTTATAAAGCTTTTGAATTGCGGCAAGGGTATCATTGATTTTCTTCTGGTCGTCTTTGAGCCTTATCTCCTCTGCCTGCTTTTTAGAGGTTTTCTTTTTGGAAAAAGGCATTTTCTCCAGCGTAGCGTTTGCCGCAGTGATAGAGAAAGGCTTGCGGTTGGAGTCAGCCTCATCCCAGGGAGTATCTTCCATAAAATTATCGCCTTTTGCCTTGAGAACGGCCGCATATCTCTTATCATAAGCCGGGTCTTCCTTTTCGAAGACAATCTTATGCCGCCAATCGTCGCCGAAATCATAGGTATAGCGAATCCATCTGCCGGACTTCAGAAAATCGTCGATCGTTGTTGCATCTTCACTCAGTTCGCTTCCGCTTGTCCTGGCTTCCGGGAGAGAAATGCAGATGCCGTCCGAAGTCCGGAAATCATGTAAATGATCGCCATCCCATCCAAAGACTGTCTGAAGAATCCGGTGCAGGCTATAGAAGGTAATTCCCTCCGGCAAGACAATCCGCCGCCAGACAGGCGGGTGTGTATATTCAATCGTAACTTTAACGGTGTATCCTGCCATATGGAACCTCTGTTCTTTCTTTTGATTTACTGTAAAACAGCAAAATCATTCTAACATTGCGCATCGTGAATGGCAAGAAAAACATCATTGTTTTTTTCCTTGACAAACAGGTTATTGGATGCTATAGTGGTTAGCATAATCTAACTAATGTTTCAATAAACGATATAAAGTTACGAACAACTTACCACTGAAACATTTTGGAAACCGGATGAACGTCGGCGCGGAAGAAAAGATCGGATTTTGGTTATAATGGATATGGAAACAGGAGGCTCATATGAGTGTTGTGATTATCGGCGGCAATGAGGGCATGGTTTGCCAGTATGAGGGGATTTGCAGAGATTATGGGTGTAAAGCGAAGGTTTTTGCCAAAGAGAGCGGTGCGATCCGTAAAAAGCTGGGCACCCCGGATATGTTTATCCTTTTTGTGAATACGGTATCGCATAAAATGGTGCGCAGCACCATGCAGGAAGCGAAGCGGAACAAGATACCGGTGCTTCGCTGTCATTCGAGCAGCGCGACGGCGCTGGAGGATTTGCTCAGCGAGCATATCACTGGCTGAAAGAAAGTTGTACGCGGATGCCACCCGGCGAGGGCTTATCCCACATGAAGTGTAGGATGCCACCCGGCGAGGGCTGAAAACGTAGTGGAAGACAGGGCGAAAGGAGGGAATCATTCATGGGAACGGAGGCAATTGGCTATGTGCTTGGACAGCAGTGCGCCCCGGTGATTGCCGGAATCAAACCGTCCAATCTGCTGATTGTAGAGAAGGGTAATCAGAGCCGCCTGACGCATATGCTGAAGGGAACCAGTCTCTGCGGGTATCTGCTGTATACCTCGGCGGAAAAGGATTATTGGCTTTTATACGAAGCAAAGGAATTAGAGCGCATGCTTTCGGATGCTGACAAAAGGGCATATCTGTGGGAGTCCGGCTATTGTGCGGAAACACTTACGCTTGACCGGGTTCTTTTGCACCTTGCGCAGAGCTTTCGGCGGTATAAGGAAGGGGAAGGCGAATTCCCGCATGAGATGGGGGTCTTTTTTGGATATCCGCTGGGGGACGTGAAGGGTTTTATTGAAAACAAAGGGCAGAATTTTAAGCTTTCCGGGTACTGGAAGGTATACGATGATGTGGCATACGCGAGCCGGGTCTTTGACTTGTATGAGGCGGCGCGGAAAAAAGCACTGGAATTATGCAGCCAGGGAATGAGGATATCGGACATCTGGAAAAGCTTTCGGATGGCCGATGCCTGTATAACAGCAGCGGTGTAAAGTAAAACGGCTTATGCCGTTTACTATATATAATAAAAGGCTGTCCGGACAGCAGAAGCTGTTTGGAGCCATTACATCAAAATCAGGAGGAAATGTAAAATGGCAGAGTTAAAGGTAGTTTTCTGGAGCGGATCAGGCAACACAGAATCTATGGCAGATTTTGTGGCAAAGGGAGCCGGTGAGGCGAAAACAGTCTCCATGGAAGACATCACTCCGGCGGAACTGGCGGATGAAAAAGCATTTGCGCTGGGCTGCCCGGCGATGGGGGATGAAGAACTGGAAGAGACCATCGTAGAACCGTTTGTAGCGGAGCTTGAGAATCATGTGAGCGGCAAGACCATTGGCCTGTTTGGCTCCTATGGATGGGGAGATGGCGAGTGGATGCGCAATTGGGTTGACCGTATGGAAAAAGCGGGCGCTATCGTAGTAAACGGCGAAGGCGTGATTTGTGCGGACGCGCCGGACGACGACGCGGAGCAGGCGCTGAAAGCGCTTGGCGAGAAGCTGGCGAAAGAACTTTAAATCTGCAATCGGAGGGGGAACGTTCTTTTCCCCTATTCGCCCGCGCGAACTGGGTGCGGCATAAGCCGCAAAATACCTTGCCGGGTTCTGTGATTGAGTCGGAGGCGGCTTTCTGCCTCCGACTCACCGCGCGAACCGGGTGCGGCATAAGCCGCAAAATACCTTGCCCGGTTCTGCGCATAAAAAAAGAAAGCGCTGTCCCTGCGACAGCGCTTTTTTGGCAACCAATATTCTTAAAGCTTTACCACGTTAGCAGCCTGCATTCCGCGAGCGCCTTCTGTCAAATCATAAGAAACTGCCTGTCCTTCTTCGAGGGTCTTGAAGCCTTCGCCCTGGATTGCAGAAAAATGTACGAATACATCGGATCCGTTTTCCCCTGTAATAAAGCCGTAACCCTTTTCTGCGTTGAACCATTTCACTGTACCCTTATTCATCTCGGTACCTCCTCAAAATATTGCTGTTTAACCGGAAAAAAATTTCACTAACTGTTATAGATTACAAGGCGGTACATTTCATAATCTATAACAGCTAGTGAAATCTTATCCTGTCAATCCTTTAGCAATGACCATTATAGCACAATATGTAAGGGTGTCAAGCAAATTAAGGAAAAATTTTTACGCTCTTTCAGGTGTTCTTTCAGGTCTCGTTTTCCGGTATAGCCTCTTCCGCGGCGGAGACAGTTTCTGCCTCCGAATCATCTGAAGATTCCTCGTCTGCCGCGGCAGTTTCTGCTTCCAGTTCGTCCGCTTCTTCATCGGTCAGGAGGATATCTTCGTAGGCTTCTGTGGTGATGCTAGCGGAGTTATAGAGGATTTCGGCGGCTTCGCTTTCATACATGCTCCATACGAGATAAGAGCGGCCCCAGTCTTCCTCGAAGTCTTCGGCGGTGTCATAACCATAATATGCCGCGTATTCTTCCAGGTAAGCGACATAATCGGTTCCGGAGAGTTCGATCTCATTTTCCACGCAGATGTAGCTGATCAGCAGGCGGCGCTGCGCAAGGGTCTGTGCCTCGGTTTCCAGATCGTCCTCCGTCATGTCAAACAGATCGAGAATCTCCGCCTCATCGGTGGAATCTGCGAAGGATGCGTAATCGTTGAGGATTTCCTCACGGCTGGCTTCATAAAGATCGTCCGGAATTTCGGATATTTCACAGTTTGCCAGAGCCAGAGTAAGCAGATCATCCAGGACATCCGCGTAGCTTTGCTCTTCATATTCTTCCTCCAGAGATTCGCGGAGAGCAGTCTCGTATTCTTCCGTTGTGGCATATTCAGTGTTCTCTGCTGCCCAGTCGTCATTGTATTCCGGCATGGTGATCTCGCAGACAGAGGAGATTTCGACTTCGAAGTGAACCGTCTGTCCGGCCCAGTCCTCTTCAATCAGAGTCTCATCCGCGGCATCTTCGTCATAGGTAATGTCAAAAGTCACTGTCTCGCCCGCTGCCGCGCCGACGAGGGCTGCGTCAAATTCATCTCCATAGTCCGCCTCGCCGAGGGTGAAGTACGTGTTTTCGGAATAAGAATCGTCGTCTTCTCCCACAGTACAGGAAAGCTCCACATAGACCAGGTCGCCCATCTCGGCTGCCCGGTCGACATCCGTTTCGTCGCTCATCTGGGAGAGGATCTGGTCAATCTGTTCCTGCAGCATCTCATCCGTGATTTCATAAGTATATTGGGTGACTTCCAGTCCCTCCAGGCCGTCTGTTGTGATGTAGTCGGCGGCGTTTTCTACCAGGTAGTCTGATGGAACGACAGAGGAGATGGAATCTTCGGTTTGCGCTTCTGTGGCGGCTTCCGTCTCTGTTACGGTGGAATCTGAGCTGGTGCTTCCGGAAGAACCCGAACCGGTATCACTGCTGCCGCACGCGGTAAGGAGCAGCGCCGCGGTCAGTCCAAACAGGGGAAAAAGTATTTTTTTCTTCATATTTAAAAGCCTTCCTTTCTGAAAAAGTCAAAATGGTATACTATTCGGTACAATCTGCCAGGTTTTCTATCCGATACGGATACGGTTCACTGTCTGTAAGGAATTTTTCTGAGACAGGAATAGCTTTACTATAACATTGAAAACGGGGAAAGTAAATGCATTTTCCGCTGGAATCACAGTTTTTTCACTTTTGTCTTTCTTTAAAATTGCGACTGTGATATGATAAGGCAAGTATTCTGAACTGTTGGAAAAACACGAGTCAGGAAAAGGAGACGCCATGGCAACAATTGAGATTCCACCGAAAGCGGAGCGGATTCTTCGGGTTTTACAGGAAAATGGATATGAGGCGTATGTGGTGGGAGGCTGTGTACGGGACTCCCTGCTGGGGCGAAAGCCGGAGGATTGGGACATTACGACATCAGCGTCGCCGGCGCAGGTAAAGCGGCTGTTCGCGCGCACGATTGATACCGGGATTCAGCATGGAACAGTGACTGTGATGGACGAAAAAGAAGGGTTTGAAGTGACGACCTATCGGATTGACGGCAGCTATGAGGACGGGCGGCATCCGAAGCAGGTCACGTTCACATCAAGCCTGGAGGAGGATTTGAAACGCCGTGATTTTACAATCAACGCGATGGCATTTTCTCCTGAGTCTGGCCTGGTAGACCTTTTTGGAGGACTGAAGGATTTACGCGCGGGTGTGATACAGTGTGTGGGGAATCCGGCTGAGCGGTTTGGCGAGGATGCCCTGCGCATGATGCGTGCGGTACGTCTGGCGGCGCAGCTGGGGTTTACTGTGTCCGACGGCGCAAGGGGAGCAATGCGTGAGCTTTCTCCTGCGCTGGCGAAGGTGAGCGCGGAGCGGATTCAGGCGGAGCTGGTGAAAACAGTGACCGCGCCGAAGCCGCATTATCTCCGGCTGGCTTATGAGTGCGGACTGACGGCCGTGTTTCTGCCGGAGCTTGACCGGATTATGGTGCAGCGGCAGCACAATCCGCACCATGCGTATACGACCGGGGAGCATACTCTGGTTGCGATGCAGAATATTGCGGCGGATAAGGTTCTGCGGCTGACGATGCTTTTTCATGACATGGGGAAGCCGGAGGTATTTGAAACAGACGAGCAGGGGATCGACCATTTTCACGGGCACGCGGCGCACAGCGAAGTTATCGCGCGGCGGATCATGAGACGTTTAAAGTTTGACAATGAGACGACAGAGAAGGTTTGCGTTTTGGTGCGCAACCATTCCCGCTATCCGAAGCTGAATGCTTATGATGTGAGGCGGACCGCCTATGAGATCGGCGGAGCGGAGCTTTTTGAACTGTTCCTGCAGGTGAAGCGCTCGGATGTCCTGGCGCAGCACCCGGATGTGATTGGACAGAAGCTGGATTATTTAAAGGAAGTGGAGCATATCTGGCGGGATGTGAGGCTGCACGGGGACTGTCTGTCGATGAAGGAGCTGGCGGTCTCCGGAAATGACCTGATTGCGGACGGAAGAAAGCCTGGCCCGGAGCTTGGCGCTTTGCTGCGGAAGCTGCTTTACGATGTGCTGGAATTCCCGGAGCATAATACGAAAAGCTATCTTTTGGAGCACAGCCGCGAACTGGATGAAAAGGCAGTCTAAAAATGACAGGGTTGTTTTGGCGGGAAATTCTTCCGGGTGAAAGAATGGGATAGATGGAGAGGACTCAGATATTATGAAAAGGACCGCATTGCGTAATCCGCTGCTTTTACTTCTGACAGCCGCGATCTGGGGCGCCGCGTTTGTGGCGCAGAGCGTCGGTATGGATTATGTGGGACCATTTACGTTTAATTTCGCGCGGTGTATCATCGGGGGAATCGTGCTGCTGCCCTGTATTGCCCTTCTGGACAGGCAAAAGAAGCGGGAGGGCAGGCAGCCGTCTGCGGATCTCGTGCGTGGAGGAGTCTGCTGCGGCGCGGCTCTTTTTGTGGCGAGCACTCTGCAGCAGATAGGGATTCAGTATACGACAGTGGGCAAGGCCGGATTTATTACAGCCATGTACATCATTCTGGTGCCGGTATTTGGTATTTTTCTGAAGAAAAAAGTGGGGGCAAGGATCTGGCTTTGCGTTCTGCTGGCGGCAGCAGGGCTATATCTGCTTTGCATGACGGAAGGGTTTACGATTGGCGGCGGGGATTTCCTGGTCTTGCTGTGCGCCGCCGCTTTCGCGGTACATATTCTGGTGATTGACTATTTTTCCCCGCGTGCAGATGGCGTGCGGATGTCCTGCATTCAGTTTTTTGTCTGCGGGCTGCTCTCAGGAGTGGGGATGCTTCTTTTTGAAACGCCGTCTCTCGGAGCAATCTGGCAGGCGCGGCTTCCGATCGGTTACGCGGGCGTTCTTTCCTGCGGTGTGGCGTATACGCTTCAGATCGTGGCGCAGAAAGGGATGGATCCAACGGTCGCATCTCTGATTTTGAGCCTGGAATCCGTGTTTTCTGTGCTGTTTGGCTGGCTGCTGCTCGGACAGAGCCTTGCCATGAGAGAACTGTCCGGCTGCGGGCTGATGTTCGCGGCAATCATCCTGGCGCAGCTGCCTGATAGAAAGCGGCGGAAACCGTCTCCTGACGGAAGATGAGTGCGGGAAGATTTCTGACCGGAAAGGATGTCTGAAGGATTAGAAAAAAACGCAGGGATTTGCAGGGAAAGCCAGATGGAACGGCGAGATGGTTATTACGCAAATGCAGGGGAGAGAAGAAAGATGGTCTCGAAAAAGACAAGAATTACGGGAATTGTGTGCGCACTTCTGGGCGGGATGCTGTGGGGCGTCTCCGGCGTTTGCGGGCAGTTCCTGTTTCAGAATAAGGGCGTGACGGCGACCTGGCTGGTTCCGATCCGGCTGACGGGCGCCGGCACCTTTCTTTTGCTGTATTTTCTGATCCGGGATCACAAAAGGGCGCTGTCAGTCTGGAAAGGGCGCCATAACGCAGCAGATATCCTGATTTACGCGATTGCCGGTATGATGCTCTGCCAGTATTCTTATTTTCAGACCATCGAATGGTCAAATGCGGGAACGGCGACGGTCATTCAGTACCTCGGACCGGCGATGACCGTCATTTATGTGTGTGTTTCCGAACGGCAGAAGCCGAAGCAAAAAGAAGTGCTCGCTGTACTTCTGGCTCTTAGCGGTATATTTCTGATTGCGACGCATGGAAGACCCGGAACGCTCGCCCTTTCGCAAAAGGCGCTGGGTATGGGTCTTCTCTCGGCGGTGGGGCTTGTGATTTATACGGTAAAGCCGAGGCGGCTGCTTCGGCAGTTTCCGGCGCCCCTGATTCTGGCCTGGGGAATGCTGATCGGCGGGATTGTGCTGATGGGGCTGATGCGGCCGTGGCAGCATATGCCGGAGCTGGACGCGCAGCTGATCGGTGTATTGCTTGTCATTATTATTTTTGGCACGATGACGAGTTTTTCTCTTTATCTGCACAGCGTAAAACTGATCGGTCCGGTGCAGGCCGGGCTATTTGCCTGTGTGGAGCCGGTGGCGGCTACTGTGCTGTCCGTCGTGTGCATGAAGGAAACCTTTGTTGCGATGGATCTGCTGGGATTTGTGCTGATTGTGGCGACGGTGTTTGTTCTTGCGGCTCCGGAAAAGGGACAGCCAGATCATTCCTGATGGCAGGCGGCTGTGAAAAAGCGGACGTTAACTGGAAAGAATGAAACAGTTGTCAGGATTTTATGGATGCCGGATGAAAAGAGGAAAGGCGCTGCTGGCAAAGCAGGTATGAAACGATGGTTGAGGAAGAGAAAACAGAAAGAATAACAGAAAAGGCAGCCGCAAACTGCTGTACCCTTTGTCCGCGTGCCTGCGGGGCAGACCGTGAGGGCGGGCAGAAAGGGCGCTGCCGTGTGGACGCCCGGATCCGGATTGCCCGCGCCGCGCTGCATTTTTGGGAAGAACCGTGTATTTCCGGAGCGGGAGCTTCGCCTTTGGATGAGAGTCCCAAAAGAGGATCCGGCGCGGTGTTTTTTTCCGGCTGCCCGCTGGGCTGTGTATTCTGCCAGAACCGCGCGATTTCGCGGGGGGAGACCGGTTTTGAGGTTTCTGTGGCGCGGCTTGCGGATATTTTCATGGAACTGCAGGCGCAGGGAGCATATAACATCAATCTCGTGACCGCAGGGCATTACGCGCCGCAGGTCTGCGAGGCACTGCGCCTGGCGAAGCAAAAAGGCCTGGCTCTGCCGGTTGTCTGGAACAGCAGCGGTTATGAGACTGTTGAAACACTGCGGCTGCTGGAAGGGCTGGTGGATGTTTACCTGCCGGATTTCAAATATCTTGATCCGGAACTGGCTAAACGTTACTCTCACGCAGAGGATTATCCGGAAGCCGCGAAGCGGGCGCTGTGCGAAATGGTGCGCCAGCAGCCGGTTCCGCGGTTTGACCGGGAGGGAATGATGACGGCCGGAGTCCTGGTGCGGCATCTTCTGCTTCCCGGCCATGTCAGAGAGGCGAAGCGCGTGGTATCCTATCTGTGGGAGACCTATGGAAACCAGATTTATGTGAGTCTGATGAATCAATATACGCCGCCTGCAGGTTTTGCACAGGATGACCAGGCGGTTCGGGAGATTGCCGGGACAGATCCGCTTCTTGCCCGCCGCGTGACGAAGCGGGAGTATGCGCGTCTTCTGGATTACGCCGCACAGCTTGGCGTGGAGCAGGGCTTTTACCAGGAGGGAGGAGCTGCCGCCGAGAGCTTCATTCCGGCGTTCGATGGTACCGGAGTGTCTTGACATTTTACCTGTAAAACCAGTATACTGGGTATAATGTTGGAAATGAGCGGGGAGGAGCATCCTGGAACTACCGTGTGGGAAATCATTTCAGAAAGGGGATTTGATTTTTTCATGGCAGAATTACACAATCATACGGAAAATGCGGAAAAATTCAAAAGTGCGCTGGGCGACGACGCCTATATTTATCAGCACCACGAGCAGAAGACCGGCAGGGAGCAGATGGCCGGGCTGCACGGGAAGGATAAATGGGAGTTTTTTAAAGAATATTACGCAAGGACGATTCTGGCAGTGGCAGTGATCGCCGCAGTGTGCATTTATTTTGTCTATAATTATGTCACGACCAATGAGTACGCGCTGAATATTCTGGCGGTGAACGCCTATAATGACGGGAATGAAGAGTTTGAAGAGGAATATCTGAATGATTTCCTGGAAAGGAATGGCATTGACACCTCAGAATATGAGGCGAGCGTGAACCGCTCGATTACAGTGGACGCCAATTCCTCTGATTCCCTGAGTACGACCAGTGTGGAGACCATCTATACTCTGTTCGCCGCCGGAGAGGTTGACCTTTTCTTTGCAGACAATGATTACTTCCTGTCGATGGCCACTATGGATTATGTCAACAATCTGGAGGATTATCTGACGGAGGAAGAGATTGCTGCGCTTGATGAGGATTCGCTCGTCTATGTTACAGTGAATGAAGATGAGGATGATGAGCCGATGGAGGGCTCGAACGCGGGTAAGACGATTCTCGCGGGCATTCGCCTTTCACAGGATGAGGGCTGGCTGGGCGAGATGGACTGGTATCCGCAGGGGATTGACGTGATTGTCGGGATTTCCGGATCGGTGAAGCATGAAGAACTGGCAGTCAGTCTGCTCAGAGAAATACTGGCATACGGGGAATAGAAGCCGTGACTGTTTCAATAGCTTCGGTTTTGCCGGCTGATGGAGGAATCGCGGGCGGCTGGTGTCCGGGAGGGAGCCGGCGCGGCAGGATTTCGGACGGCAGGCGCACAGGAGAGGAGGAAATGGTATGCCGAAATCAGTAAAGCTTTCAGACATTGCCGCGCGTGCGGGCGTCAGTACGGTTACGGTGTCCAAGGCACTCTCGGATAAAAAGGGCGTCAGTCCGCAGATGCGCGCGAAAATCAAGGCAATTGCGCAGGAGATGGGCTACCAGAGCCTGTCCGCCGTGAAAAAGCAGAGCCGGTTGCGCAGTTATATGTTTGGAATCCTGATTGCGGAGCACTTTCTGGGAAAATATGATTCCTTTTACTGGCAGATGTACCAGAGCGTAACGACACAGGCGGTTGCGGAGGGGTGCTTTACGCTGCTTGAGCTGATTTCCGAGGAGACAGAGATAAAACAGACGCTGCCGAAGCTTTCTGTGGAAAAACGGGTGGACGGGATTATCATCATCGGTGAACTGAAAAGCGGTTATCTGAAAAAGCTGAAGGCAGACTGTGAGGTGCCGATTCTGTATCTTGATTTTTACGATAACACCGCAGATTGCGACGCAGTGATTTCCAATGGCTACCACGGTACCTATGCATTGACCAATCTTTTACTGGAGCTGGGGCATCGGCGTATTGCGTTTGTAGGGAATCTGCTCGCGACGCAGAGCATTACAGACCGGTATTTTGGCTACCAGCACGCCCTGCTGGAGCACGGCGTGGTTATGCAGCCGGACTGGCTGATCGGGGACCGGGATCCGGCGACCGGCATGGTGGATGAGATGCAGATGCAGCGCCTGCCGGAGCAGATGCCGACGGCTTTTGTGTGCAACTGTGACCTGACAGCGGCAAATATGATCCGTATTCTGGAGGATCGCGGCCTGGAGGTTCCGAGGGATGTTTCTGTTGTCGGCTTTGACAATTTTATGTACCCGTGGCTTTGTCGAACCAGAATTACGACTTTTGAACCGAATACTTCCGCAATGGTCAGAATGGCGCTGGAAAAGATGATTCAGAAAATAGAGGACGAAGAGTACCGGCCAGGTATTTTTACGGTTGACGGACAGCTGGTTTATGGGGAGAGTGTAGCCCGCATACCGCTGCCGGAGCGCTTTTCTTAAACCGCATCGGCGTAAGCCCGGTGCGGTTTTTAAACAGATTGATAAAATGGTTCGTATTTTCAATGCCAACGGCGTTGCCAACCTCGTACACCCGCATATTGGTGGTGATCAGCAGATCCTTTGCGGCTTCAATGCGGCGCGCGTTCAGGTATTGCAGCGGAGGGGTGCCGTAGCACCGGGAAAATTCGCGGCAAAGACGGTCGCGGTGGATCGAATAGCGCTCTTCAAAATCCTCCAGCCGGAAGGGAGCCTGATAGGAGGTGTCGAGGGTGTGTTTCATCTCCGCGATATAGTCCGGGATATTTTCGGCCGACTGGTCGCCGGAGAGAATAAAAGCGCAGATTTCTGACAAAATGCTGACGATCCATTTGGACGCCGCGACGGCAGAGACTGCGGAGCGGATGGGGAGCAGGCAAAGCAGCTGCGTCACATAGTATTCCATATCAGAAGATACCGGGAGAGAGAGCAGGGGAGGCGTCTTTTTGCCGAGTGCATGATAGTAGGGTGCGGCTTCCCCGGAGCGCAGGAAAAACAGGGCGCAATCCATGCCGCCGGGCGCGATGCGCACCTGAAAGGGAACATCCCGGTCGAGAAACAGAAGGTTGCGTTCCTGTAAAAACAACGTACCGTCCGGGTGGGAGAACGAGCAGCCGCCGGAAAAAACAAAGAGCAACTGGTGGCATGGCAGTCCGTCCGCGCGCATTTGCCAGGTGGGAGATAACTGGATCCTTTCTCCATAATAAAGGCCGGGCATATGATTTTCCAGATGCCAGTTTTCCTGTGAAAATTTCTCCTGAAGCCGGGCTGCGTTGATAAATGATTCTAATTGTGAGCTTTCCTTCTCTGTCATACTGCGCTTCTTTCTTTGATATTTTGTAACAGTTCAGAACAGCATCAAAATGAAAAGACAGACTGTGCAGATTTATCTGCTAAAGGCTGTATTTTCATTTTGGGATGGGCGGGCGCTGGACATCCAGTGGATGTCCGTTTAGCGC
This sequence comes from Lachnospiraceae bacterium, assembly GCA_021205225.1. Taxonomy (GTDB): domain Bacteria; phylum Bacillota; class Clostridia; order Lachnospirales; family Lachnospiraceae; genus Choladousia. The sequence continues at coordinate 15,742 of JAJPXX010000015.1, forward strand.
CGACCGAAGTGAAACGGAGACGCCCATCAGCCACAGACATATGACGCGTTAGCGGCATATAGCCTGCGTAGC
>JAJPXX010000146.1 GCA_021205225.1 Lachnospiraceae bacterium
GGCAATCGCACCTCCCGGCTCATCGCCGGCCAGCAGATACTGCTAGTCGCCGGAACTCATGATCTGCGAGGTATTTTCGTTAATCTGTGTAACCTCATAATATGGGACATCCATCGGTGTAAGCGTTCCGTCCTTGTGGCGGATCTGAACGTTGTGTTTTGGTGAAAAATCAATCTCTGTCATTTGCCCCTCCTGTTGCTTTTTTTGTCTTAAAATGATATAATACGTGAAATATTGATACGTTTTTAAGCTATTTTTTTATTATACACAAAATATTTCCATTTTTCCATCGGCATTTTCGCCCGGTTTCTTCAGTTTTACCATCTGGCAGCAAAGCATAATGATTGGAAAATACTTCCGTGGAGAAAAAACAGCTGAAATCCGACGGGCTGTCCGCGATTCGCACAGGGCATACAGCAGCGGCCGCCAAACTATTAGCAAAGGGATGATTCATCATGCTGGAATGCAGCGCCATCAAACATTTAAATGATTTTATCGTGCTTGCCGACACCGGCAATTATACCCAGGCATGCGACCGGCTCTATCTCTCGAAGTCTACGCTGACCAAGCACATCCGGGATCTGGAATCCAGCCTGGAGCACAAGCTGTTCGTCCAGTCCGGTCATAAGCTTGTACTGACCGAGTTCGGCAAATTCTTCCTGGACTATGCCAGGCGTTTTGTCACGCTCGATGAAGAGTACGAGCAGGCCCGGATCTCCTGGGAGGAGGACGTCTCTTTCGAGGTGCAGGTCGCGGTCGCCGCGCATATGAACTGCGACCATATGGTGAATATGCTGTGGGATCATTTCAGTCAGAATCACCCGCAGTACCACCTCTCAACGATTGAGTACCAGGCCGCGCTCCTCTCCCGCGACGACCTGTTCGTCATGGGATACGAGCTGGTGTTCGCCCTCTCGGCTCTGCCGACAGACAAAAGCTACGTCTGTTTCACCTGGGCCGAAAGCGAGCTGACTGCGGTACTCCCGCTCACACATCCGCTTGCCGCCCCGGATCAGGGGCGTACCCGCATCCGGCTGCAGGAGCTGGCCACTGAACCGTTTGTACTTCCCCCGCGGGAGACCGCACTGCACCAGATGGTCGTTACCCTCTGCCAGCAGGCCGGATTTACACCTCGGATCGACTTTACCATCCATGGAAACGCGAATCTGGTGGATCTCGTATCCGGCAACGTCGGCGTTTCCATCTCCACGAAAAACGATATCCCGGCAAAGGTATATGCGGGAAGGGTTGCCCTGATTCCTCTCGATCCTCCTTCACCCGTTTACCTGAACCTGTATTACCGCAAAGACCAGGCGCTTTCCGCGTCGGCAAAGGCCTTTTGGAATTACGCGATGCAAATTCACAGGGATCACTCCATGGATATCCCTTACTACGGACCGGAGGCAGGCATTGAAAACCCTTTTTTTAAATGAATTTCTCATTCTCGCGGAACAGCTGAATTTCTCCAACGCCGCGAAAAAGCTCGGTATCAACCAGTCGGCGCTCTCCCGGCACATCAAACAGCTGGAAGAAGAGCTTAATGTGCCTCTTTTTACCCGCACTACCCAGAAAATCGAGCTGACCTCTTTCGGGATGGCCTTTCTTCCGCACGCGCTCGCGATCACAGAGCACGAAAAGGAATTTGAACGCGCCGCGGAGTCCCTGCGCAGAGACGCCGACCACCGGATCTCGCTTGGCGTCGTCGGATTTCCGGCTTATTACGGTATTACTACACTCTTTGCTGATTTCAAAAAACAATACCCGCAGGCCATCATCGATGTGCTGATGCTATCCACGGATGAAACGCTCGGACAGCTGCAGTCCGGTCTTCTCGACGCCGCCTTTGTCCATAACACCGGCACGTTCGAGGACGACTATACCATGATCCCCTACCGGGAGGACTACCTGTCGGTCAGCCTCCCGCACAGCCATCCGCTGGCGGCGAAGAAGTCCGTCCATCTCTCAGAATTAAAGGATGAGGTCTTCTTCATCCGCCACAAAAAAGGATCCACTCCCTGGCGGCTGGAGGTCAATGAGCTGCAAAACGCAGGCTTCACGCCAAAGCTGTCGTCCAGCAAAGGCAATTGGGAGGATTCCATCATTAACCGCGGCGGGGAGATTTCTCTGGTAAAACAGGGGCTTGCGGATAAGCTGCGCGGCAATGTCCACATCGCCGTCGTCGATCTCGAACCGCGCATTCACACCGATCTCTATCTGATCTATCCAAAAGAGCGGCACCTGAACGCAATGGTAGATACGTTTGTAAAATTCACGGCCGAAAACCGAAAGGGAAACGGCAGCTGACTCTCACTGCTGCGCAGAGCTTTCACCTCTCGCCGGGTGTTCAGGGTGCAATCGATATTACTCTTTCACCTTCGAGAACAGCCATTCCCGGATTGCTTCTATATTATAGGCGGTCTTCCAGGTATTGACATGGTGCTCGCCGCCCCGGCTGCTCCAGCCGTTTGCCACACTCTCAATCTTGTAGGGTGTATAAATCACATTCGCGTCGGTCGCAATCAGCTTCCGGACAATCTCAGCCATTTCCTCCTCCGAAGCCCTGGCGTCAATCAGCTTCCGCGCGACCTTCGCGCCCTTTGACTCCATCTCACACGCCATCTGGTTCATCACCGGAAAGGCTTTCGCATCGCCCATGGAATTGATCATCCAGAGATTCTGCTTTTCCAGTCCTTTGATCTGCCGCTCATCCCACTGACCGGCTACCAGAAAGGACGCCGCAAACAGATCCGGATAGCGCACATTGAGTACAATCGAGGACATACAGCCCATCGACTGCCCTGTCGTGTAGAGACGCTTCCGGTCAACCGGATACGTCTCGCAGACCCAGTCCAGCAGACGCTTTTCCGTCTCCAGACGCGCATCAACGTTCCAGTCGTCATCTACAATCGGTGGCCCGTCAAACTGCGGCGCCAGCACAAAGCATTTACGCTTTGCCTGCTCTTCCGGTCTGGCCCAGATCACTGCTCCAACGCCCTGCGTCAGCGTCAGTCGCGGATCCGGACCACAGGGTCCCGCGTCATGGATAAACTGTACCAGGGGGTAAGTCTTCCCCGGTTCCAGGTTCCTGGGGATATAAAGGTTATACGCCAGTCCTTCAAATTCCCCCTGAGTAAAATCATCCACAATCAGGTTCCGCACCTGATCATTCTGATCTGCCTTTTTCAGTATATCATTTTCCGCGGCAAACGGCGCCGCGATTTCACTGCCGTCCAAGGCGTTTATCGACTTACACTGCCGCACCATCACGCTGGCAGTCTCCAGTGTCGTTGACGTATGCTCCCAGGGATTCCCCTGATGGAAGGTGGAAGCGGCCGCGTCCTCCGGCGACAGCTCTAATGCGACGGTGTTTCCCTCCACGGATATCCCCGTGATTGTGCGGTCTGCGACGGAAAACGCTTCCGCGGGCGTATCGGCTGCGACCGGCTGATCATATTCCAGCAGCGCCCGGACACATTTCTGCGCCTCCGGCCCCACCTCAGTCACTGCCGTGATATGTAAAATATGTTGGTTATTCATATGATCCCTCCATGCCCATACCAGGCACACACTTGCCTGCCCATATAATTATCCTGTCAGTTGTCATTAGCCTCAGGTAACGAAAAACTATGTTTACCAGATTTCATGCGCCTCTCCGGCGGGGAGTACCGTACAGTTTTCTTCTTCCCGGTATGGCATCCCCCGCTCGATCAGGTAGATCGCCAGCGGCGCGGCCGCGCTAAGCAGTACGCCGCCGGAAAGCTTCAGCTCATTCAGCACAGAGTCCGCACGAAAGAAGCTGTTGATCGCAATCATCAGGGCGGTAGCCGCCAGGCAGGCTGCCGAGACAACCGCTGCTTTTTTCAGATTTTCCGAGGAGCTTCGATGATCATAAAGCGTCATCCGTTTGCGCATAAACACATAGTTTATGGTTGCTGCGGCCAGCAGCATCAGACCGATCACAGATGCAAACTCCGGCACCGCTACCAGCAGAGAATAGGTTCCGACGAAATCGTCCATGCACATCAGGCGAAAATACACGGCACACACGGCCACCGTCAGAAGAATATACATCATGCGGTACCAGACGTACATCGTCGGCGTCACATCCTGCACCAGCCATGGTTCTGTATAAAAGCGCTCGACCTTATAGCCGCCATTTGCTTTTTCCGTGCGAATCTCTGTATAGCCCCGGAAATATTTGTGATAGTAGGTACTGCGGCGAATATCGTCCCCGGTCGTTTTTCCCATTTTCTGCTCAAGCTTCCAGTTCGAATTCACACCGTAAATGTCGTTGCCGACCTTTTCCGGACCTGTTTTCTTTGCCATGGAAAATCACTCCTTCGTTTGCCGGGCGGGGCAATCCCCGCCCCTGTCAGTTATCTGACAAGCGTCCTCTGTAGATGCCATATGGCATCCCTGTCAGTCATTTATCTCTTTCACCCTGCAGCAGGACACAAAGTGTTTCGGTTCGACCTCTTCAAGTACCTGCGGCTGGCGGCATTTGTCACACGCGTACGGACAGCGCGCCGCAAAGCGGCAGCCCGGCTCCGGGTTAATCGCAGAGGTAATCTCGCCTTTCAGCTGCACACGCTGCATCGGGTGGTCCAGATCCGTCGACGGGATCGCTGACAGCAGCGCCTTCGTGTACGGATGCAGCGGGCGGCGAAAGAGTTCGCGGGACGGGCTGGTCTCTACCAGCTGCCCCAGATACATGACGCAGATGTCGTCCGAAATATGGCGGACAACCGAAAGGTCATGGGTGACAAACATATAAGTCAGCTGCATCTGCTCCTGTAAATCCATCAGCAGGTTCAGTACCTGCGCCTGAATCGACACGTCGAGGGCAGACACCGGCTCATCACACATGATAAACTGCGGATTCAGCGCCAGAGCGCGGGCAATGCCGACTCTCTGGCGGCGGCCGCCGTCCATCTCATGCGGATAGGCAAGGCGGAGACGCTCTTCAATGCCGACCAGATCCATCAGCTCTTCCGTGCGCTGCTGCACCTGTGCTTTGGTGTAGCGGTGCGACTCCTGCAGCGGCTCCTTGATGGTTGCTTCCACACTGGAGCGCGGGTTCAGGGATGAATACGGATCCTGGAATACAATACTGACCTTCTCACGCAGCTCGCGGAGTTTTTTGCCCTTCGCGTAGGTGATGTCCTCGCCGTCCAGGCGGACGACGCCATCCGTCGCGTCCAGCAGGCGGATAATGGTGCGGCCCAGCGTACTCTTTCCACAGCCAGACTCACCAACCACGCCCATCGTATGGCCTTTTTCAATGGATAAAGTAATATCATCCACGGCGTGGTTCGTACCGGCGCCTACGCTGAAATATTTCTTTAAATGTTCTACCTCAAGCAGTGCCATGCTCACACGCCTCCTCTCTTGCTCTGTCCTGCCGCGAATTTACAGCATCGTACAAAATGACCCGGCTCGATTTCGACCATTGCCGGATTCTTTGCGCACTCACCCTTGCATTCCGGACACCGCGGTGCGAATTTACAGCCATCCGGCAGGTTCGTCGGATCGGGCGGCAGCCCGTGGATCGGCGAGAGCCGTTTGGAATCGTCGTCCAGCTTCGGCAGGGAACCGAACAGTCCCAGCGTATACGGATGCTGCGGGTTGCGGAAAATATGCGCAAGCGTCCCATATTCTACGATCTCGCCCGCATAGATAACCGCAACGTCGTCGCAGGTCTCCGCTACGACGCCCAGGTCATGCGTGATCAGAATCATAGAGGTATTAAATTTCTCACGAAGCTCACGCATCATATCCAGCACCTGTGCCTGAATGGTAACATCCAGCGCTGTCGTCGGCTCATCCGCGAGAATCAGCTCCGGATTGCAGGCCAGCGCCATCGCAATCACGACACGCTGCTTCATGCCGCCGGAGAACTGATGCGGATAATCCATATAGCGGACACTCGCAATTCCCACCAGCTCCAGCATCTCAATCGTGCGCTCCTGCGCCTGCTGTTTGGTATAATCATTGTGCTGCAGGACCACCTCGCTGATCTGATCGCCGACCGTCATGGTCGGATTCAGCGCCGTCATCGGATCCTGGAAAATCATGGCAATCTTATTGCCGCGCACCTTCATCATTTCCTTCTCCGGCAGCTTCAGCAGATCCTCTCCGTCCAGAAAAATCTCGCCCTTCTGAATCTTTGCAGGCGGCGTCGGCAGAATGCGCAGGATCGATTTTGCGATTGTCGTCTTGCCTGCTCCCGTCTCTCCCACAAGACCAAGCGTCTTACCCTTTTTTACCGTCAGATCCACACCATTGACGGCCTGTACAATCTGTCCGCCGGAGGAATACTCGACGACAAGATTATTGATTTTCAAAAACTCTTCACTCATCTTCTCTTCCTCCCATCAGTCCTTCAGCCTCGGGTCCATCGCGTCGCGCAAACCGTCGCCGAGCAGGTTGATCGCCAGTACCGTAAGCAGGATGACAAATCCCGGCCACAGCATCTCATGCGGATATTTTGTCAGATACTCGCGCGCGGAAGAACACATCGCGCCCCACTCCGCGGTCGGCGGCTGAATACCCAGCCCTATGTAGGAAAGGCCTGCCGCAGACATCATCGTACCGCCGATCTGGCCGGTCGTACCGACGATGGTCGGCGCAATGATATTCGGCATCATGTGTTTAAACATGATTTTCATCTTCGAGCAGTTCATTGCTTTCGCCGCTTCCAGATATTCCATCTCACGCTCTTTGAGCGCCATCGCACGGGTACCGCGCACAGAACCCGGAAGGCCACTGACGGAAAGCGCCAGCACCGTGTAGCCAAACCCTGAGCCCAAGGCGGAGGAAATTACGATCGCAAGCAGAGTACCCGGAATCGCCATCCACACGTCGCAGATACGCATCGCAATGTTGTCCACCTGTCCGCCATAATAACCGACAATACAGCCAAAGAACACACCGAACACCATGCCGACAATGGCCACTGTAAAGCCAAGCATCAGAGACATCCGGCCGCCGTAAAGGATACGGCTGAAAATGTCGCGCCCCAGGTTGTCGCAGCCCATAATATGCGCAAAGCTCGAACCCGCGTTCAGAGCGGAATAATCCATGTAATTCGGGTCATAGGGCGCAATCAGCGGCGCGAATACACACGCCAGAATAATAATCAGAAGAACAATCAGGCCCAGCATCGCCGTTTTGCTCTTTACCAGCCGCCGCGTGATCTGGCGCAGCTGGGTATCTTTTTTCCGTTTCGGCACGGAAGAAGCCTTCGTAACAGTTGCCGCGTTCGCCATTATTTCTTCCCGCCTTTCTTCGCGCCGCCTTTTTTCGCGGCATAATTTACATACTGCGCCTTGATGCGCGGATCAAGATACGCATACACCAGGTCTACCAGCAGCGTGATAACCGCCGAAAACAGAGCCAGGATCATAACCGAGCCGCGAACCACCGGATAATCTCTCGAATTCACGCCGGTCAGCAGATACTGGCCGATGCCTGGGAAAGAGAATACCGTCTCGATGACCACGGTACCGCCGACCACCATCGACAGCTGCATACCCAGCGAATTCACTACGGGGATCAGCGCATTCGGCAGCATATGTTTATAGATAACGGTACGCTCCGGAAGTCCTTTCGCCCGCGCCGTCGTCACAAAATCAGCGCGAATCATTTCCAGGGCTGCGGAACGCGTCTGCCTTGCGTTCATCGCCATACCGGACAGAGAGTTTGCCAGCACCGGCATAATCCAATACATCCAGGTCGGATAAGAGCCGCTGATACCGAACGGCGGCAGCCAGCCCAGCTGTACGGAAAACAGAACCACCATCAGAAGTCCCAGGAAAAACTGCGGCACCGAGATGAATACCATTGCCAGAACCAGAACGCCCTGATCCCAGATCGTATTTCTGTGAATCGCCGCGTTTACGCCGAGCGGGATGCCAATCACGATATTCAGCAGCATCGAAATCAGCCCCAGGCCCAATGTACGGGGAAGACGGGTCGCGAATTCCTGAATGACAGGAATGCCATATACATAGGATTCGCCGAAGTCCAGACGACAGGCATTGATCAGGAACTCACCGAGCTGTACCATATATGGCCGGTCAAGCCCTAACTGCTCCCGCACACGCGCGATATCCTCATTCGTGGCGCCCGACCCCAGAATGATCTGCGCGGGATCGCCCGGCACAAACCACATGATCGTAAAAATAATAACGCCCACACAGGCCATAATTACGATCAGCCAGAGAAGTCTTTTTACTATATATCTCCACATAGCTACGCCTTTCTTCTAAGATTAGTAAGGTAAAATGGGCGCCGCCCCGCAACTGCCGGAGCGGCGCCCAGAGGAAAATATGAAAACAGTTTAGAACAGCATCAAACTGAAAAGACAGGCTGTGCAGATTTATCTGCTAAAGACTGTATTTTCAGTTTGGGATGGGCGAGACGCCCATCAGCCGCAAACATATGACGCGTCAACGGCATATAGCCTGCCTTGCAGGCGGTCTGCGGCCTGCTGTTCGAAAGAGCAATTTATTCAACCGATCCATCGAAGCAGCAAGCGCCCGGAAGCAGGTTCAGGCGGTCAGACAGGCATACATAGGTGCAGTCTTCCGGAACGATATCGTAGTTATTTCCGGCGTAAAGCCCCATCGCGTAGCCATTGTCTGTACACATCTGCCACCATGCCAGCATATTCTCTGCGGTATGACCCTCAGCCGTATTGCACAGCTCCAGGAGCTCCTGCCACTCATCGTCTACGGTGAAGTAGCCGTTCGCTGTACCGGTACCGCCATTGCTGTTATAGTCGAAGCCGTGGCTCCAAACCTGTACGTTGTAATCGCCGGCCATCATGCCGAACATCATATCCCATGCGGAGGAATCCGCCAGAGTAGAGGTCTGTGTCGCCTGGTCAACGCCCTTTACAGTCGCATTAATACCGGCCGCCGCGAGCTGCGCCGCGATAATCGTCGCCACATCGTTGTAATCGCTCTGTGTAAGAACTGTCAGTGTCTCTCCGTTATAAGAGGATGCCGCAAGGTATTCCGCAGCCGCTTCCAGGTCTGCGCCGTCGTTTGTATTGTAGTTGTCAAGGCTTGCCCAGTCTACATAGCTGTAGTCCGAATAATAATCGGTCGCGTATGCGTACAGTCTGGTATAGGTTCCGCCAAGAGCTGTGATCAGACCATTCTGGTCAATTGCGTTCAGAATCGCAAGTCTCAGGTTCACATCACCAGTCGGCATATCCTCGCTGCAGTTCAGGCAAAGTCCGTAAACAAACTTCTGCACATAGCTGTATACGCTGTACTGATCGCCATAGCTTCCGTCATCCGTGAAGGTTTCAATGTTCTCCAGCGGCATATCATATACCATATCCAGAGCGCCGGACTGAAGCCCTGTCTCACGGGAGTTGCCTTCGTCTACGAACTGATAGGTGATCGTCTGTACATTCGCCTGCGATTCCTGACGGCGAAGGGACTCATCGGTCTGCCAGTAGTCCTCGTTCTTTTCAATCACCAGAGAAGAACCAGAGGTATAGGATACAAATTTATACGGGCCTGTACCGCACATCGAGCTGGTCAGATTTTCCGTGTTGTTCTCCGAAACGATGAAGCAGCGGGAAAGGAAGTTCTCCAGCGCGCCCAGGGAATTCAGTTCCTCTGTGAAGGTGAACAGAACGGTCGTATCATCCTCCGCCTCTACGGAAACGAGTGTCTGCCAGTTTGAAGTCGTCGCGTTCTCATACTGATACATATAGCTGTAAGCAATATCAGAAGCGGTAATGTGGTTGCCGGCATGATCGTAGATATAATCATAAATGTACACGCGGTACTCTACACTGCCTTCCTCATGGTCATATCCGCCGTACTCGCCGCGGCTTGCATCCGCCAGCAGCGCATAGAATTCACCATCCGCGGATGTCTCAAACAGCATCTCATAGACTTCGTAGTTGCCCGGTACGTTATTATCGGTACCCCACGGCTCAATAGAGGTCGCCGTGTTCCAGCCTACTACCAAAGAAGAACGGGTAAACGAATTGTCGATATTCGCGGTATCATGCAGCGAATCATCACTTGCCAGCGCAGTCGTCCCAACAAGGCTTGTGCCAAACGCAACCGCTGCAAAGCTGGCTGCCGTGCCCTTTAAAAAATCTCTTCTGCTGATTTCTCTCATTTTGTTTTTCCTCCTAATTTCTATTCAGGCAAAGTGCCTTCCCTGCTCCTCTGCGCCGGACTTTTCATAGCCGTGCGCACCCAAAAGAGCCGGCTCAATTTTTTTACTTTTATCACTGCCATCCGGACGGGATCGATCTGAAGCTGCTGCCGGTGGCAGTGATTTTCTGGTACTTCACGAAACCAGAGGACGTCTCCTTCGATTCCTTTGAATAATGCCATTTTACCGATTCCTCTGTGCAGTTTCAACACGGGAAAAGCTGGAGTTTTATTCATTTTTTGCAATAATCACTATAGTGTCTTTAATTCGGCGCCAGTTTTTCCGTTGTTTTACCCATTTACTTCTATTCGTTCTGCAGCCGTTCTACTGCTTCCTGCGCATCCTCATCGCCCGCTTCCGCGGCAGCTTCGTAGAGTTCCAGAGCCTTATCTATATCCTGATCTACGCCAAGACCCTGTTCATACAGATTTGCCAGAGCTACAATCGCCTGTACCGCTCCCGCCTGAGAGGTATGGCCGGATTCTAATACCGTTTCAGCAAATTCCGTATAATATTCCGCTGCCAATTCATAATCCTGATCTACGCCAAGCCCTTCCTCATAGAGATGCCCCAGATAGTATAAAGCACTCGAATCTCCTCCATCTGCCCCTATCTGATAATATTCAAGCGCCTTTTCATAATCAACCTCTATGTCTCCAGGTCCTTCTTCATAAATTACGCCGGCATATCGCGCACCCTTGAAATCGCCTCTTTCAGTTGCCTCTATAAACCACTCCAGCGCGGTTTCATAGTCCTGTTCAACACCCAGACCATCCATATACATCTGGCCCATATATGTGCATGAACGAGCATTTCCCAAATCGATTGCTGCTTCCAGCCATTTTAACGCTTCTTCATAATTTACCTCGGTGCCTTTTCCGTTTAAATAAGCATCCGCAAGCATTTCCATCGCGTCAACATTTCCCAGCATAGCGCCTGCCAGGAAGCATACCGTAGATGTTTCATAATCGCCTTCGCGAAAAACCGTCATACCATCGTTATATTCTGCTTCGCCCGGCGTTAGTCCCTCTGTTTCCGTTTCAATTTCGCTCTCCGCTTCAGCAGCAGACGCCACATAAGATACCATTGGATTTACCGCCATCGCAAGCGACAGGCAAACCGATACCAATTTCTTATTCATAAAAGGCTTCTCCTTTTTACTAATCCTTATTTATTGTCGCTCATATACCCTTCATTGATAAATGACTGCCAGGACCATTTCAGATGATCTTCCCAACCCTCGCCAAGCGCATAGCCAGGCAGCAGCTCCAGATCCGGATCCAGGTCCTCGATTGTACGCGGAAGCACTTCGCAATACACATAGATCTTCTCAAATGTGATCTCTTCTCCGTCCACGGCCTTCACTTCCGTCGGCGTTTCATCGCCTCCATACGGGCGAACATAATTGACCGTCTGTCCAATCAGGCAGACCTGCGCTTCTTCGTCACAGTTGAATGCGACCGCGTAAATTTCCTCGTCTACCAGATACCCTGCGCCGTCCTCATCCTCTGCGTAATACCATACATTGCCATCTTCATCCGTATAGGTCAGTGTATAGGTAGCCGGATAGAATACCTGAGAAGCATCCGTCAGGTTTGCGAATCCGTAATAGGTCCATCCCTGCGCACCGTCCAGCTGTCCGCCGCCCATCTCAGAGTATACATAAACGCTGGCGATCTCATACTCATGAGAGAATACCTCTGTATCCGCGTACATCAGCTCATCGCGGACAATATTATCCGTATTGATCTCAATGCGCAATGTTGTGTAGACGGGCATATATGCCCAGTAAATATAAGTCGTAACAATTTCCGTCTCATAGCTGGAAGCGTTGATCAGATAATCTGTGTCAGCGCTCAGAACCAGTTCATCATCATATTCGCTTACCATCGTGATGGTCACATCTTCCGCTGTCAGCGCGGATGCGTCCATGCCGACCGGCCAGGTCACCGTAAAGGTATCCGGATAGACATCACACAATACCGGAATCTCATCTTCCGAATCCCATTCCGGCTCAGCATACCAGATCAGGCTGCCGTTATCCGAAAGGAAGGTACGGCCGTATGCGTAAATATCCGTGCGAACCACAATATCTCCCAGCGTAAGGCCATTGTATGTAATGCCTGTCACACCAATGCGCAGATTGTAATGTCCGTTTCCGTCGCCGCCCTGCATGCCAAAACTGCCTTCAAAAGCCGAAGCGGTAACCGTACCGGTTCCATCCTCCCAGTCGTCATTTACGACAGCGTCAATGCCGTATTCTTCATAGTCATAGGCGCTGCCTTCCAGAACCACAACCTCCGCAGCGCTGATATCAAGCAGGCTGACATCCAGGTCCTCTTTTTCAAGAGTAATGCTGACCGTGTCATTCGTCAGTTCTCCGTTTTCCTGCTCAAACAGGCCGTCTACCGTTACGGTCGGGATCTCAACTGTTCCGATCTGCTCCATACAGTCTACGTACTGGCCATGGTTTTCACCGCATACCCAGATCGTGCTCTTTCCGGTCGGCATGATATACAGGTCATATGAGCCATTCTCAGCAAATCCGGTAATCGCACTTGTGTCAATCGTAATCTCCAGTTCAAGAGCCACATCCTCATCTTCTCCCTCAAACGGGCCATATACGAGGTGTGCCTTTGCCACGCCATAGGTCTCGTTAAAAGCGGGGCTTCCATCCTCCGTTACCAGCCATGACGTCACGTCCATATTTTCAGAGATGTTCCACATCCATCCGTCATCGCCGGCATGTACAACCGCCGTGTAAACGCCGCCTCCATCAATCGTTACGGGTGTTGTTACATAGTAATACTGATTCTCAGCAAGAACGGAACTCGCCGGGACAAGCAGCATCGCCATGAACAGGATTGTAAACAGTGTCTTTTTTGCATTTTTCATGTTTTTTTCTCCTTTCATTTTTTGCATCTCAGGAATTGGTTATTTTGTCCTTTCGATGGTCGTATACTAAATCTTTTCTTGTGCATTTTCAACTTTATTTTTATTATACTTTTATTCATTTTTTGCATAATGGCTAATTTATTGTATATGTCTTTCCTTGTATATTTGTCCCAACAAAATAAGCCGTGTGTTTTTATCCACGGCAAAACGATACCCTCTTTCATATGCGATTCATTAAAACATATTACTGCCGAAAAATTGTGGCGTAAATTTGTCAATTAATATTTTTTTACAACCGCCCGCCGTCTCATTGCAAAGCATTCTTTCAATAATGACTGTTTTTTTACCTGAAAATGTGTTAGAATAGGCAAAAAGTTGCAGGGAAAGCGAGTGAGTGCAGTGAAAAATACGACCATTCTCATCTGCGATGACAATCCCACCGTCCATGAGAGCCTTTCTGTCTACCTGAAAGAAGCCGGAATGCAAACCATCTCGATCTATGACGGAAGCCATATTATGGATATCCTAAAAGAACGAGATATCAGCCTTATCATTCTGGATATCATGCTTCCTGGCAAACCGGGCACAAAAATCTGCCAGGAAATCCGGCAGCAAAATGATATCCCGATTCTTATGCTCAATGCCAGAGGAGAAGAGGAAGATCGGGTAGACGGACTCCTGCTCGGCGCGGATGATTATGTAACAAAACCTTTTTCACCCCGAGAGGTAGTCGCACGGGTTCAGTCAATCCTGAAGCGGACACGGCCGCAACCGCCGGAGCGCGACATCATTTTTTCGAACCTGACCCTCTGCCCCTCCTCCTATGAGGCTGCTGCGGGGGATACCTCTATTGGATTAATGCCAAAAGAATTCTATGTCCTCAAATGCCTTATCGACCGTTCCGGCCGAGTCATTAACCGGAACCTGATCCTGGACGAGGTCTGGGGAAACAACTATTTCGGTGATATGCGCGTGGTGGATACGATTGTCAAACGCCTCCGAAACAAGCTGGAATATGGCGGCGCCCAGGTCACGATCCAGTCCGTTTACGGGGTCGGATATAAGATAGAGGAGATCTAGCAGCTATTGCAGCTGTTCGGAACAAGCCTTCGCACCTGCTGTGAAGACCATGCGAAAACGTATCGCATATGGAGAAAAGCAGAAAATGAAAATCACAAAAGACAGCAAAATCAAAAGAGCGAAAAAAAACGGTGCCCACACGCCGCTTCTGGCCACCATCTATCTGCTGGGCCTGGTGTTCGGCGTGCTGCTTTTACAGGCAGTTCCCTGCCACAGGCACAGGGATGCCCTGCTTATCTTCGCTGAGCGTGCAGCTCAGGAATACTCGCAGGACTTCACATTAGAAGCGGATCCCATCTATGGCCTGAATTACCTGGTCTACGATCTGGATGGAAACTGCATTGACCAGATCATAATCAGTTTTAACAACTCTGCACCTGATCTGAATATAGAAAAATATCTGGCTTCGCTTGAAAAAAACGGTGCCGGGCTTTACTACGTCTGGCTCCGCTACACCGGCCTGAATGCCACAAAGTCTTTCCCTATCCTGGTCGCGACCGCCGCCATCCAGACCGACGGCAAGCTTTCTGGAATTCTGCTGGTTGTCCGGGATCTTCCCGATATCCCGGCTAACCTGATCAGCTTTATCCTGCCGTGGACGTTCGCGTTTCTCCTTCTGTTTCTGTACTTTCGCTTTTGTGCCAGAAAGGCGCAGGAAATCGAGGATCTGCAGCGCACTTATATCGCCACCATGAGTCATGATCTGAAAACTCCCATCACCTCCATCAAGGCTCTCTCGGAAACCCTGTTAGACGGATATGTGACAGATTCGCAAAAACAGCTGTATTACTATAATACCATTTTAAAAGAAGCCAACCATCTGGAAGATACTGTCCTGGAGATTCTTGAGCTTTCAAAGCTCCAGACCGCAAAAACTCTTTACCAGAAAGAAAACGCCCAGGCAGCCGATGTTTTTTCGCCAATCCTCGACCGTTACGCAGAACTGTGCGAGGATATGGAGATTCAGTTTAACACCCCGAATCTCCGGGAAGAGCCCCTGCCTCACCTGTATACGGCTCCAGCCCTGATCTCACGCGTCCTGGATCTTCTGCTCCACAACGCGATAAAATTTACTGAAAGCGGCAGCGGAAAAATTGAAGTAAATTTTACCGTCGAAAAAAACAGGCTGCTTGTATCCGTCATTGACAACGGCTGCGGGATCGCTTCCGATCAGCTCCCGCATATATTCGAGCGCTTCTACCAGGGAGAACATTCCGAACTGCCCTGTCGGCTCGTTCCAGAAGCAATGACATATATTTTTCATCTGCCGCTTTTCCGGAAGGTTTTCTTCTTTCTGTATCATTCATAGGTTCATCCGGACGATGTCCGCAGATTGGAGCCGTATGCACATGCGTACTAAACAACAAAATATTCTTCATCAAATAATTATACCCGCTGCCACTTCGACCATCCTCATTAATAACTAACGTTCCGGGCGCATCAGGATCTTTTATCTTCAGGCTGTTAAAATAATTTACTCAAACTTCCCATAGTAAAAATGGGAGCGCTCCTTGAAAACTCAATACTTTAACGCCTAAAATATCATTCATGCCGCCGCTTGCCCGCTCAATATGGCGTCCTGCATATACTTTGGAAGGTGGTCGATAAAGCAGGCTGTGAATTCATCA
>JAJPXX010000139.1 GCA_021205225.1 Lachnospiraceae bacterium
TCCACCGGAAAATCACAAATTTTGGCGTGGAAATAAACTTTTCACTTCAGCAAATCTCCGAAATCTCCGAAAAAACTTTTTGAAAAAATTGCGAAAAAAGTGCTTGACATTTTTGAGGGGCTGTAGTATTATTCTCGTTGTCAGTCAGATGACTTGCGATTCGCGGAGGTGGCGGAATTGGCAGACGCGCAGGCTTCAGGTGCCTGTGGTAGCAATATCGTGTGGGTTCAAGTCCCATCCTCCGCATGGAAGCTTCTCGTATAAACGGGAAGCTTTTTTCATGTTAAAAAATGAAAATTAAGGAAAATATTGTTTGACATTTTCTTCTGCAACAGCCATAATGAAGCGTGGCAGTAAATCAGGATTGCCATATTAATGAGCAGGAGAAAACAGGATGAATTTGAAAAAAGCTTTTTTAATCAGTTTGTGCATCGTAATTGGCGTTGTGCTTATCAGTGGCGGTCTTATTTACAAGCTGGGACATGACCTGTACAGCAGCGTGAATTATGTATCAGATGATTCGGTTGCCGTAGAGGAGACGCTTCCGGAGGAAGCCGAGGAAGAGACGGACGAGGGCGTAGGTGAGGTAGTAAGCGATGAGGAGCTTGCCGCGATCCAGGATTCCATGGATACCTCTAAGGATGTCGTGTCGGATGAGGATATTTATAATGTCCTGCTGATTGGCGTAGACCGCCAGGATCAGACCTGGAATGGTAATTCAGACTGTATGATTCTTGTTTCTATTAATAAGGCAGATAACCGTGTCACGATGGTTTCTCTGATGCGTGACACATATGTAAATATTCCGGGAGTAGGGTATAAGAAGCTGAACGCGGCTTATGCGTATGGCGGCGGGCCGCTTCTGTGCGAGACGATCACCGAGACGTTTAAGATTGAAGTGGAAAAATACGTGGCGGTTGATTTTTGGGATCTGGTGGATATTATTGATATTATCGGCGGCGTAGACCTGGAAATCACGGCGGATGAGGCAGAGGTAGCGAACGGCTATATCTGGGATATGTGTACGAGACTGATGGATATTGATCCGGAAGAGCACTATTTCCCGACCGAGGGCGGCGCTGTCCATGCGGACGGCGTGCAGGCGGTAGCTTACGCGCGAAACCGTTACGTGGGGAATTCTGATTTTGAAAGGACCGAGCGTCAGCGCTATGTTCTGACGCAGCTGATGGAGGAAGTGAAGGATATGTCGCTTGCACAGATGACATCAGCGATGCAGTCTATACTGGAATATGTGATGACAAATATTTCGGAGACAGAGATCTGGAGTATGGTAACGGAATTACCGGAAATGCTGGATTATGATTTTGAGATGAGCCGTGTTCCGTATGATGATATGTACAGTACAATTTATGTGAATGGACAGGATATGCTTGTGCCGGATTGGGAGGAGACGCTGGAGATACTTCACGACTTTATTTACGGCACCAGTGAAGATGATGTATGAGTAAGAGAATTTTTTTCACAGACCTGGACGGAACCCTGCTAAACGACCAGAAGGAAATTACGCCGGGGAATCAAAAGGCGATTGACCTGGCGCTGCGGGATGGACATAGAATCGTCATTGCTACAGGACGTCCGCTCTCCAGCGCTCTGATTCAGGCGGAGCGGCTGGGGCTTATACGGGATGGCTGCTATATTATTGCCTTTAACGGCGGTGAAATATATGACAGCAGCCTGGGAAAATCGATCAGCAGGAAAGCAGTCCCGCTGGAATTTATTTCCCCGATTTTTGCCGAGGCTCACCGGCTGGGGATTCACATTCAGACATTTTCCGCTTCTGAAGTGTTCACGGAAGAGGATCGGCCGGAGGTGCGTGATTATGTAAAGCGTACGCTGCAGACCTTCCGGGTTGTGCCCTCGGCAGCGAATGCGCTGACGGAGGCGCCATGCAAGCTGCTGGCCATAGAGTATGAGAGACGTTCTGTGATCGAACAGTTTCAGCAATGGCTCCTGGAGACGTATGACGGTATTCTGGACGCCTATTTTTCCAACGACGCCTACCTTGAGATTGTTCCCTGTGGTGTGACAAAGGGAAAAGCGGTCCGGTGGCTGTGTGATTACCTTCAGATTCCGCTGGAGAATTCCATTTCCGCTGGAGACGCGCCGAATGATGTCGATATGATAGAGACTGCCCATGTCGGGGTTGCAATGTGCAATTCATTTCCGGGCGTTGTGGAACACAGCGATTATGTGACGGCGGCGGATAATAACCATGACGGCGCGGCCGAGATCATATACCGTTTTGTTTTATAGTGAACGACAAAATTCTTTTGTCACTCACTATAGACGCACGAAGAATGGCTTCATGAAAAGAGGCGGCAGATGGTGCCGCCCTTTCCTTTGCGTGAGAATGCCTGCAGCGTTTTAGTATCTGCTGTCGCAGTCTTTCTCGCTGGAGCTGTTATCGCAGTTGCGGCTTTCAGAGGTCTCATTTGAACCACAGTTCTTTGAGGAATTTTTGGAACTGTTCTGCTGCTGGTTCCGCTGCTGGTTCTGCTGGGATGCGTTTTTCGCACTGTTCTGCTGTCTTTCTGTGTTAGATGTTGTGTTTTCCGTTGTGTTTTTAGACATTTGTTTGTTCCTCCTGGTCTTAATTTGTGTTACGATGGTAGTATTTCTAGAAATTTTAAAAATATGTATTGCTTTTTTTTGGAAACTATATTATAAT
>JAJPXX010000229.1 GCA_021205225.1 Lachnospiraceae bacterium
GGTTATAATACAGGATAAATAATAAGGAAAGAAAAGAATCTTATGAAAAAAATGACGAAATGGTTTGTATTGCTGCTTGTGCTGGCTTTTCTGGCTTTGTGTGTGGCTTTCGTGTGGTATTACAGGGGAGTACGGGCAGGTCAGCCGGGAAATGCCGAGCTGGTACGGATGAAAATTGCAGAATCCGTCTGCTGAGAAAAAATCGGGGGTAACTGTGAAGGTACTGAACAGAAACGAATCTGGAAGGGAGAAAGGGACAGTTTTGAGTGCATCGGATACACTTTACCTGAAAATCGATAAGAATGTGAGAATTTCGGAACCATCCGCTTCCGTGCGTCTTGGCGAGATCGCGCAGATCTGCTGCGCGGATAAGCCGACGGAAAATAAGGTGAAGACTCTGCGGCTGCCGACGGAACAGGTACACGGGCCGGGGCGTTATGTGTATTCACTTATGGATGTGCTGCCTGTGATCTGGCAGGAATACCCAAAGCTTGAGGTGAATAACCTTGGCCAGACGGATTTTATTCTTACAGTGGAAAAATCTTCTGCGGGAGCGGGAAAATCGGAGCGGTTGTGGAGTAACCTGAAAACAGTGCTGCTCTGTTTCCTGTCTTTTTTTGGCGCGGCATTTTCGATCATGGCGTTTCATATGGATGTGGGAATGACGGATTTGTTTGCACGGTTGTGTGAGCTGCTGACCGGGGAGTCTTCGGGCGGGGCGATGCTGCTGGAGATTTCTTATTCTATCGGTGTGGGACTGGGAATTCTGGTGTTTTTCCATCATTTTGCGCGAAAGAAAAACCAGGCGGACCCGACGCCGCTGCAGGTGCAGATGCGTGTCTATGAGGACGACGTTGATATGACCGTGCTTGAGGCGAAAGAGAGAAACAATTTGCAGCAGAAATAAGAAAGAGTCTGGCTGCGGAGGAGTGAAAAATGGGACAGGCACTGGTGGTGATTGTCGGATTTGCGTCGGGCTTTCTGGTAGCGGGCGGCGTAGCGTCGGTGATGATCGGGCTGGGGATTCTGACGCGCTTTATCGGCATTTCGCATACCGCGAGGCAGATTCTCTGGTACGAGGACGCGATTTTTCTGGGAGCTATGGTCGGAGATGTGGTCACGCTGTTTGATTTTGAACTGGCGATCGGGGCGTGGATGCTGGTAATTGCGGGGCTTTTTATCGGGATATTTATCGGCGGCTGGATTATGGCTCTGGCTGAAATTGTCGACATTTTTCCTGTGTACAGCAGGCGGCTTGGAATTAAGCGGAACGTAAGCTGGCTGGTGATTGCGCTTGCTGCCGGAAAGGTGGTGGGAAGCCTGCTGTTCTTTTTCCGCCATCTTGGGTGAAACGGTTCTGAAAGATGAGGTTTTTCGGGAAAATAGGCTTGAAAAGGCGGTATGGTTGTAGTAAAGTATAGCCATGTTGAATGCGCCAGGAAATTGGCTGCCTGTGTTATCCGGCTTTCCGGCGTGAAGAAAATGGAAAAAGAAGTATTCAGAACAGGGAATGAATTTACAGGGGGATATTACAAATGATTTCAGAAAAAATGCGTCCGTTCCTCGCGAACAATTCGGCGATCCGCATGATGTTCGAGGAAGGAAAGAAGATGGCGGAGCTTTATGGCGCGGATAAGGTCTACGATTTCAGCCTTGGCAATCCGAATGTACCGGCGCCGCAGCAGGTGAATCAGGCGATCAGGGATATTCTGGAGGAAGAGAATCCGCTTTTTGTGCATGGCTATATGAGCAATGCGGGTTATCCGGAGGTGCGTGAGGCGATCGCGGAGAATCTGAACGGACGGTTTGGCACGAAGTTTGCCGGACGGAATCTGATTATGACAGTGGGAGCCGGGAGCGGGCTGAATGTTGCGCTGAAGACGCTGCTGAACCCTGGAGATGAAGTAATCACGTTTGCCCCATATTTTCTGGAGTACCGCGCGTACGTGACGAATTATGACGGCGTGCTGGTGACGGTAGAGCCGGATCCGGAGACGTTTCAGATCAATCGGGAGGCGTTCCGGGCGAAGATCACAGCCGGGACGAAGGCAGTGATTATTAATAACCCGAACAATCCGACCGGCGTGGTTTATTCGGAAGAGACGATCCGGGCGCTCGCGGCGATTCTGGAAGAGAAGCAGAAGGAGTATGGGCACGCGATTTACCTGATTTCAGATGAGCCTTACCGGGAGCTGGTATTTGACGGAGCAACCGTACCGTTTGTGACAAAGTATTATGACAATACCATTGTAGTTTATTCTTATAGTAAATCTCTTTCTCTGCCGGGGGAGCGCATTGGTTATGTGCTGATTCCGGATGAGCTGGAAGAGAGTGCCATGACGATTGACGCGGCGACGATCGCGAACCGTATCAGCGGATGTGTGAACGCGCCGTCCCTGATTCAGCTGACGGTGGGCAGATGTGTGGACTGTCAGGCGGATCTGGCATTTTATGACAGGAACCGTAAGACACTTTATGAGGGACTGACAGAGATAGGTTTTACCTGTGCCCGTCCGCAGGGCGCGTTTTACCTGTGGATGAAGGTACCGGCGGCAAAGGATGCGGCTGCAGGGACGGATGTCGCGGCGGATGAGGCGGCATTTGTGAACGCGGCGAAGAAGTATCATATCCTGATCGTACCGGGCAGCTCGTTTGCGTGTCCGGGTTATGTGCGGCTGGCATACTGCGTATCCTACGAGACGATCGTGAATTCGCTGCCGGAGTTTGCGAAGCTTGGAAAAGAATTTCTGTGACAGTTCAGAACACGCAGACCTGCGGTCGGCTGTTCTGAATAGCTGGCCGATTTTACGGGAGAGATAAGAAGGATGAAGATCATTATTGTCGGTCTGGGCAAGGTGGGTACAACTCTGGCCGCAGAACTCTGTGACGAGGAAAACGACGTTACGGTCATAGATAAAAAAGAAGACCTCGTGGAGGACATTTCCGGTCAGTATGACCTGATGGGTATTACCGGAAATGGCGCGAGCCATTCCACACAGATGGAAGCCGGGATTGAGACCGCAGACCTGCTGATCGCGGTCACCGGTTCGGATGAGATCAATCTGCTCTGCTGCCTGATGGCGAAAGACGGCGGAAAGTGCCATTCCATCGCGCGGGTGCGCAATCCGGAGTATCATTCGGAGATCGGTTTTATCCGGGATAAATTTCATATTTCCATGATTATCAATCCGGACATGGCGGCAGCGCTGGAGATTGCGAGGAACCTGAAGTTTCCGTCCGCAATTGACGTAGATTCATTTGCGAAGAGCCGCGTGGATATTCTGAAGTTCCGGGTGCGGGAAGGTTCCATGCTGGATGGGGTGCGGATTGCGGATTTGTCCCGTAAGGTTCGCGGCAATATTCTGATTTGCGCGGTTGAGCGGGGGAAAGATCTGATTATCCCGGATGGCAATACGGTGCTGCGGGAAAAGGATCAGATCGCAATTGTCGGGGGAAGCTCAGACGCGAATCAGTTTTTCCGCCAGGTAGGAATCCTTTCCAATCAGGTAAAAAATATCATGATTGTCGGCGGCAGTCCCCTGGCCTATTATCTGGCAGTGCTGCTGGATGCAGTAGGGATCCGTGTCAAGATTATAGAAAAAAGCTATGAAAGATGTGAAGCGCTAAGTGAAATGCTTCCGAAAGCCACGATTGTCCATGGAGACGGCACGGATAAGGAGCTGCTTCTCGAAGAGGGACTGGAGCAGTACGAAAGCTTTGCCGCCCTTACGAATATTGATGAAGAGAATATTCTGATTTCTCTGTACGCAAAGAAAATTGAGGGACAGAGGAAGATTGTTACCAAGATTAACCGGATCGCCTTTGACGAGGTGATTCGGGAGCTGGATCTGGATACGATCGTCCATCCGAAGGATATCACGGCGGAGATGATTATCCGCTACGCGCGCTCTATGAAAAATACTTTCGGAAGTAATGTAGAGACATTACATAAGATTATTGACGGGAAAGCAGAAGCGCTGGAATTTATTATTCGTTCGAAATCGCGCGTGACGGAATCGACTTTGCAGGAACTGCCGATTCGAAAGGGAATCCTGGTGGCCTGTATTTACCGCCAGGGGAAAATTATCATTCCGCGCGGGGCAGACCGGATGCAGATTGACGACAGCGTTATCATTGTAACACAGGAGAAAGGGCTTGACGACATTGAGGATATTCTGGCATAAAGAGATGTGCCTGAAGTCCCGGCGAAGAGGTCAGTATAACAGAGATGAACTATAAATTAATCCGGTACATACTTGGATGGGTTTTGATTTTGGAGGCCGGGCTGATGTTTCCGGCTCTGGTGGTTGCCCTGATATACCGGGAGCAGGAAGGCTTCGCTCTGCTCTCCGGGATGGGCTTTTGCGCGGCGGCCGGGCTTCTTCTGACGCTGAAAGGCCCCAGGAAAAAGACGATGCATGCGCGGGAGGGATTTCTGGCGGTTTCTCTGTGCTGGATTGCGCTCAGCGCATTTGGAGCGCTGCCATTTGTGATTGCGGGCGCGATTCCCAATTACATTGATGCATTATTTGAGACGGTATCCGGCTTTACAACAACTGGCTCGACCATTCTATCAGATGTGGAATCTATGCCGCACTGCCTGCTGTTCTGGCGCAGCTTTACGCACTGGATCGGGGGCATGGGCGTGCTGGTTTTTATCATGTCGATTCTGCCCCTGGCGGGCGGCGGCAATATGTATATGATGAAAGCGGAGAGTACAGGCCCGTCGGTCGGAAAGCTCGTGCCGAAGGTGAAAGGCACCGCGGGACTGTTATACCGTATGTATGTGGCCTTGAGCCTGCTTATGCTGGTTCTTTTGCTGATTGGCGGTATGCCGCTGTTTGATTCTCTGATTACGGTCTTTGGCACGGCCGGCACAGGCGGATTTGGCATTAAAAATGACAGCATGGCGAGCTACAGTATATACCTGCAGGTTGTGACGACGCTGTTCATGATACTGTTTGGTGTGAATTTCAGCTTTTATTACCTGCTCTGGAAAAAGAAGTGGAAGGCTGCGCTGGGGATGACAGAAGTGCGGATTTATCTGCTGATTATTCTGGTTTCGATTGCCCTGATTTCTTTTAATATTTATGGAATGTTTGACGGGATACTGGAGACGGTTCAGCAGGCGGCGTTTCAGGTGGCGACGATCATTACGACCACCGGCTTTGCGACCACAGACTTTAATCTCTGGCCGTCCTTTTCGAAAACGATTCTGGTGCTTTTGATGTGTATCGGCGCCTGCGCGGGCAGTACCGGCGGCGGTATTAAGGTGCAGCGTATTATGATTCTGGTCCGTTCGATCCGGAATGAGCTTGATGTGATCCTGCATCCGCACCATGTCCGCAAACAGAAGATTGACGGGCATGTGATTGAGCAGTCTACCGTGCGCTCTGTGAATGTATTTCTGGTCGCGTATGCGGCTGTGTTTGCTCTGTCGCTTTTGATTGTTTCAATTGATAATTATGATTTTACTACGAATTTCACCGCGGTGGCGGCGACTCTGAACAACATCGGCCCTGGCCTGGAAATTGTCGGACCGACCGGGAACTTCAGCGGTTTCTCTTATCTTTCAAAACTGGTCATGATATTTGATATGCTGGCAGGACGGCTGGAGCTGTATCCGATGCTGATTCTGTTCTCAAGAGGAACATGGAGAAAATGAAAGAGCAGGAGGCAGAAAGCCTCCTGTTCGATTATCATCCTGTTTCGCTGGCAGCAGTTTCTTTTTCTTCTTCCTTCGATACCGCGGATTCCGGCAGCAGCAATTCTACAAGCTCAATCTTATTTTCTTCCATTTTCAGCACCAGAAGCTGAGTGCCGTCCTCCATCGTGACTGCGTCCTGTTCTTCCGGCAGATCATCAAGCAGCTCGATTACCAGGCCGCCGATGGAGTCACAGGCTTCGGATTCCAGCGACAGGCCGAGGGTATCATTGATGTCATCCAGCTTGACGGAGCCTTCGATCTGATACTCGCGGTCAGAAATTCTGCGAATCTGATTTGCTTCATCTTCATCGTACTCATCCCGGATGTCGCCGACAATCTCTTCAAGCAGATCTTCGAGAGAGACAATGCCGACGGTTTCGCCGTATTCGTCCAGTACCACGGACAGGCTGGCGGAGTCCTCACGCATCGAATCCAGCAGGTCGGCGGTTTTTTTGAATTCGTAAGAAAAATGGGGCTTGTACATGGCTTCCTCCAGGGAAAAGTCCCACCCACCGTCATAGCAGAAAAATTTTTTGATGTTCAGGATGCCGACGACGTGCGACGGATCCTCATGATATACCGGAAGCCGCGAGTATTTTTCACTGCGGAATGTCTGCTTGATCTCATCATAGGTGTCTGTATCGCTGATCATGACCACTTCTGAGCGCGGAACCATGACGTCTTTGACCAGGGAATCGCCAAAATCCACGACGTTGTAGATCATTTCACGTTCTTCTTTTTCAATTACGCCTTCCTGATGGCTGACGTCGACGAAGGTGCGCAGCTCCTGCTCCGTCACAGGCTCCATGGAGCCGTTCAGGTCAATATGAAAAGGCAAAAGCAGCAGGCGGCAGACGGAATTGATAATATAAATTACCGGCGTCAGTATTTTCATCAGCACACTGATGACCGGGCAGTACAGAAGAGCCAGCTTTTCCGGGTAATTGGAAGCGATGGTCTTCGGTGTGATCTCCCCGAAGATCAGGATCAGAACCGTAAGAACAGCGGTTGCGATACTGACAGAACCGTCTCCTGCAAGCTTGATTGCCAGGGAGGCAGTCAGGGCAGAGAGAAAGTTATTTACAAGGTTATTTCCGATCAAAAGGGTACTCAGAAGCTTGGAACGGTTTTCCACCGTTTTGAGAACAGTAAGAGCACGCTTATCCCCCTCATCCGCAAGCGACTGCAGACGAATCCGGTTCGCGGTCGTCAGCGCGGTTTCCGCGGAAGAAAAGAAAGCGGACAGAAAGAATAAAATAAGTAATACAATCAATAGTAGCCCACTGGCGTCATCCGATGCCAAAAGATCATCTCCTCTTTTCGAATAAAAAATGGTAACAGTTCCAGACATATCTGTCCATAGAGTGGATGATACAACAGAATAGAAAAAAAAGCAACGTAAAGTTATGGTAAAACGCAGGAATTATGGGAAAACCGAAACTTTTCGGCTGCCAGAGTGCGCGGATTTAATGTTTTTTCACTTGACATAGTTTTGCCTCATGTTAAAATACATTGAGCAGATATAAAAACAGGATAAGAGTTTTTTTGAATGAAGGAGCAGTGAAGAAAGTATGCCAAAGAAAGCATCAGGTTCCCGACCGTTTCTGGTTGGTGTTGATGTAGGGTCTACCACGACAAAGATTGTTGTGACGGATCCGGAGACAAAGCAAATCTTATATTCTGATTACAGACGACATAACGCGGCGCAGGTACACAGTGTGTGCCTTGCGCTCGACGCTTTTAAGGAGACTTTTCCGGATGCCGCATTGCGCCTGGCTCTGACCGGGTCGGGCGGCGGGGAGATTGCGAAGCGCCTGGGAGTGCCTTACATACAGGAGGTTGTGGCGAATTCCATTGCGCTGCGGGCGTATTATCAGGAGGTCGGTACGGCGATTGAGCTGGGCGGCCAGGACGCGAAGATGATTTTCTTTCACCGGGATGCCGCGACCGGCGCGCTGAATGTGGGTGATATGCGTATGAACGGCAGCTGCGCGGGCGGTACGGGCGCGTTTATTGATGAGATTGCGAAGGTTTTGAAGACGCCGGTGGAGGAGTTTAACGCCCTTGCTGAGCAGGGAACCTGTGTCTATGACATTTCCGGACGGTGCGGTGTGTACGCAAAGACAGATATCCAGCCGCTTCTGAACCAGGGCGTTTCGCGGCAGGATCTGGCGCTCTCGGCGTTTCACGCGATCGCGAAACAGACGATCGGAGGACTGGCGCAGGGGCTGGATATTGAGAAACCGGTTGTTTTCGAGGGCGGGCCGCTGACG
The DNA here is from genome assembly GCA_021205225.1 of Lachnospiraceae bacterium. Lineage (GTDB taxonomy): Bacteria > Bacillota > Clostridia > Lachnospirales > Lachnospiraceae > Choladousia. The sequence goes on from JAJPXX010000229.1 coordinate 7,981, forward strand.
TTTAATCCGCGGCTGATTGGAGTGTTTGCTGAGCGGTTAGGGCTTTCCCCGGAGGAAACTCTGATTCCGGAGCGGCCGGAGATTATGATTGCGTATGGCGCGGCGCTTTCGCTGGAGAGCATGTTTGCCGCGCGAACGGCGGAATACACGCCCGGTCAGCTGCGTGACCGGCTGGAGAGTGCTTCTCACTGTGACCGGCAGCAGGACGATATGCCTGCGAAGATGCGCTGCCTGAAGGATGGCGTTTTGGAACCGGACAGTAACGGGCAGGCGAATTCAGCTGCTATGGCGGATTCCTGTTCGCCCGGCGGCGCTGCCGGGACGGCTGCCGTTGGGACATATGACCCGTCGAAGCCGTATTTTGCTTCGGAGGAAGAGCAGGAACGCTTTCTGGCGCGGCATACGCTGAAGGAGTGTACGCCTTATCAGCCGCAGCCGGGAGAGACGGTTCGTGCGTATCTGGGTATTGACTCTGGCAGTACGACGACGAAATTTGTTCTGATGGATGAGCAGGAGAATATTCTGGATTCTTTTTATTCGCCGAACGAGGGAGAGCCTCTGATGGTCGCGAAAAGAGCGATTCTTGCGATCCGTGACCGTTACCGCGCAGCCGGGGCCGAGCTGTCGATCATCGCGGCCGGGTCAACCGGGTACGGCGAGATGCTGTTTTCGAAGGCCTGGAGCACGGAATGCCATATGGTAGAGACCGTCGCGCACGCGAGGGCGGCGGCAAAGTATGTGGACAACGCGACATTTATACTCGACATCGGCGGCCAGGATATGAAGGCGATCTGGGTGGATCACGGAATTGTGACGAATATTGTCGTCAATGAAGCATGTTCATCGGGCTGCGGATCTTTCCTGGAGAATTTTGCGTCTTCTCTGCATATTCCGGTGAAGGAGATTGCAAAGACTGCTTTCGCCTCGAAGCATCCGGCGGTTCTTGGCAGCCGCTGCACCGTATTTATGAACAGCAGCATTGTTACAGAGCAGAGAAACGGCAAGCAGTCCGGCGATATCATGGCGGGGCTTTGCCGGTCCATTATAGAGAATGTATTTACAAAGGTTATCCGCATCTCCAACCTGGACTCCCTGGGCGATACGATTGTCGTGCAGGGCGGTACTTTCCAGAATGATGCGGTACTCTGCGCACTGGAGCAGTATACCGGTCGTGAGGTGACGCGGGCGCCTTATCCGGGGCTGATGGGCGCGATTGGCGCGGCGCTGCTGACGAAAGAGCATTGTGAGGCGGCTGTGACGGAGCGTGTGAACAAACTGGAGCAGGCTGCGGCTGCTTCTGAAATTACAGTGCCAGAGGGCTTCCGGCGTACCTTCATCGGCCTGGACGCGATTGAGCAGTTTTCCTATACGCAGGAATCGAATTCCCCGTGTCCGTTTTGCACCAACCACTGCAAGCGTACGATTGTCCGTTTTTCAAATGGGAATTCCTGGATTACGAATAACCGTTGTGAACGCGGCGAGATCCTGGGCGACCCGAAGGATGCAAGTGTGCGCGAGCAGCTGAAGGAGAAGAGAGCGGAAAAAGATCGGGTGCCGAATCTGTTCCGGCTGCGCGAGGAGCTTTTGTTCCGCGAATATCCATACCCGAAAATAAGTAAGGAAGAGCGCGGCATTACGATCGGTATTCCCCGTGTGCTTTCCTTCTGGGAGACGATGCCGTTCTGGACGACGTTCTGGAAGTCGCTCGGATTTGACGTGCGCATTTCGGATAAGAGCACGCGCAAGATTTATGAGAACGGCCTTTCCGCGGTGACCTCGGATACCGTCTGTTTCCCGGCCAAGCTGGTACACGGACATATCCGGAACCTGGCAGAGAAAGGAAAAAATAAAAGTTGTTCTGTGGAAGCGCCCCCTCACTCCGTTCGGCGGCAGAACGAACCGTCCATGAAAGTTCGCTGCGCGAAGGACGGTTCTGTGGATCGGATTTTCATGCCATCCATCACGACGGTGAATTCGGAGAATACCGAGAAGACGAGCGAGTCCATGTGTGCGGTGGTGAAGGGCTATCCGATCGTTATCCGCAATTCAGATAACCCGGAAAAGCGCTGGGGGATTCCGTTTGACGCGCCGCTGTTCCACTGGCATAAGACGACGGACCGCAATCAGCAGCTGACGAAATATATGGAAGAGACCTTTGGCATTCCGTCCGAGGAGACAATGCAGGCAATTGCGGCCGGGGACGAGGCGCAGGAGACCTTTTCAAGCGAGATGAAAAAGGCCGGCCAGGAGATCATAGACCAGGTCGAAAAAGACGGCAGCTATGCGGTAGTGCTGGCGTCGCGGCCTTATCAGAATGACGCGCTGGTCAACCACGACCTGCCGGAGATGTTTACAAGCCTTGGCATCCCGGTGCTGACTGCGGATTCCGTGCCGGGGATTGATAAGGTAGATCTGAGCAGGAGCCGTCTGGACATTGTAAACAATTATCACGCGCGAATGCTCTCCACCGCAATTCTCGCGGCCCAGAGTGAGCATCTGGAGTATGTGCAGATTGTCAGCTTTGGCTGCGGGCATGACGCCTATCTGTCCGATGAGATTATCCGTCTGATGAAGGAAATTTCGGGTAAGACGCCGCTTGTCCTGAAGGTGGATGAGAGCGATATCCAGGGGCCGCTGCGCATCCGTGTCCGCTCTTTTGTGGAGACGGTGGAAATGCGCCGCCGCAAAAAGGAGGCTCTGCGGGTACATGAGCTGCCGGATCCGTATCCGGTCAAGTTTACCAAAGCAGACCGGAAGGAAAAAATTCTGCTTGTGCCAAATACATCTCACGCGTTTGCGCGCCTGATGGCTGCCGCGATGGGAAGCCAGCACCACATGAAAGCGGAACCGCTGGATATTGGCCGTGAAGAGGCAATCCGCCTTGGCAAGCAGTATGTACATAATGATATCTGTTTCCCGGCGCAGATCGTGATCGGAGAAGCACTTGCCGCTCTGCGAAGCGGTAAATACGACGACAAGGACGTCACCATCGCGATGGCAAAATATATCGGCGACTGCCGCCTGACACATTACAGTGCGCTTCTGCGAAAGGCGCTGGACGACGCCGGATATGCGCATGTGCCGATTCTGACGAACGATGATGTGGACTATCACAACCTTCATCCTGGGTATAAGCTGAGTATGCTCGCTTCTATCAAGATTGCGTTCTGTCTGCCGATGATTGATGAGCTGGAGGAGCTGCTCCGTAAGATTCGCCCGTATGAAAAGGTGCCGGGCAGCGCGAACCGCGCTTTCGATGCAGCCATGGATGAGCTGATTTTCGGTCTGGAAAAGCATGGCATGAACGGAGCGCGGCGCGGTTTCAAAAAGGGGATTGAGATCATGAAAAATATTGACTATGACCGCTCCCACCCGAAGCCGCGTGTACTGATTGTCGGGGAGTATCTGCTGAACTTCCATCCGGGCGCGAACCATGATATCGAGGATTATCTCGAAAAGAACGGATTTGAGATTATAGAAGCAAAAATGACAGACGTCATCCAGAAAACGTATTTCTATCAGAATGCGCAGAACAAAGAGTATCATCTGGATCGGAAGCTGACGGAGAAGGCCTGGCCTGCTACCGTGAATGAAGTGTTTGATTTTGCGCATAATGTTTCTGATTCCATCGCGTGTGAGCACCCGCTTTATGAGCGGCCGGCAAGGCTGCCGGAGCTGGTGCATGACAGTGACCCGATTATTCACCACACCTTTGACGCCGGCGAGGGCGTGCTGATTCCCGGAGAGATTCTGCATCACGCGAAGAAGGGATGCCGTTCTTTTGTCATCCTGCAGCCCTTTGGCTGTCTGCCGAATCATGTGGTCGGGCGCGGTATTTCAAAGAAGCTGAAGGAAATCTACCCGGACGCGCAGATTCTGCCGCTGGATTATGATCCGGACGTCAGCTTTGCGAATATTGAGAACCGTCTGCAGATGCTGATTATGAACGCGAAGGGCGACAGCCGCGCGGCGGAGTTTGGAGCGGCTTCAAAGGAAAAAAAGCATGGGCAGCACAGCGGCAGGCTGGCGACTGCGCACTGAAAAATATATACCAGCGAGAGGATAAGAATATGAATTACGAGATTTTTGCAGATATGTCCCTGGACATCGATCCGAAAATAGCGGAGCATTATGGAATCCGTTTTGTCCCGATGGAATACGTACTCGGCAGTGAGACTTTTCTTGCGACAGGACCGGAAAGCGATGAGCGGATGCATTATTTTTATGAGAGTATGCGCCAGAATGTGGCAACAAAGACCAGTCAGATCACACCATATCAGTACGAGGAGACATTTGGACCATATTTGAAGGAAGGAACCTCTATTCTGTACATTGCGCTTTCGAGCGGCCTGAGTAAGACGTATGAGTCCGCCTTGCTGGCGGCGGAGACGATGAAAGAGCAGTACCCTGACGTGGGCATTGAGGTGATAGACAGTCTCTCTGCGACCGGCGGTATGGGGATGCTTGCCGAGTCGGCGGCGAAAAACCGGGAAGCGGGGATGTCACTGGAGGAAAACGCGGCCTGGCTGCGGGAAAACCTCACGTACCTCAATCACTGGTTTATGGTAGAAGATCTGGTTTACCTGCGCCGCGGCGGACGCATTTCCGCGGCGACGGCGATCGTTGGCTCCGCGTTAAATATCAAGCCGCTGCTGACCATCGACGCGCAGGGAAAGCTGGTATCTGTGGCGAAAAAACGGGGCAGCCGTCAGGCGATGCGCGCCCTGGCGGACTATTATAAGGATCGGTATGATACCCGGTTTGGCAATGCGGTCTACATCTGCTGCGCGGACTGCAAGGATGCGGCGGCGGAGCTGAAAGAAATGGTGCTGAAAATCAATCCGGACGCGGATGTGCGGATTACGATGCTTTGTCCGGTGATCGGCGCGCACACCGGACCGGGGATGCTGTCGATGATTTTTTATGGGGCGGCGACGGAACTGAATGCGTAAGCTGCTTGAATCCTGCCCGTCTGCGTTGTGTTCATATGGAGCAAACCCTAAAATTCAGTATGTGGTTGTGTGAGTCAAATACCCCGATGCAAGCATACGGGGCATCAAATTTGTAGCGATGCAAGCATCGGGGTATTTGACCCTCGCGGCATCTACACTTCGTTTCGGTCGGCGCTAAGCGAACGTCCACTGGACGTTCAGCGCCGCCAAATATCCGTGCAAGCACGGCTACTTGGCTCGTTGCTTCGCGGGAATAAAAGAAAGGCTCCGGCTTTTACGCCGAAGCCTTTGCTGTGCGCAAGGGGGCTGTGCACAGGTGTTGCTTAATTCTGTCTGGAAATCAATCGTTCAGAACAGTGCTGTTCTGCTGCCCGCAATCTTTATGTCACATTTACTCTACGTCATTCAGTGCCGCCAGGTTTTCCTCACCAGTGCGGACCTTCACAACCCGGTCTACGCCATAAACGAAGATCTTGCCGTCGCCGATGTGGCCGGTGTAGAGTGCTTTCTTTGCGGTTTCAATTACGGTATCAACCGGCAGGTTGCCGACGATAATTTCGACCTTCACCTTTGGAAGCAGCGTCGCGTCGAGCTCTACTCCACGGTATTTTTCGCCCGCACCCTTCTGGATGCCGCAGCCCATGACCTGAGTTACAGTCATGCCGGTCACGCCGATGTCATTCATGGCCTTTCTCAGCACGTCATAGCGGGACAGTCTGGCGATAATCGATACCTTGTAAATACCGGTTTCGGAAGCAGGAGCTTTGACCACTTTGACCGCCGCGTCTTTCTGTGCCTGTGAAGCAGTTACATAGTCGTCGCTGCCAAGCTGTGTATTGGCATTGACACTCATGGAAGTATTGGAAACATCCATAATGCTGAAGCCCGCATATGCACTTGGCAGACCGTGTTCAGTCGCGTCCAGGCCAAGAATTTCTTCTTCCTCCGAAACACGGAGACCGAAGATGGCTTTGATGATGGAAAAGGTAATGGTGATGGTTACTGCGGTCCAGGTCGCTACAGCCACAAAGCCGGTCAGCTGTTTTCCGAGAAGACTGAAGCCGCCGCCGTAGAACAGGCCGGTGAGTGTGTCATTGCCCGGAGCGGAGGTGGTAGCAAACAGACCAACCGCGATCGTACCCCAGATACCGTTCATCATATGTACTGCAACCGCGCCGACCGGGTCGTCGATGCGAAGCTTATTGTCGAGAAGCCATACGCCGAATACGACCAGCACACCGGCAACTGCGCCGATGACCAGGGCGCCGAAGCAGTCCGTCACATCGCAGGGAGCGGTGATCGCCACCAGACCTGCCAGGGAAGCGTTCAGGCACATGGAAACATCCGGCTTGCCGTATTTGATCCAGGTAAAAATCATACATACTACAGTCGCGGTAGCCGGAGCAACGGTAGTGGTCAGGAAAACAGAGCCGAGCTGTTCCACACTTGTACAGGCCGCGCCGTTAAATCCATACCAGCCAAGCCAGAGGATGAAGCAGCCAAGACAGCCGAGCGGAAGGTTGTGTCCGGGGAATGCGTTTACCTTTGTGATATTACCGGATTTGTCCTTTTCAAATTTTCCGATACGCGGTCCAAGAATCTTCGCGCCGATCAGAGCAGAGATACCGCCGACCATGTGGATGGCGCAGGAACCGGCGAAATCATGGAAGCCCATCTGAGCCAGCCAGCCGCCGCCCCAGATCCAGTGCGCCTCGATCGGGTAGATCAGTGCGGAAATAACCGCCGAATAAATACAATAAGATAAGAACTTGGTACGTTCCGCCATGGCACCGGAGACGATCGTAGCGGTCGTTGCACAGAATACCAGGTTAAATACGAAATTCGACCAGTCAAAATCCTGATAGCTTGTAAAAATGTCAAATCCCGGCTTTCCGATGAAGCCAGCCAGATCCTCACCGAGCAGCAGTCCAAAACCAATCAGGATGAACATAATGGTTCCGATACAGAAATCCATCAGGTTCTTCATCAGGATGTTACCGGTATTTTTTGCCCGTGTAAATCCTGCCTCTACCATTGCAAAGCCCGCCTGCATCCAGAATACAAGCGCAGCGCCGATCAGGAACCAGACGCCAAATACTTCGCCGTTAATGGCACTTAAAATTTCTTCTGTCATAATATCTCCTCCTCTTTTCGATGCTCCAGGCGTTTTCGCCTTTTGCTCTGTTTCGTCCAAAGTCTCCGTCGAGCCAGATCTTTGACGGAAACTCCGGCACTGCTATCCGGATTTTCCTGGCGGTTGAAATTCCATTACAGCGGCAAATGCATACAGAAAAAGCAATTTTGTATTCTGTAGAATTTCAAAAGGCAGCTATGAATCATAGAAGCCTGCCGTCCGGGATTGGATTCGGACAACAGAAAAGGCGCCGGAGAAAAATCTCCAACGCCTTCGTTGTTGAAAATATTATATGATTGCCGAGACCAAATTGTCAACCAAAGATAGTTCCAAAGAAAAAATTAAATTAATAAAATTTTTGTGAAAAAAAGAGATTTTTGTATGGATTTGAGG
>JAJPXX010000198.1 GCA_021205225.1 Lachnospiraceae bacterium
GCACCAGGCATGGGATCGGCCACTTCATCCGCTCCACCAGCATCGACGAATTCCCGCAGTTCTGGAATGTGCTGAAAGGGGATATGTCCCTGGTCGGCACCAGACCGCCGACAGTCGGGGAAGTTTCGGAATATAGCGTCTCACACCGGGCGCGGCTCGCCATAAAGCCAGGCATCACCGGATTGTGGCAGGTCAGCGGGCGGAGTAAGATCGAAGACTTCGAAGAAGTCGTAAGGCTGGATACCACATATATACAGGAGTGGAGCATTTCTCTTGATATAAAAATTCTTTTCAAGACGGTGCTGGTGATATTTAAGAGAGATGGGTCGATGTAGCAGTAACGGAATTCAGGTTATTACGGATTGTATTGAAATTAGGTGATCAAACCAGACACGGTGGATTGTTTAAGTACGATCACAGCATATCTGACTTTTTTAAGCTTAAAGAAAGCGTTCTGGTTTAAATAAGTAGATAGCTCCGTGGTGATTTACACAGTTTTAATGTAATTGATAAAACAAAATGAAATTCAGTCGATTCATATAGAGGAGTTTCATTAAGGAGAAAAAGATTGTGGATGACAACAGAAGACTAAGAATTGCCATGCTTGGCCACAAGACCATGCCTGCAAGAGACTCCTCTCGTGGTGGAATTGAGGTAGTAGTGGAAGAGTTGTCAATCCGGATGGCAGCACAAGGGCATGATGTCACCTGTTATAACCGGACTGGCTTTGATAATGGTGGGCTGCAAGAGTACAAAGGAGTAAAACTTAAACCTGTTTATACAATACATAGGAAAGGACTTGCAGCGGTGACATCATCGATATTTGCTGCATTTCACGCTGCTTTTGGTAAGTATGATGTGGTGCATTTCCATGCAGAGGGATCATGTGCGATGATATGGTTGCCTAAACTATTAGGAAAAAAATGTATTGCAACGATCCATGGTCTGGATTGGCAGCGCGAGAAGTGGGGAAAAGGCATTGGATCAAGGTACATAAGGTTTGGCGAGAAGACAGCTGTTAAGTATGCTGATGAGATTATTGTATTGAGCAAAGGTGTCCAAGTGTATTTTTGGAAAAATTATCACAGAAAGACTGTATTCATTCCGAATGGAGTGAACAGACCTGAGATTAGAGAAGCAAAAGAGATTAAAGAAAGATTTGGATTAGAAAAGGACAGCTACATTCTGTTCTTAGGGCGAATTGTTCCAGAGAAAGGATTAAGATATTTGATTGAAGCTTACAAAGGGCTGAACACAGATAAGAGATTGGTAATTGCCGGTGGGTCTTCCGATACGGATAAGTTTGCTGAAGAGTTGAAGGAGATGGCTGGAGAAAATGTGATTTTTACAGGTTTCGTATCTGGAAGATTGCATGAAGAATTGTATAGCAACGCCTACATCTACGTACTGCCTAGTGATCTTGAGGGAATGCCGCTTAGTTTATTGGAAGCTATGAGCTATGGAAATTGCTGTGTTGTAAGCGACATAGAGGAATGTAGTGAAGTTGTTAATGATAAGGCTGTGGTGTTTCACAAGAGTGATGTGAGGGAACTACGGGAAAAGCTGCAAGAATTGATGGACGATATGGAGGTTGTGGAACGGTATAAAAGTGAGGCAACTGAGTTCATCTGTAGGAAATACAGCTGGGAAAGCGTAATGGAGAAAACTCTCCATTTATATAGGAAGAAATGTAAATGAAGATTTTAATGATTAACAAATTTCTCTATCCTAATGGCGGATCAGAGACTTATATATTCAAATTGGGAGACGTTTTGAAAGCACAAGGACACGAAGTTCAATATTTTGGCATGGAACATGAGGGTCGGTGTGTTGTAAACGCTGTGAACGCTTATACCTCTGATATGGATTTTCAAGGTGGTAACAAGTTATCCAAGCTGACATATCCGATTAAGACTATCTACTCGTCAGAAGCTAGAAAAAAATTCGGCTTGTATTAGACGATTTTAAACCGGATGTTTGTCATTTGAATAACTTTAATTACCAATTGACACCATCAATAATTTTGGAAATTCGAAAGTGGGAAAAGGAAAGTAAGCGTAAAGTTAAGCTTGTGTTTACTGCTCATGACTATCAGCTAGTTTGTCCGAACCATATGCTAAACAATCCAAACACGCATGAAAACTGTGAAAAGTGCCTTGAAGGACATTTCCTGAATTGCACGAAAGGCAAATGCATTCACGGTTCGACTCCTAAAAGTGTTATAGGTACGATAGAAGCGATTTTCTGGAAGCGGAAGGGCGTGTATAAACAGATTGACACAATTATTTGTTGTTCTGATTTCATGAAAATAAAGATGGATGCTAATCCTGTATTTTCAGGAAAGACCATTGTACTTCATAATTTCATAGATTCTGTTGAGTGGAAGGAAATGGAAAAGAAAGATTATGTATTGTATTTCGGTCGTTTTTCAGAGGAGAAAGGTATTAAAACCTTGATTTCTGTGTGCAAGGAACTTCCAGAAGTACAGTTTATTTTTGCAGGAACAGGTCCTTTGGAAGATGAGATAAAAGGTGTGAAGAACATCAAAAACGTCGGATTTCAGACTGGAGAAGCGTTAGAAATGTTAATCAGGGAAGCTAGGTTTAGTATTTATCCTTCTGAATGGTATGAGAATTGTCCGTTTTCCGTTATGGAG
>JAJPXX010000016.1 GCA_021205225.1 Lachnospiraceae bacterium
CAGAGCGGCCGGTCGGCCTTCTCAGCGTATCATAAGCGCAGTTTCGGATCACCACCCCGTCGTCCCCCGCTTGTAGGTCATCTCCGCGGGCAGATCGCGCTTCTCCTCATAGCTCCGCGTCAGCGTCATCTTGTTAGATCAGCTTAGTTAAGAAACGACACATTAAGTGATAGCAACTGCGTAAAAGCGTATAGACAACACGCCAGAATTAGTAAAAAATCTTTCCACGATATTCTCTTCCGAAAACATTGTATTAAACTACAGACAACAACGCCTGTCAGACACCACAGCAGTATCGGGAGTTTAATTGTATTCACCCACACAGGCGCTGCTCCCCGCGCCCGCATATCGCGCAGCATGGCCAGCAAAAAACCATTATCACTCAATATTGTGTTATATAAGAAAAAGCAAGAACACAACAAAACAACACATCGAGCGAGTAGGGGACGTACTCGCGGCGGAGTTGGCGGCAGATCCGAGGGGTGAGAACTATTCATTCGTCTTCGTTGAGAGAAATCTGACAATCATGGCATGAGCATCGTCCTCCATGAATATGGTATCCCGTGCAGGCGAATCGGACAAAGAGAAACGAAGTTAACGCAAGGGTGAATGCTATTCCAAGCAATAGTGTCATAGACACTTCATTTTTGTAATATAAAAACAGACCACGGAAAAACAACACAATAAAAAGCAGATTTACTAAAATTATTAGGCATTCCTGCCACACAAGACTAGGAGCGCACCGAGCAATAAGTAGCGCCACAATACCGACGAACGTAAGAAAAAATAGAGTGAGCGCAGCATAACGGTCGGCCGCTCCTATTTGAGATTTATCGCCAGAAGACATGTGCAGATATATATATAGTAGGACTCTATATTAGAGGTCAAGAGCTTTTTGTTTTCGCTCTGCGACCAATGATCCTTTTAGTTCAGACTTGCTTCTTTCTGACATAAAATGTGATCGTTTAAGATTAAAACTCAATATTAGGAATTAAAATCTTTTGCCAGCAAAACTCCCTCTCGTTTTCCTTTTACAATAAAATCCTTCGCGTTAGCTAAAAAACCAGGTATAACCCCTCCCATTAGCCTTGCAAAGTTATCAAATGTAAGATAACTCCTCTTGCTATCTTTTATGAAATTAAAATCATATCTGTCTTTGATGTATACAGCGATAATGGAAATCGCAATTTTTGTCGAAATTTCCACCCACAATGTATGAATAACTCTTTAACGTATAAGCTTCATTCTCAATATCGTTTTCTGGATGCCAGCTTTTCATCCTAATTGGGCTCTTGAAATTAATGCTTTTCCCATAACGGTATCCCTCTCTTACACTATATTCCAATCCTTTAATTTTATCCGGCATATACGTGTAATCCGTTCCGCTTCCTGCTAGAAAATGCCTATGCATGAAATACAACGTGCCTATTCCACTGTATTGCTGCACTCGGCATTAAAATAGCAGAATAAGCGGCTGATATAATAGCTTTAGAATTGAAAATGGGGAGCAAAATTAGATTATCTGCTGCCTGCGTTAGTTCTACGGCGGGAAAATCAATACTATATGATTGTCTCACAATATCTTTAACATCCCCATTCTCCCACTCAGCAGTCAGTCCGATGATATCTGTGCCACAAAATGGTGAATTGTTAATGAATATATATAGGAGATGTTTTTCGTTTTCTTCCAGGAAATTCCCCCCGTTCTGTTCGTCGATGGGATCTCGGCTGATCCACCTTCCGTCCGTGGGGTTGAAGTGGCGGTAATTGTAGTATACCAAGCCGAGCTCCTCGTCGTCGAACTCGCTGCTCCAGCGGAAGGGCTGGGAGACGTCACCGGAAGCCGTTACAGCTCCGTATGGAGAGTAAGTATAGGTAATTCGGATGTAGCCCGCTTGACCAAAGACCTCGCAGACGTTCTTGGTCAAATCCCAGCCGTAACAATACCACGTGCCGTCTTTCTGAATCGCGAGCGGGCGCGTCGCCGTCCGCTGCGTCGGATCCCAAGTAATGAGCCAGAGGCAGGGATGAGCATCGCGGGTCAAATCGCAACAAGCGATTTGGAGATAGCCCCGGTAGATGTACCGGTGGTGCAGCGTCACTTCGCCGTCCGCCGTCACCTTCTTCGTGCAGCGGCGCCCCATGTAATCGCTGGTGCACACGTAGACATCGCTCCCGAGTTTATAGCCGCCGTCAATTCCGAGCGGCCGTTGTGCGGGAACGTGTCCTCCCGCGTTCCTCCCTGCCGCGCCGTCTTCCGCGCCAGCGGCCTTCCCAGCGTATCATAAGCGCAGTTCCGGATCCCCCCGTCCTCTCCTTTCTCCACGCCGTAAGCGCGCACGACGATGCGGTTCTTCGTCACGTCCCGCGCGTCCGTGCGCGTTTTCACGGCGCGCCTTTCCGCGTCCCTCACATAGCTTACGATCGTCTCCGGCGTCACCACCACCCGATCCCCTCCGCTTCGGTGTAGGTGTAGACGTCCGTTCTCACGGTTTGCACGATCCCGCCCGGCGTGTTGAGTTCCTCCACGATGCGCGCCGACTCGCCGTCGAAATTCTCCGCGTCCGAATGCGCGTATTCCGTGCGGACGACGCGCGTGTAGCCGCCCTTCCACCCAGGGAAATCTCTCCAGCGCCAGACGCCCCATCTGC
>JAJPXX010000199.1:0-12218 GCA_021205225.1 Lachnospiraceae bacterium
CTTTATTATAATGACGTATATAAGGACAGTCAAGTTGTTTTTTACATAATGCAAAAAACACGCCGGAGCTTTACGCTCCGGCGGTCACTATTTTCCGCGCGCGATCAGGATAATTCGTGATCACGGCGTCTACTTTCATTTTTTTCATCTGCCGCAAATGTTCTTCCTCATTTACGGTCCAGACGTGTACTTTCAATCCTTTTTCTCTGGCCTGTTCCATGAAGCCGGGATATTGCAGGTTGTAGAGCGCCGGGTGCAGCGCGTCCACTCCGAGTATTACGCCATACGCGGCGGACTGCCAGATACCGTCCGCGTAGAGCATTCCGGTCTTTGCCTGTGGATTCAGCTCTTTGATCCGCCTTAAGGTGTAGTGGTTGAAGGAGGAATAAATCACCCGCTCTTCCATCCCCATGTCTTTTGCCGCTTTCAGGACAGCCTCTTCGATCTGCGGATAAAAGACAACGCCGGTTTTCAGTTCGACGTTGACCCGCAGACCAGTTGGTTTTAAGAGGTCATATACCTCCTGAAGCGTCGGAATATGAACAGGCGTATGCATCGGGAAGGTCTGATTCACATTCAATGCTTTCAGTTCCTGCAGGGAACAGTCCTTTACCCATAGCTTCACGCCGCTGACTCTTGTGGTCGTCTCGTCGTGAATCACGACCAGATCTCCGTCACGGCTCATCTGCACATCCAGTTCTACCGCGTCCGCGCCCATTCTGGCGGCAAGTTCAAATGCCTCCAATGTATTTTCCGGCTCATAACCGGAGGCACCTCTGTGTGCCCATACTTCTGTCATATTTTTTGTGCCTCCGCTTCTGTACTAACGCTTATTCTCTCTTACTCGACGTCGTTTGTCAAGTTGTAATAGGTAATCGAATCGTTGATTGTGTCTGCCAGGTAGGTCACGGTGCCTGCAACATCTCGGTTGCCGTTGAGCAGGTCTTCAATACCAGACTGTACCGTCGCGCGTGCATCGGAGAATACGCTTAAAAGTGCACCTGCGTACTCCGGAGCGGAGTCATGCAGCTGGTCAATCGCGGTCTGGAACTGCGGATATTCTTCCATGTTTGCCTGGTATACTTCTTCGTTGACGGCCTCGGTCGTTACCGGGAAGTAACCGGTCTGCGCGTTCCAGTATGCCTGAGATTCCGCGGATACAAGGAACTCTACGAATTTCCACACCGCATCCTGCTTTACCTCATCCTGGTTATTCAGCGCCCACAGGGAGCCGCCGCCGATAGAGACGCCGCCCTCGTCTTCCTCGCTGATGCTTGGAAAGTACGCGGTTCCTACTTCGAAAGTGCCGTTTACGTCTTCGAGAATCTGCTTCAGGGATGCCGTGGAACCAAGCGTAATTGCCGATTTTCCGGCTACAAAGTCGGTCAGGCCTGCGTCTCCGCCGGTACCTACGTTTGGAGCATAGCCTTCGTCATAAAGCTGCTTCCACATGGTCAGAATCTTCTCTGCGCCGCCGTTGGAATCAAATACGACAGAGGTCGCCGCACCGTCACGTCCGTTACCGTTGTCCGCATAGTCCAGACCCATCTTGCAGAGGAACTGCTCGAAGAACCAGCCGTAAATGCTCAGGGAAATCACTTCCTGTGCGCCGCCCTCGTTCAGAAGCTGCTCCGCAATTGCCTCGATTCCTTCCAGACTGGTCGGGATCTCTGTGATGCCGGCTGCCTCAAACATACCCACATTATAATAAAGAAGCGGGGTCGAAGAGTTAAACGGCATGGAGTACAGCTCATCATTTACCGTATAGTACGCCAGAATGTTCTCCTCCAGAACAGATGTATCGTAGCCGGCGGTATCGATCAGCTCCTGCATCGGCACGATGAAGCCAGAGTTTACCATAAAGTTGGTGCCGATATCATAAATCTGAACCAGATCCGCGCTGAAGCTTCCGATCTGAGAGCTTCTCAGCTTGTTGATCGTATCGTCATAGTCTCCCTGATAGGTCGCATTCACCGTGATGCCATACTCATTCTCTTCATTGAATTTATTTACCAGATATTCCATCGCGGTACCATTCACGCCGCCCATGGAATGCCAGAACTCAATGGTAACTGCCTCAGATGCGGCAGCGGTCATCGCTGATCCAAGTACCGTGCTCATCGCCAGTGTTGCAGCGCTCGCTACGGAGCCGCGCAGAAAGTCTCTTCTTGATATTTCTCTTCTCATTTTTTTCATCCTCCTGAAATTGATAAACGATAAAAATCTATAGTGTCCCAGAGCAGGCGTTTTGTCTTTATCTGAATGATGTATATGTCTGTTCCAGGGTATCACTCATCTAAAAAATTATATAGTAAACGACGTAAGTCGTTTTACCTATGCCGTGTCTACGACAATATAGCCCGCAATCATCCCTTCACTGCGCCCGAGAACATCCCCCGGATGAGCTGTTTCTGCCCTACCACGAATATGGAAAGGGACGGGATAATAACGATTACAACACCTGCGATCATCATGGTCATGGACTGCGCGTCGACGCTGTTCAGCATGCTGATACCGATCTGCACCGTTCGTTTTTCCTGAGAACCGGTAACCAGCAGAGGCCACATATACATATTCCAGGAATTGATGAAGGTGTACACAGCCATCGCACCGATTGCCGGCTTAGTCAACGGAACCAGGATGGTTGAGATAAAACGCAGGTTGCTGCAGCCATCCAGCTTTGCCGCCTCATAAAGGGAAATCGGGAAAGCTGAATAGAACTGGCGGAACATGAAGATGCCGGTCGCTGAGGTCAGATACGGGATAATCAGTACATAATAGCTGTCCAGCCATCCCCAACTGCTGACGGTCAGGTAATTCGAGATAATGGTCGCTTCTCCGGGAACCATCATGGTCGCCATGACTACCATGAAAAGCACGCCTTTTCCTTTAAACTCAAGGAAAGAGAAAGCGAACGCCGCCAGGGAACAGGTCACAATCTGACCGAGCGTAATCGCAATAGATACGCCGAAGGAGTTCAGCACGAAACGGAACAGTGGAACCGTGGTGACGGCCTGTATAAAGTTCTGCAAAGTCGGATTTTTCGGAATCAGATTCAGTTCCTGTGAGTACAGCTCACTCGAAGGCATAAATGCGATGCTCACCGCGTAAAGCAGCGGGGAAAGAATCAGAAGTGCCATCACTACATTCAGGATGACCCGGCAGGCCGTCCGGATCCGTTTCCGATTCATGGCTTCCTGCTCTTTTGACTGATGCAGCTTAGCCAGCTCCGATTTTGATTTATTTCCGGCATAATTGACTGCTGCCTGATTTGATGCGATTGCTGTCATTATTCTTTCACTCCTTTGCCCTGTACCTTAAACATAATCAGTGTCAGTATCATGATGATGACAAACAGTACCACAGATTCCGCCGCCGCGCTGCCGAAGCGGTAGTTGAAAAACGCGTTGCGGTAGATTGCGTACACAATCAGGTTTGTCGATTCGCCGGGGCCGCCCTCAGTCAGGATCTTGACCTGTCCGAAGGACTGGAACGCCTGGATGACATTTACGACCAGCGTGTAAAACATGATGGGACTTAAGCCTGGAAGTGTCAGGCTGAAAAACTGCTGCACACCGCTCGCTCCGTCCACCGACGCGCGCTCATAGATGCTCTCATCAATGTTTCCAAGTCCGGCGGAAAAGTACAGAAAGTTGATGCCGCTGTTCAGCCACGCAGTCAGAATTGCGACGACCACCAGCGCATATTTTGGATCATTGACCCAGTTGATATCCACCCCTAAAAGCTTGTTTACAATACCGATCGTCGGGTTCAGCATAATCTTGAAAATCATAGCTGCCGAGCTGGAAGCGATTGCCATCGGCAGTGCGTAAGCGGTGCTGAAAAACCGGATGCACGGAAACGCCTTATTACAGAGAACCGCACCTGCCAGTCCCAGGAACATACCGCCTGCCACGACGATAACCACGAAAATCAACGTCACTTTCAGGCTGTTCCAGAACGAGGACGAGGTCAGCAGCGACACATAATTGTCGATCCCGGCAAAAATTTTCGCCCGCCCCATGTTGTCCGTCAGATAAAAGCTCAGATAAATCGTTTTCGCAAATGGATAAAACAGGAAAACTGCGAAAATAAGCATGGCCGGTACCAGGTACAGGTATGGCGTAATTTTTCCTGCCAGTGTATTTTTTGACTTCATAGTTTCCTCCCGTTACTTCAGTGTCAGGCCTGTATCCGTATCAAACAGATGCATCTTATCCTGATCAAAATAAATCCGAATTGTATCGCCTGTATGCACCTCATTTTCAGGCGCCACACGGGCACAGAACTGTTTTCCTGCCAGTTGGAAAAAGAGCATCGTCTCCACACCAAGCATTTCTATGGTCGTGACGCAAACCGGAATTCCCTTTCCATTCGTGCGCAGCTTCCCGTTCCGGAGTTTTATGTCCTCTTCGGTGTAAATATCCTCCGGGCGGATCCCCACGGTCACGTTTGAATAGCTTCCATCCTTTCTGCCCGTCAGGATTGCGGCGTCTTCTTTCCCAAGCTGTACGCTGACGGAGCTGCCATTATTTCCGAGAACCAGCTCTGTATGTCCGTCCGCATTCGCGCGCACCGCGGCGTCCGCGAAATTCATTGCCGGGGAGCCGATAAATCCGGCCACAAACAGGTTTACCGGGTGATCATACAGTACCTGCGGCTCGTCCACCTGCTGAATCACACCTTCCTTCATCACCACAATTCTCGTACCAAGCGTCATGGCCTCTGTCTGATCGTGCGTGACATAGATCATGGTCGCCCCCAGACGCTCATGCAGTCTTCCAAGCTCCACACGCATCTGCGCACGCAGCTTCGCATCCAGATTCGAAAGCGGCTCATCCATCAGTAAAATCTTCGGATTGCGGACAATCGCGCTGCCGATCGCCACACGCTGCTTCTGACCTCCGGAAAGCGCGGCCGGGCGGCGCTTCAGCAGCTTTTCAAGTCCCAGCACATTCGCCACTTCTTTTACCTGCCGGTCAATCTCCGCTTTCGGCACCTTTCTTATTTTCAGTGAATAAGCGATGTTGTCATATACCGTCATATTCGGGTAAAGCGCGTAATTCTGGAACACCATAGAGAGATTACGTTCCTTTGGCTCCACATAATTCATCAGTTCGCCATCGATCCAGAGTTCTCCCTCTGAAATTTCTTCGAGTCCCGCAATCATGCGAAGCGTTGTCGATTTTCCGCAGCCGGACGGACCTACAAAAATGATAAAATCCCCATCGTTGATATCCATGCTGAAATCCTTTACCGCATAGACATCACCGGGATAGATCTTGCAGACATTTCGCAATGCCAATGTTGACATGCCAGTTCCTCCTTCTCTTTTCCCGGCAGCCTGTATTGTAATTCCGTGTGCATTCTGCACAGGGCTTTGCGATTCAGTTTGCCAGATATGTAAATGCACAGGGCTTCCTTTCCGCTCTGCGCCGAACGACGTTTTCGCGTCATTCCTGCCACAGAATCCATCCGCTTCACACACATCTGCCGCTGCGGTGCCGGCGAATATTTCTGTTTTCAGACGCATGGATTATAAGGCCGTCCTGTAAAATCCAAATCCATCCCCGTGTAAAATGCAGGTAAGAATTTCCTCAGTTTTTATCTCAGCGAATCTGCTCTTAGGCTGCGGCTAAATGTTTTTCCAAACACGTCATTTTCTACTATTTTCCCAAATATCCCCCAGCTCTGCCACGGACGGAAATACAAAATCCGCAAAGTACTGGGACTCCTGCAGCTCCTGCCGGGTCGATTCGCCGCTTAATACCAGTGCAACCGACACGCCGGATAAATTCGCGCAGGCGATATCCGTGTAAAGCCGGTCGCCGACAATAAGCGCCTGTTCCTTTTCAAAGCGGCTGCGGCGGATTGCCATATCCACCATACAGGTGGAGGGCTTGCCGATATAAATGGGACGGCGTTTTACCGCGTGTTCCAGCATTTCACAGATCGCACCGCAATCCGGCACAAATCCAAAATCGACCGGACAGACCAGGTCCGGATTTGTCGCCATATAACCGAGATCCTTTCGCAGCGTCAGAAGACGACTGACATCGGTGAGCTTCTGATAGGTAAGCTGATTATCATAAGAAGCCAGGACACAGGCGATCGTCGGATCTTCCGGATCGCAAGTCACCCGGAGTCCCTGCTGCCGCAGTTCTCCCATCAGAGACTCCGTACCCAGCACATAGATTGTTTCCTGTGCATATTTTCCCTTCAGCACATCCGCCGTCGCCAGCGACGCAGTCAGAAAATTCTCCGACCCGGTCGGTACCCCAAGGCGCTCAAACAGCGCGATATAATCGCTGACACTGCGCGTGGTATTGTTTGTAATAAAAACAAATTCTCCCCCATTCCTTCGGATCTGCGACAAAAAACGATCCGCGCCGGGGATCAGATGATCCCCAAGGCAGACCGTCCCGTCAATGTCCAGCAGGAAAAGTCTTATTTTTTCCAGTCCATTCATACGGTTTATCTGTAAACGTTATCGTTCCCTTTCCTTAATCCAGATTCAGCAATGCGGACAGCTCCTGCGCTTCCTCCCACCACTGTTCATACAATTCTTCCTCCGCGACCTGCGCAAGAATCTCATTGATTTTTTCAACAAGCTCCGTCTGTCCCTTTGGACATGCGATCACCGTATCGTCGGTTGTATCCTCGAATACCGCTTCCGCCATAATCAAGTCCTCATCCAGTTCAGCCAGAGTTGCCCCGTTCGAATCATTTACAGCCACCGCGTCGCAGCTGCCGGAAAGCAGCGCCCGCACAGCCGTAATCACGCTGTCATACGCCGCGACATTCACATCCTCAATCTGCTCACTCGCATAAGTCTCCTGCACCGTCCCGCTCTGGCAGGCCACCGTTTTTCCCGCAAAAGAATCCAGATCGGTATATACATCCATATCCTCGGCCCGGATCAAAAAACCGTTCACAGAGTCCGTACTATAGTAAACATCCGAAAGCTCATACGTCTCGGCACGCTCTACCGTCCAGGCAAGTCCGGTGATCGCCAGCGGGTATTCTCCGATTGCCACGTTTTCCAACACGTCAGAAAAATCCATCGCCACGATCTCCAGCTCAACCCCCAGTTCTTCCGCAATATATCTGGCAAGCTGCATATCTGCTCCCTGGTACTGCTCCTGCTCCTCCTGCGTCGAATCAATAAATTCATACGGCGCAAAATACGGCTCCGTCGCCACCTGGAGAACGCCCGTCTCCAAAATATCCTCCAGCATATTATCTGCCGCACATACATTCATGTGAAAGCAGCCAAGCGCCGCGCTCACCGTCACCACCATCGCGGTAAATCTCTTTCGATTCATAGATTCCATTCCTCCTGAAATCATTTCTTTTTTTGCTGACAGAATGCGCCATCTGGGCGGCAGACACCAATGGAACATTGCTTTTGTACGGTTAAATGATATAATTCCAGACAAATACTGTCAAGTAAAGCTCTTTTAAAGAAAAAGTCAGGCAATTGTAAAATATAAGTAACCGTTCAGAACTGCATCAAAATAAAAAAAGGAAAGCTGCGCATTCACAGCCTTCCATATTTTTCTACTGTCTTTATGCCAGCAGTGCCTGCACCGCCTCCGCGTCAAACACCACCGATGTGACATGGTTCACCTCGATCTGGTAAAGCGCGTTCGCGGCAATATGCTCGGCGGCCTGCTCCAGATCACGAATTCCCGTCGTGTCGGCGTACTTTTCAACCACCGCATTAACCGCCTCCGTCGGCATGACACACTCATCTTCACGGATGCTCATGCGCCGTAAGACCTTCGGCAGCGCAAACTGCGAAAATATAATTTTCTTCTCTTCCGGCGTGTAATCCGGCAGTTCAATCACAGCAAAGCGCGACATCAGCGGCGCGCTGATCTGGCTTAAATCATTTGCAGTCGCGATCGGATAAACGCCGCCGGTCGGAACCGTGCATTCAATGTAATTATCTGTAAAGCCCAGATTGTCCAGCAGAGTTAGCAGGACATCCGCAGGATTGCCATTGCCCTTCCCGGAAGCCGCCTTGTCAAGCTCATTGATGATGAAGACCAGGTTTGACTCTCCCGCTGCTGCAAACGCTTCCATAATAATACCCGGCTTCGCGTTCGAATAAATACGGGAACTGCCCGTGAGCTGCTCCGGGTCGTTGATCGAACTCATATCCAGCGTCGTCCACGGCAGCTTCAGAATTCGCGCCACCGCGTAGGCAATCTGCGACTTGCCTGTCCCAGCAGGACCGACAAGCAGCATACCATAGGCCGGAAGCGTGTGGGTGCGGTTGATCTGGATAATCGTCTCGATGATTCTCTGCTTTACCCGCTCCATCCCGTAAAGCTCTTCATCCAGAATCCGCCTGGCCTCCTGTGGATCAATCGCTTCAAAATAATTACTCTTCCAGTGGATATTCAGCATAATCGAAAGCGCCCTCTGCGCATGCCGCCGTTCTTCCGCAGTCACCTCATGAGAACGCGCGACCGCCAGATTTCGCCGCGCCCACAGACGAATATTGTCCGGCAGTGTTCTTCCCGCACAGTTCAGAAAATCCGTGATGCTCTGCAAGCTGGTCAGCTTCATCTCATCACCGATCTCCTCCTGCTCATCCTCTTCCGGCTCCTTTTGAGGCGCATCGCTCGCGAGCAGCCGCTCAATCATAAACTGAAGAAACCCATCCTCCGCGGAAAGCTTCGTCCCGCCGCCATACGCAATCTCCCGAATCCGGTAAACTGCGTACCCGTCCTCCCGGTTCGCCCCGGAAAGCCGCACACGGATATGGCTCTCCCCAAGCCAGCGAAGCAGGCTGACAAACCGCGCGTCCAGCTGCAATATATCCGCAGACTGCGTACCGTCCTCCTCATCAAATTCAAACGCCGTCTTCTGATCGGGTTTCGAAAAAATGCCATTTGAGTGGTGCTTCCACGCCCGGCGGCTGTTATCCAGCACCAGAATCGGACGCTCGGCAGATGGTTCTGATTCATTTGAGCAAAAAACAGTATAGGTACATTCCGCAGCTTGCTCCTGTTTTGGATTACTGTTACTGAAATCAAAAACTGGCATGGTTTCCTCCTCACTTCCCCGGCTGTTCTCTCCTTATTATAGTAAACGACGTTAGTCGTTTTACATAACGCAGCCAAATCCAACCGGCCTATTTTACCACACTTCCTTCCCCATATGGTAGTGCCTTTTGTAAGAATTTGGGAAAAGCTGATTTTCCCGCATGATACCCGCTAATCGTATACCCCTAGTTCTGATATTTTTCAGTAAAATCTCCTATTGTAAATCAAAAATAAAAGGGGTAGAATATGGCAAAACTTTAACAAAGGAGACAAACCATGGAGAAATTGAAGGCATTCCTGAAGAGAAAAGACATCGAAATTTCCCTGAAACGCTACGGCATCGACGCACTTGGAGCGATGGCGCAGGGTCTGTTCTGCTCCCTGCTGATCGGCACGATCATCAACACCATCGGGACGCAGTTTCAGATCACATTCCTGACACAGACCGTCGCTACGGTCAGCGGTGTGGATTACACCGTCGGCTCCCTTGCCACCGCCATGAGCGGTCCGGCGATGGCTGTCGCGATTGGCTACGCGCTGCATTGTCCGCCGCTCGTCCTGTTTTCCCTGATCACGGTCGGCTTCGCAGCAAACGCGCTCGGCGGCGCGGGCGGCCCGCTCGCGGTTCTTTTTATCGCGATACTCGCTTCCGAGATCGGCAAAGCCGTCTCTAAAGAGACGAAGATTGATATTCTTGTTACCCCGCTCGTCACCATCGGCGTTGGTATCGCCCTCTCTGCCTGGTGGGCGCCCGCCCTTGGCTCCGCCGCGATGAAGGTCGGCAACCTGATCATGTGGGCGACAAACCTGCAGCCGTTCCTGATGGGTATCCTGGTATCGGTTGTCGTCGGCATCGCGCTGACACTGCCGATCTCCTCCGCCGCGATCTGCGCCGCGCTCGGCCTGACCGGCCTGGCAGGAGGCGCCGCCGTTGCGGGCTGCTGCGCACAGATGGTCGGCTTCGCCGTCATGTCCTTCCCGGAAAACCGCTGGGGCGGACTTGTCTCACAGGGCGTCGGCACCTCCATGCTGCAGATGGGCAACATTGTCAAAAATCCCCGCATCTGGATCGCCCCGATCCTGACCTCCGCAATCACCGGGCCAATCGCCACCTGTGTCTTCCACATGGAGATGAACGGCACCGCCGTATCCTCCGGCATGGGAACCTGCGGCTTCGTTGGCCCCATCGGGGTCTACACCGGCTGGATGAGCGATATCGCTGAAGGAACAAAAGCAGCAGTCACCGCCTCCGACTGGATTGGTATGGTTCTAATCTGCTTCCTCCTCCCTGCCATCCTTTGCCCGCTGATCAACCTGGTAATCAGAAAACTGGGCTGGGTCAAAGATGGGGATATGAAACTCGACTGAATCGAGCAGGAGACGGCTTACCGCCTTCTTCTCACAGCCCTGCGCACAACAACGCCGCACCGGATTACAATTTCATCCATGCGGCGTTCTTCTTTTCCTGCGGTTTTCCGCCGGACATTTCTCGTAATCAACAAAAATCAACTTCATTCCACTATTCTGCGTAAAAAAGCAGTCTCACACCATCTGCCCATTTTCCCCTACATTCGCAGGCTGACTGTCTTCGGAATCCTCAGGCACCTGTTCCTCGCCTTCATCCGGTGTCTGACCATCATCCGGCATCTGGCTGTCATCTGTCCAGTTTCCCATCCGGCCGCCGCCCATCTGTCCGCCATAATTTCCAAATCCATACGTTCCGCTGCTCTCCCCTGACCAGGAATAACTCCCCGTCACGGAAGTCAGCGTGATCTCTGTCGTATCGCTGTCCACCGTGATCTGACAGGTGCCACCCTCTTCCAAATCTGCGGAACTATAATAGAAGAAAATGCTCTCTCAGAGGTATGCTCAAACAGCACATTCCCATCAACGTCACAAATTGTGATCGTGCTTCCTGCCGCATAATTCGAAGAAAGGCTGAGCATAAACGAGCACTGCGTCGAACTGCTGCTGAATGTTTCCGCCATACCGGACGCGCCGATTGCCAGAATTGTTCCGCCGCTGATGGTGCAGGTTCCCCCGTTTTCTGAACCATAGTCAATGGAGCCGTTCATACTGTCCGAAGGTCCATCCACGATAATCGTGCCGCCCGTGACCGTCAGATCCGCATTTGAATCCAGGCCATCCCCCTGCGCGTTCACCCAGATTGTGCCGCCCGTAATCAAAAGCAGCGGGGTTTCTTCCGAAGTATCTTCAGAAGCGTCTGTACCCGCATCCGCATCACGGTTCAAATCCATGCCGTTGCCTGCTCCCATCATACCCCAGCCCATTCCCCAGCTGTCGCTTCCGCCATTAGCATTGATTCCATCATCGGTAGCAGTTACCTGGATATCGCCGCCCTCAATCCGAATCCGATTCCCTTCCAGCCCTTCATAAGACTGCGATATCACAATCGTTCCATCCGAAATCGTTAGTTCCGTATCCGCGTGGACCCCGTCGTCACCGGAGGAAACCGTAATACTGCCGTCCAGAATGGTGATTGTCCCGTTTGAATGAATTGAATCATCATAGGAATCCACCAGAATCGTGCCGCCCGTGATCTGCATTTCGCTTCCAGCCTTGATTCCCTTCATGCTCTCCGTATCCTCATCCTCCATGTCCCAGCCGCTGAAAAAGCCGCCCCAGCCATCAGACATGGACGTCGCGCTTGCCGTGCCTGCCTCCGCACTGCCGCCGCCCGAAGTAATCTGAATCGTACCGCCGGAAATCGTCAGCACCGTCTCCGCCTGAATGCCATCCCCGCCGCACTCGATCTGTATCTCGCCGTTTTCAATCGTCACAACGCCATAGTCTTCACCAGAATCATCGTCCGATTTGATGCCATCCCCGCCAGCTGTCACCGTAATCATTCCGCCCAGAATCGTCACAGAATCCTTCCCCTTGATGCCATTGTTCACAGCGTCCACCGCAATCGTCCCGCCCTCGATCGTGAGATCATTTGACGTCTGGATGCCATTATTCAAAAAACCCTTCACAGTCAGTGAGCCGCTGCCCCCTATCATCAAGTCGTCTTTTGCCCAGATCGCACCGCCTTCCGCTATATCATCAACTTCACCATCCGCTGCCGAGCTTCCGGTATCCACACCGCTCACGATCTGATTTTCCGTACCCTCTACCAGGAAAACAATCGCACGATCAGCA
>JAJPXX010000199.1:12253-15339 GCA_021205225.1 Lachnospiraceae bacterium
GTGAAACAGTATGAGCCGCCTTCGCTGATCGTAATCACATTTTCAGATACCGACGCCCCGCCTCCGGAAACCGTCGAGCTATCATCCGCAAGCGTAATCTGCACCGCATTGTCCTCATCCACATATGTATCAATGGTTTTCTCCGTCGCCGCTGCACGCTCCTCATCCGCATCCATTTCCTCCGATGCATTTTCTTCTGCCGTCTCCGAAGTATTCTCCTGCGCATTTCCTTCCAAAACATATGTCCCTGCAAAAATCAGTGCCAGGCAGACAATTCCAGCCTTCTTCCCTGCTTCTCTGAGCGTTTGCCAATACTTCCTGTTCCTCATACCGTTCACCTCTTTCATACACATCCATCAAAGCATCTCTTTATCCGCAAACTCCCCGACTACAATATTCAGATTCCCGTTCCGCGTCCGCAATTCATCGATAAACGCTTTCGGAACCTGTGCGTCTGCGAATTGTGCGTGATACGTCAGCTCGTAAAGCGTTCCCATATTTGTCGTGCGAATCCGTTCCAGCCGCACCTCCACCCTGTATTTCTGAAAAATATCATCAAACAGCCCATCATAATTAAAATTCTCCGGAATCGTAATCTTCAGCTGTTTCTCCGCCCGTGACACTGCGCCGAAATCAATCTTTGTCAGCACCAGCGTAAAAACCGCGACCAGTACAAAAAACAACAGCGCAACGCCGACATACCCCATCCCCAGCGCCAGTCCCAGCGCCATGGTGGTAAAAATCGCGGCAATCTCCCTGCCCGTCCCCGGCGCACTGCGGAACCGAACCAGGGCAAACGCGCCCGCCACCGCAACGCCGGTTCCAATATTGCCATTTACCAGCATAATAATCGTCGCCACCGTCAGCGGCAGCAATGCCAGCGTCAGCGCAAAGCTGGCGCTCTCCCTGTTTTTATACGAAAACACCAGAGCGGTCAGCACACCCAGAACCATAGCGGTTCCCAGACAGATAAGAAGCGGCTGCAAGGTGATCGGACTCGTCATAATACTGTTCAGCATAATTTTTTCCTCCTGTAAATACTGCGGCCGCAATGTACCGCTGATAGCAAGTCCCATATTTTGAAAAAGAATTCGGATAAATCCGATGCTCGCTCAAAAGCTTCGAAAGCCACAGCGGCATCGCGTGCGCAATCTTTACCTCCATCACAATTCGCTCATCCGGAAGAATCGGTTCCCCCTCATCCCCGTACATCAGGTTCAATCCACCCGACCGCCAGCGAATATTCCAATCAAAGGTAATCCGAAGATCTTCCTGCTGCCTGCCAAGAAACGCCCTCCGCTCATATCCGATAAACACCTTCGGCACCGGCCGGTAGCTTTTCAAAAACCACCGAATCTCCCGCTGAATCTGCTCATCATGCGGCAATGACCGCTTTCCATCCAAAAACTCCTGAATCTCATCGGGGCGCCCTTCCACCCGGCGTTTATAGACAATCCCACTGCACTTTTTCTTAATTTCCGCATATATGTAATCATCGCGCCCCGGTACTCCATAACTGCGCAGCCGGAATTTTTCCTTATATACCGGCGCATCAATCGAAGCGCGGATCAGATCAAAGGTCGGCGTATCGTAGTAAATACTGCAAACCGTATGTACGCCGTATATTTCCTCATCCATCCGTGCCTGCAAAACCGGAAAAATTTCCTTATATTGTTCAGGCGTCAGAAGGAACTTTTTTTCATATCTCTGAAAAGAATGTTGAACTCCCATTCCAGATGCCCCTCTCCGATTTTCATTGCCGATTACAACCTGTTAGCTATTTTCTGTTTGCTCTGGAAGCAAACTCTTTGCAACAAAAGTGATTCCGCACCTTATGTTCGTTTGAGTAAAAGTAACAGGAGAAAAACAGATTGCTGAGAATTATATTTGACATATGTAAGGGATTTGTAAAAAATAGGTGAAAAATGTGTGAAATGTCTGGAAATCCGCGGGTTTCCACGAGCAGTGTGTAACATTCTGAAACCGCATACCCTTTTTTTACCCTTTTTTGAAATGATACCCATTTTTTGATATTGAGCAGAACGTGCGCACGCCGGCACACTGCGAAAAAACACCCCGGAATGACCGGAGTGGCTTTCGTTATAACGCAGCTTTCTGTTTCAGCATTTCATGATTTTCGTTTCGTTTTTTCCGTCTGCATTCCGCATAGATATTCATCGTCACAGATGCGTCCGCATGCCCCAGAATAGACTGAATATATTTTATCGTTTCCATCGGAGTGGATTTCTCAGCGTTTTCGCACAGCCAACAGGTAAAAGTATGGCGAAACCCGTGACAGCTAATCTGCGGCAAAGGATCCTCATGCTGCAGATTATACCGATCTATAATTTCATGCAACTTCCTGTCGACACTGCCATAATGGATCAGGTTTCCATACCTGTTCGTAAACACAAAGGGAGAAAGATCGTCCAGTGAAACACGTTCGTTATGAGAAACAGGCGTTTTAAAGTCGTCATTCTGCTCTTTTAAATCACTCAGGATCTTCTTAACATTAGCAAGCATCGGTATTTCTCTGATTCCTGCCTTGGTTTTTGGCTTTTCCAAAGTAAAGCACCTTTTTCCATCTACTTTCTGATAACTCAATGACCGACGAATATGTATGATCTCTTCATCAAAGTCAACATCATACCATGTCAATGCCAGCATCTCATTAATTCTGCAACCAGTCCAGGCCAACAGATAGAACAAAGGATAATAATAAAGATAGCAATAACGGTCACCCACATACTCCAGCAATCGCTCAAGCTGTTCATCTTCTAAAGCGCGGGCTTTCTCATCACTACTATCAGCCTCATTACTGAGAACCGATCTTTTATGCTTTAATCGTCCGATCGCTCCCCTTGCTGGGTTCGAGCGAATAATCCCTTTATCTACAGCCATCTGCAAAGACGGCTTAATCAATCGGTCAATAACCTTTATTGTTTCGATGTTCAAGGCATCTTTTTCAGCATTATATAGGCTGTTATAAAAATCCAATATATTATCCGGTGTGACTTTTGAAACTTTCTTTCGTCCTATCTGATTCTTAATATACTTTTCAAACTTTGTATTATACACATTATACG
>JAJPXX010000211.1 GCA_021205225.1 Lachnospiraceae bacterium
AAAGATTCTATTTCACTGATGAAGATTTTAGAATTGCCTTATATTGCACACCTCCGCTACTATCTATTAGCTTCTTTTCAAGATGGATAGTATCAGTGATGAGAATGAAGTGACATTCTATGGATAACTGGAAGATTCAAAAGATACAGAGCATACGAAAGATATTAAAATTGAAGACAGAAAACTTTTTAATCCACAATCCTCTAAAAATTCCATATTTTATTGTAGTTCAACACAACAAAAAAGATTACATAACGCGCTAAGTTTGTTTACAACGCACTTCCATTGCAGATATTACAGGAACTATTAACATGCTCTGTGCGATTATCAAATTAATTTTCAGCACGGAGCATTCTGTAGCCGATACCGACGTGAGTCTGAATATACTGTGGTGACGAAGGATTCTTTTCTATCTTCTTACGAAGCGTCGCCATAAATACACGTAACGAGGCTACATCGTTTTCCCATGCTCCACCCCATACTCCTCTCGTTATAAATGAATGGGTCAACACCTTGCCAACATTTTTGGCCAAAAGGCAGAGCAGTTTGTACTCTATCGGCGTCAGATGGAGCTCCTTACCGTCCATATAAGCACAACCAATATTGTAGTCTATCGTCAAAGCACCGTTTTTGAAGACAGATGAACCCGAGCTTTGCTGCGCAGTGTAGTTGAGCCTACGAAATGCTACACGCAGACGTGCAAGAAGCTCTTCGACCGAGAATGGCTTTGTTAGGTAATCGTCAGCTCCCACGTCAAGTGCCTCTATCTTGTCACTGTCTTCGCTGCGTGCACTTATAACTATCACAGGCATATTAGACCACGAACGTATTTTCTTTATGACATCTATACCATCCATATCTGGGAGACCGAGGTCAAGAAGCATAACATCGGGGTTGTACGACGCGGCTTCCATTATTGCAGTGCCGCCGTTGTAGGCAAGACAGTATTTGTAGCCATGCGTATCCAGCGTAGTAGCTATAAGTTTCCTGACCGCAGAATCGTCCTCGACAACTAAAATCATCTGTTTGTTGTTCATCTTGCTCTTCCTCCATATAAACCCGTCCTATGGAAAATTATAAATCCAGCTGTGCCAAGTGTGACGGCACAACTTACCATTATAATATCATTCCCATTCAGCTTTTCTCAATCTCTAGCGAAATCCTTAATTCTATCTTAACACCGCACCCATTGGAACATAAGCAAAAGCAGCAGATGATGTGCTATGATTCTTATGATTCTGTATACAGAGGATCAAAACAGTATGCTAAGTATCGTTATTTATGAAGAGGTTAAATTTTATGGACAACGAAACAAAAAACCCGCAAAAGCTCCTGCGTGAAATATCGGAAACGGAACAGGAAGGTATTGGTAAACTGAAGATATTTTTCGGTTACGCCGCTGGCGTTGGGAAAACTTACGCAATGCTCAAAGCTGCGCTCCGAGAGAAAAACGACAACGTGGATGTCGTTGTGGGATACGTAGAACTCCACACACGCCCAGACACACTAGCATTACTCGACGGGCTAGAGCAGCTTCCATGTGCCGAGATAAACTACAAGGGGATACGCTTAGCCGAATTCGACCTCGACGGAGCATTGAAACGTAAGCCACAACTCATCCTCGTGGATGAACTTGCGCATACAAATGCTCCAGGAAGCCGCCATACGAAACGCTATCAGGACGTAGAGGAGTTACTACGTGCTGGTATAGATGTTTACACGACGGTAAATGTCCAGCACCTTGAATCGCTGAATGACCTAGTATCCTCTATAACAGGAATAGCAGTTAGCGAACGCGTCCCAGATCACGTCTTTGATTCGGCTAGCCACGTAGAGCTCGTGGACATAGAACCAGATGACCTAGTGAAACGGCTCAAGGCTGGGAAAGTATATAAGGAAAAACAGGCCAAACGCGCAATGGATAACTTCTTCACGCGTGAAAACCTAGCGGCGCTACGCGAAATAGCTCTGCGTCGGACAGCAGACAGGCTCAACCGCACGGCACAGCGCTCAGGCAAAGAGCAGGCTGCGAAAGCAGGAGAACATATATTGATATGCCTTTCTCCATCGCCCTCGAATGCGAAAGTCATCAGAACGGCGGCGCGTATGGCAGAGGCTTTTCATAGCGGTTTCACCGCGCTTTTTGTACAAACGTCGGAAACGAAAAAGATGTCGCAGGAAAACATCAAGCGCTTAAGAAGCAACATCAGACTTGCGGAACAGCTTGGTGCACAAATATCGACTGTCTACGGAGACGACCCCGCAGCACAGATAGCTGAATATGCCAGAATAAGTGGCGTAACGAAAATAGTCATGGGACGCATAAACCACCGTCAGCATCCCCTCGTGTATAGCAAGAGTCTCGCAGACCGCCTGATAGAACAGACTGGAAACCTTGACGTATACATAATTCCAGATCAACAACCATTCTACAGAAAGCACGGATTCACTGTGAAGTTCGAGGGGTTTTCATTTAAATGGATGGATGTGCTGAAGTCGACTGGATTGCTTGTGGTAGCTTCTTTGCTTGGATTTGGTTTCTACTACGCCGGTTTCAGAGAATCGAACATAATCTCAATCTACATACTTGCAGTGCTAGTCACAGCCCTCTGGACTGAGGGCTATCTATATGG
>JAJPXX010000231.1:0-6274 GCA_021205225.1 Lachnospiraceae bacterium
ATACTTAAGAAATCATTGACAGAAAATAATGAATCAGAACAGCAGGACGCAAGTATACACTTCGCTTCGTAACTATTGCGAAAAATTATTTCCATTTTACGGTATACTGTGGTAAGATATTGGAAATATAGATAATAAGATATGGAAGCGGGGGAGCCGTTTCCGGATGGGAAAGGGGTTTGAGTTTATGGCGGCTTCTGATGTTGGAATCGATCTGGGCACGGCCAGTATTCTGGTTTATGTCAGAGGAAAGGGCGTTGTGTTAAAAGAGCCATCGGTCGTAGCCTACGACCGTGATACGAATAAAATAAAGGCCATCGGTGAGGAGGCACGTCTGATGCTTGGCAGGACGCCGGGAAATATCATTGCGGTTCGTCCGATGCGTAAGGGCGTGATCTCGGATTATACGGTGACGGAGCAGATGCTGAAGCATTTCATTCAGAAAGCGATTGGACGGATGTCTTTCCGGAAGCCGCGTGTCAGTATCTGTGTTCCAAGCAGTGTGACAGAGGTGGAAAAGAAAGCTGTGGAGGACGCGACCTATCAGGCAGGTGCGCGGGAAGTACACATTATAGAGGAGCCGATAGCGGCGGCGATTGGAGCCGGAATCGATATCTCGCGCCCCTGTGGGAATATGATTGTGGACATTGGCGGAGGCACCTGCGATGTAGCCGTGATTTCACTTGACGGGATCGTGGTCAGCACTTCGATTAAGGTGGCCGGGGATGATTTTGATGATGCGATTGTGAAATACGTGCGGAAAAAATATGGCCTGATGATCGGAGAGCAGACGGCGGAGGAGATTAAAATCACGATCGGTACCGCTTTTGAAAAGCCGGAGCCGAAGGTGATGGAGGTCAAAGGACGTGATCTGGTGACGGGTTTGCCGAAGTCGGTACGTGTGACTTCTGAGGATACGCGCGACGCGCTTAAAGAAGTGACGGGACAGATTGTGGATGCGGTACACAGCGTTCTGGAGCGCACACCGCCGGAGCTGGCGGCGGATGTAGTAGACCGCGGGATTGTGATGACTGGCGGCGGCGCCCTTCTGAGCGGGCTGGAAGAATTGATTGAGGCACGGACGGGGATCAATACGATGGTTGCGGAGGATCCGATGACGGCTGTGGCGGTAGGAACCGGACGGTTTGTGGAGCTGACTGCGGCGAATAATGCGAAGCCGCTGGAGCAGTAATATTTGGGACTGGAAAAGCAGCAGGATTTTATGGAGAGACTGGAAGGCTATATAGATCACATTATATTTCGAAACAACGACAATGGCTATACCGTGTTTGTGCTTACGGCACGGGAAGGAGAAGGCGCAGAACCGCTTCCAAAGAAGAAGAAAGGGGCGTCTGCGCGTTCTGCGGACAATGAGGATGAGGTTACCTGTGTCGGCACGCTTTCCTATATCGGAGAGGGAGAGAAGGTAGTGCTCACAGGAGAGTACATATCGCATCCCACTTACGGAGAACAGTTTAAGATTGCGGACTGTCAGGTGAAAGAGCCTGAGGATGCGGAATCGGTAGAGCGCTATCTGGGAAGCGGCGCGATCAGGGGAGTGGGCACGGCGCTGGCCGCGCGGATAGTTCGGCGGTTTGGTGAGGATACGATCCGGATCATAGAGGAGGAGCCGGAACGGCTCGCAGAGATCAAGGGCATCAGTGAACGGATGGCGCGGGAGATCGCGGCTCAGGTTTTTGAAAAGCGCGATATGCGCAAAGCAATGATCTTTCTGCAGCAGTTTGGCGTCACGAACACACTGGCGGTGAAGATTTATCAGAAATACGGCGCCGGAATGTATCAGGTGCTGGAGGAGAATCCGTATCGGCTGGCAGATGATATTGAAGGCGTTGGATTCCGTATCGCGGATGAGATTGCAAAGCGCGCGGGGATCCGCATTGACTCAGAATACAGGCTCAGGAGCGGGATTTTTTATGTATTGCAGCAGGCCGGGGGAGAGGGGCATGTGTTTCTGCCGAAGGAGCTGCTGCTTTCGCGCGCCGGGGAGCTGCTTGGCATAGAGCTTGAAAGCATTGATCAGTACCTGACGGATCTGGCGATTGACAAAAAGATTGTCATCAGACAGGAAAAGGAACAGACGCGGGTCTACACATCATCCGCCTGGTTTCTGGAAATGAGTACAGCGCGTATGCTGTGCGATCTGAATATTTCCTGCGAGATCGACCGGAATGTGATTTCTCAAAAACTCAGTGAGATTGAGAAAAAAACAAAAACGGTGCTTGACGAGAAGCAGCGGACGGCGGTCATTGAGGCTGCACGCTGCGGGCTCCTGGTCATCACAGGCGGTCCGGGTACCGGAAAGACGACCACGATCAATACGCTCATTTCTTATTTTGAGTCCGAAGGGCTTCGCATTCTGCTGGCGGCGCCTACCGGGCGGGCCGCCAAGCGTATGACAGAGGCAACCGGATGTGAGGCGAAGACCGTACACCGCCTGTTGGAAATCAACGCTGCCGCGGATGCGCCAGGACCGGAGGGCTTTGGCCGGAATGAGGAGAATCCGCTGGACGCAGATGTCATTATCATCGATGAGATGTCAATGGTGGATCTTTACCTCATGCACGCGCTTTTGAAAGCTGTGACGGTTGGTACGCGCTTGATTATGGTGGGGGATGTGAATCAGCTGCCTTCGGTTGGTCCGGGGAGCGTATTGAAGGATATTATCGCTTCGGAAAAGATTACGGTAGTCCGCCTGACCAGGATTTTCCGGCAGGCGTCGGAGAGCGATATTGTGGTCAACGCCCATAAGATTAACCGCGGGGAGCATATTGTGCTTGATAATAAGAGCCGGGACTTTTTCTTCCTGAAGCGGCAGGACGCAAACGTGATCATCAGTATCGTGATTCAGCTGATCCGGGATAAGCTGCCGCGTTACGTGGAGGCAGAGCCGTTTGACATTCAGGTGCTGACCCCGATGCGGAAAGGCCTGCTTGGCGTAGAGCGGCTGAACCGGATTTTGCAGGAATATTTAAACCCGCCGGATCGCAGCAAGCGGGAATGTGAGCATAATGGTATGACCTTCCGCGAGGGCGACAAGGTCATGCAGATTAAGAACAATTATCAGATGGAATGGGAGATTCGCGGACGGTATGGGATTCCGGTGGAAAAAGGGATCGGAATCTTTAACGGTGATATGGGGATTGTCCGTGAGATTAATTTACATACAGAGCAGATAACAGTTGAATTTGATGAGCACCGCATGGTAGAATATCCCTACAGTGGTCTGGATGAGCTGGAGCTTTCTTACGCGGTGACGATTCACAAATCGCAGGGCAGCGAATACCCGGCGGTTGTGCTTCCGCTCCTGACGGGTCCGCGCATGCTGATGAACCGCAACCTGCTGTACACAGCCGTGACCCGTGCGCGCAGATGTGTGACGCTGGTCGGGGATGCGGGTACCTTTGATCAGATGATTGACAATACGGTAGAGCAGAGACGCTACACGGCGCTGGGAGAGCGAATACTTGAGTTATCGCAGAGCTGACTGACAGGCATTTTGCGGCCTGCCGCGCAGAATGTTTTTATCCAATAGGAAAGTTCTCCGAACTTCCCTATCGGACAAAAACCCTCCGGGGGATGCACATGCCGCGCCAGAGGAAACTGTCTGCTTACGCAGACGCGCGGCAGCGCGAGAATCCCGCAAAGCGGGATTCTATTTTATATGTTTATGTGAAGGATTTCCGTGTGAACCTGGGGAAGATTCAAAACGGGTAGCGATGGTACAAAAAGAAGAATGGAAAACAGACGCGGGAAAGATCAGCCGGATGGCGGTTCGGCTTCTCTATCCGCCGCGCTGTCCCCTTTGCGACAGGGTTCGTCCGCTGAAAGAGTCTCCTTTTTCGCTGGTCTGCGGGGACTGCCGCGGGAAGCTGCCGTGGGTGACGGAGCCGGCCTGCATGAAGTGCGGAAAGCCGGTAGGCTCTCCTGAGAGGGAGTTCTGTGAGGATTGCGAGAGGATGCGGCACCTGTTTGATCAGGGACGCGCCGCGTTTACCTATTCCGGCTCTATGCGAAAGAGCGTTTACCGGATGAAGTTTCAGAATCGGCGGGATTATCTGGATTTCTACGCGGAGGCGATGGTGCGTGCCAGCGAAGGATATCTTTCTTACTGGCAGCCGGAAGTAACCGTTCCGATTCCCATGCACTGGAAAAAACGCGCTGCGCGGGGATACAACCAGGCAGAGCTTCTGGCGGAGCGGATCAGCTGTCTGACAGGGATTCCGTGCGAGCGGAAGCTGCTGCGGTGCGTGCGCTATACGGGAGACCAGAAGAAGCTGAGCCGGAATGAGAGACTGCAAAACCTGCGGGGAAGCTTTGAAGTATCTATGCCTCCAAAGCGCCGCCGCATTCTTCTGGTGGATGATGTTTATACGACCGGAAGCACGATGGACGAGGCGGCCGGAGTGCTGCGGGCGGCGGGGGCTCGGCAGCTGTTTTTTCTGGTTTTATGTACGGGAAAAGGCAAAAAAAGTTTGCATGACACGAAATCTGTGCTATACTGAAAAAGTATCATTGTGTTCAGAGGGGAGAACAAGATGAAAAGCATTATCTTTTGGCTGAGTGACAGCCTGTCATGGCTTACGATACCGACGGTATCGATTACGGCCACCGATGTTCTTGAGATCCTGATTCTGGCCTTTCTTGTGTATAATCTGCTGCTCTGGATTAAAAATACCAGGGCATGGAATCTGTTAAAGGGAATCGCGATTCTGGTTGCCTGTATCGCGCTTGTATATCTGCTGCAGATGACGACCCTGATTTACCTGGTGAACCGGGTTCTTGATATCGCGATTACGGCGGCGGTTGTCGTTTTTCATCCGGAGATCCGCAGGGCGCTTGAGAGGCTTGGGGAGAAGCCGATTTTTTCCGGACTGATCCAGATCGGGGACGGCAGTAAAAATGTGACAGAGCGCTTTAGTGATAAGACTGTGAATGAGATCGTGAAAGCCAGTGTCGAGATGAGCAAGGCAAAGACCGGCGCTTTGATTGTCCTGGAGCAGAATACCCGCCTGGAGGAGTATGAGCGGACGGGGATCATGCTGGACTCCATTGTGACGAGCCAGCTTCTGATCAATATTTTTGAGCATAACACACCGCTTCATGACGGGGCGGTGATCATTAAAGGAAACCGTATCACGGCGGCGACCTGCTACCTTCCGCTGTCTGATAATATGATGCTGAATAAGGCACTGGGGACCAGACACCGGGCGGGGCTGGGTATCAGTGAGGAGACGGACTCGATGACAGTCATTGTCTCGGAGGAAACCGGAGCGATTTCTGTCGCGTACAAAGGGGAACTGATGCACGCGATCTCCCAGGAAGAATTAAGACGGCAGCTTGTGATTTTACAGAACAAATCAGTTGCCCCCAGAAAATTCCAGTTCTGGAAAGGGTGGACCAAGAATGAAGCATAAGAAAACCTCGCAGCTGCCCGGAAAGATATCCGGGAAAATTCCCAAATGGCTGAAAAGGAACTGGCCGTTAAAGCTGCTTTCATTCGGTATTGCGTTCCTGATCTGGCTTGTCGTAGTGAATGTGGACAATCCGACCAAATCAAAGCTGTTTCGGGATATCAAGATTGAGATCATCAATGAAGACAGTGTGACGGAGATTGACAAGGCTTTTGATATTGTTTCCGAGGATACTGTGGTGATCAAGGTGACGGAGAAACGGCGTGTGCTGGAGAGTCTCTCGGCGTCTGATTTTACGGTGATTGCGGATATGGAGAACCTGACTGAGATGAATACCGTGCCGCTTACCGTTACCTGCAGCAATTCCGCAGTGACTCTGGATGAGATTACAGTGGTTCCTTCTTCTTTAAAGGTGGAGCTGGAGCAGATTGTGGAGAGCGAATTTGTGGTAACGGTCGAGACGACAGGGACTCCGGCGAGCGGTTATGAGGTCGGGACGACGGAGGTCGTGGAGGGCAAGACGGTGATGATCGCCGGACCGCAGAGCCTGATTGAGAAAATCGGGCAGGTGACAGCCACGGTTTCTGTCAATGGAATTTCCATGGATCAGAGGCTGACGAGCACGCTCGCGATTTCAGATAAAAACGGCGATACCTTAAGCGAGACGCAGATGAGCCGCCTGCAGATCAAGGATTCGTCCGGTGTGCTGCTCTCCGATAATGAAGTGACGGTTGATGTAGAACTTTGGACGGTATTGTATGAGGTTCCGATTATAGTTGAGACCAGCGGGACTCCGGCGAGCGGATATGAGGTTACTGGAGTGGGGATGCTGCCTACGACGG
>JAJPXX010000231.1:6374-15175 GCA_021205225.1 Lachnospiraceae bacterium
GGGACTCCGGCGAGCGGATATGAGGTTACTGGAGTGGGGATGCTGCCTACGACGGTAAATCTGGTCGGTACGGAAGAGGCACTGGCGTCGATCACCAGCCTGGAAGTAAATGAACCGGTATCTGTCGCGGGTGCGACGGAGACATTTGCGCTGGAAATTGACCTTTCCGATACACTGAGCGATATGGAGGATGTACGGCTGGCTTCGGGCGTAGACTCTTCTGTCACGGTCACGATCCAGATTGAAAGGAACGGGGATCAGACTGTGCAGATTGCCCTTTCGGAGCTGACGGTGCAGAATCGGCCGGAAAATATGACGCTGACCTTTTCACCGGCAGATATGATCTCCGTGACGGTTCACGCGGATGATGAAGAAAGTACGATTTCGGCGGAGGACATTACGGCAGGCATAGATCTGTCCGTCTGTGCGGAAGAGGGAGACTATGAGATACCGGTAGAGATTGAATTGCCGGATGGGTTTACTCTGGTGTCAGAGGTAACACTGACGGTAAACGCGACAGCGACAGAGCAGATAGAGGCTGCTACGGAGGAATAATTCAGATGGAGAAGAGACTGACGGTAAATAATGAACTGGGACTCCATTTGCGCCCGGCGGGTGAACTGTGTTCGATTGCGATGGAATATGAATCAAAGATTACGATTTGCTTTCGGGATCGGGAGTTTAACGCCAAAAGTCTTTTGAGTGTGCTGAGTGCCTGTGTCCAGAGCGGAGATGAGATTGTTATCCGCATAGAGGGACCGGACGAAGCGGCGGCGGCGGCTCAGATCAGTGATTTTTTCAATGGGCTGCACTGAGCGCTTTGGAAGAATATACGGGGAACGTTCCTTATCGGGATCCGATGAATACGGGCGTTCCCTTTTTCTTTGAAGAGGAGTAGGAGGCATATGAAAAAACGGGAGCAGTACAAAAGACTGATCATGTTTTTTGCTTCGGTGCTGATCGTAGCGATTCAGACCGGAGTGTTTGCGTATGTCTGGTTTCATGAATATCATTTCAGGGCTGTGATTGGAAGAAGGTACAGCTTTTGGGGACACTGCGCCCTGATCAGCATTTACGCATTTCTGGTGGTAATGGTATCAAAGCTTTTTTCTGCTTTTAAGGTGGGGTATCAGAGAATTCTGGATGTTCTGCTGTCGCAGATTTTTTCCGTGCTGATTGTGAATTTTGTGGTTTACCTGCAGCTGGCTCTGATTGGACGCTGGAAATTCCCGGAGCACATACAGCCGATGCTTCGGGTCTGCGGGATCAATCTCGTGGCAGTGGTAGTCTGGGTTCTTTTTATGCGGTGGGTTTATGTGAGAATCTATCCGCCGCACGCGATTCTGCTGATTTATGGGAAGCTCAGTCCGAAGCCCCTGATTGAGAAAATGAAGACCAGAAAGGACAAGTATCTGATTGAGGGGACGATTTCTCTGAAGCGCGGCGAGGCTGCGATTAAGGAGGAAATCCTGAAGCACCAGGCGGTGATGATCTGTGATATCCCGGCTCATGAGCGCAACCTGTTCCTGAAGTTTTGCTTCGAACACGATATTCGCTGCTATTGCCAGCCAAAGATTTCGGATATTATGGTGATGAGTTCTGAGGAGATCAATCTGTTTGATACGCCGCTGCTTTTGTTCCGCAACCGCGGACTGACCGTGGAGCAGCAGGCGGTCAAGCGGTTTTTTGATGTGGCGGTCTCCGCGCTGGCTCTGGTCATTCTCTCACCGGTTTTTCTGATCATTGCGCTTTTGATCAAAGGCTATGACGGCGGTCCTGTCTTTTACCGCCAGGAAAGATTGACAAAGGATGGAAAGGTCTTTCTGGTGTATAAGTTCCGCAGTATGCGGGTGGACTCGGAGCAGCAGGGCGCGCGTCTGGCGGCAAAGGGCGACAGCCGGGTTACGCCGGTTGGCAGGGTACTGCGCAATATTCATTTTGATGAGCTGCCTCAGCTGCTGAACATTCTTCAGGGGGATATGTCTCTGGTCGGACCCAGACCGGAGCGCCCGGAGATTGCGGCAGAGTATGAGAAGGAAATTCCGGAGTTTTCCTATCGCCTGAAGGTGAAGGCCGGCCTGACCGGCTACGCGCAGGTATATGGAAAATATAATACGAAGCCCTATGATAAACTGAAGCTGGACCTCACTTATATTGAGAATTTTTCCTTCCTGCTGGATTTGCAGCTGATCGCGACGACAGTGAAAATCTTATTCCAGAAAGAGAATACAGAAGGTGTTGAGCAGTGGCAGAAGACGGCCTCGACGCGGGTATCGGGCGGCGAATACTCATCCGCCCAGGGCGGATCATCCAATGCGGCACAGGCATTGCGTCAGGATGAGAGTTCTAAGTCGGCGTCAGAAGCGCCCCCTGTGGTTTCCGTAGTCATCCCGGCCTGTAACTGCGCTTCGACCATTGAGCGGGCAATTGATTCGGTACTGGAGCAGGAAGTGCCATTGGAGATTCTGGTGGTTAATGACGATTCACCGGATGACCTGGATCTGGTGATGAAGCGGTATGAGGATGTCAGAACGCTGCATTATTATAAGAATGAACGCAGCCTGGGCGCCGCTGCGGCGCGGAACCGGGGGGTGAGTCTGGCGAAAGGAACCTATGTCGCTTTTCTGGACGCGGACGACTGGTGGGATAAGGACAAGCTGAAAAAACAGCTTGCGCGTCTCAAAGCAGGAGGCTCTGCGTCAGCCAAAGGAGCCTCCGGTCAGGAAAAGCGGGGCACATCCGCACCGGTACTCTGCGCAACCGCACGGGAGCTGGTCACGCCGGAAGGAGAACGGACCGGCCGGGTGATTCCGGTTCATGAGGAGATTTCCTATCGGCGGCTGCTGCGGCACAATTGCATTAACTGTTCCTCCGTACTGCTTCGGGCAGATGTTGCGAGACAGTTTCCGATGCAGCATGAGGACAGCCATGAGGACTATATCACATGGCTTCATATTTTAAAACAATATGGTCCTGCGGTGGCGGTCAACGAGCCGCTGCTCAAATACCGTCTGAGCGTGTCAGGGAAATCCGGCAGCAAGCTGCATTCCGCGAAAATGACATACCGCGCTTATCGGTACGCAGGGTTTGGCAGAGCAGCTTCCGGGTGCTTTTTCTGCGCATATGCGGTGAATGGGGTGGTGAAATATGCGGGAGCTTATCTGCGGGGACTTTTTCGAAGATAAACTGGAACCATTGAACAGAGACTGGAAAAGAAAAGGAGAAAAATTATGATTCAGAAGCTGATTGAAAACATTAAAAAGACGAAAGCACCGATTGTAGTTGGCCTGGATCCGATGCTAAGCTATATTCCGGAGCAGATTCAGAAGAGTGCTTTTGCGGAATACGGGGAGACGCTGGAGGGGGCAGCGGAAGCGGTATGGCAGTACAATAAAAGGATTGTGGACGCGGTATATGATCTGATTCCGGCGGTAAAGCCGCAGATCGCGATGTATGAGCAGTTTGGCCTGCCGGGGCTGGCGGCGTTTAAGAAGACTGTTGACTATTGTAAGGAAAAAGATCTGGTGGTGATCGGAGATGTAAAGCGAGGAGACATTGGTTCCACCTCAGCGGCATACGCCGCCGCGCATCTGGGACGGGTAGCGGTCGGCTCTCAGATGCTGACGCCATTCGGGGAGGATTTTGCGACGGTCAATCCGTATCTGGG
The DNA here is from genome assembly GCA_021205225.1 of Lachnospiraceae bacterium. Lineage (GTDB taxonomy): Bacteria > Bacillota > Clostridia > Lachnospirales > Lachnospiraceae > Choladousia. The sequence continues at coordinate 10,042 of JAJPXX010000231.1, forward strand.
AACGGATGGGATCAAGCCGTTTCTGGATGTCTGCCGTGAAGAAAAGAAAGGAATTTTCATCCTGGTGAAGACCTCGAACCCGTCGAGCGGCGAATTCCAGGATCGCCGGATCGCAGATCCTGCGGCGGACGCTCTGCCGCAGACATCCGGAGATTCCAGAAGAAATGAGGCAGGCGGAAAGCCGCTGTATGAGATCGTCGGGGAAAAGGTTGCCGAGTGGGCCACCTCCTGCATGGGCGATACTTACAGCTATGTCGGCGCGGTAGTGGGCGCGACTTATCCGGAGATGGGAAAGGTACTGCGCCGTGTCATGCCGAAGTCGTTTATTCTTGTGCCGGGGTACGGCGCGCAGGGCGGGAAAGCGAAGGATCTGGTGCATTATTTTAATGAAGATGGTCTGGGCGCGATTGTGAATTCTTCCCGCGGAATTATTGCCGCCTATAAGCAGGAAAAATACGCTTCTTATGGTGCGGAGCATTTTGCGGAAGCGAGCCGTGCGGCGGTAGTCGATATGATCGGGGACATCAATCATGCGCTGGAGCAGCGCAGCGAATGTGACTGAAGGGCAGACACACCGAAGGAGAAAATATAATGGAAAAATCAATACTGCGCGCTTCTGTTCTTTCCCAGGAACAGATCGCAGATCAGATATACAGTATGTGGCTCCAGGCGGATGCGATTGCAAAAAGCGCCGTCCCCGGACAGTTTGTTTCCGTATACAGCAATGATTCCGGCCGGATGCTCCCGCGTCCGATCAGTATCTGCGAGGCAGACCGGGATAATGGCAGGATTCGTCTGGTATACCGGGTTGCTGGAAAAGGGACGGCGGAATTTGCCGGATGCCAGGCGATGGATACGCTTGATCTTCTTGGCCCGCTTGGCAATGGGTTCCCTTTGGAACGATGTCCGGCGGGACGCAGCGCTTTTCTGATTGGCGGGGGGATCGGCATTCCTCCGATGGTGGAGCTTTCAAAAAGACTGGAAGGCCGGGTACAGGTGATTGCGGGATATCGGGACGAGCTGTTTTTGACCGATGAGCTGGCTGCAAACGGAGAGCTGTATCTTTCCGTGGAAAAGGATGATTTGTTTAAAAACTTATCCGTGGGTGCTGATGCGGAAACGGACAGGTTCCTGATCGAGGGAACGGTGCCGGAGCAGCAGGAAGACGCCGGAATTCGCTCTGTCTGGCATGGAGTTACTCATGGAAATGTGCTGGATTGCATACGGGAAAACCAGCTACAGGCGGACGTGATCTATGCCTGCGGACCGACCCCGATGCTCCGGGCGATCAAAGCGTATGCGCAGGAGAAGGGGATCGAGTGCTATCTGTCTCTGGAACAGCGGATGGCGTGTGGGATCGGTGCCTGCCTTGCCTGTGTCTGCGAGTCAGCGGAGGTGGATGCTCACTCACAGGTGAAGAATAAGCGCATCTGTAAAGAAGGACCGGTATTTGCCGCCGATGAAGTGATCCTTTGATGTTATGTTGGATGAAAATCAGTGATGTGAGGAATCGACTATGATAAATACGAAAGTAACTATCGCAGGTGTTGAATTGAAAAATCCGGTCATGACCGCGTCTGGAACATTCGGCTCCGGTATGGAGTACGGCGAATTTGTCGATCTTTCCAGACTGGGAGCTGTTGTGACGAAGGGAGTGGCGAATGTCCCGTGGCAGGGGAACCCGACCCCGCGCGTGGCAGAGATTCGCGGCGGGATGATGAATGCGATCGGGCTGCAGAATCCGGGAATCGAGACCTTCTGCTCCCGTGACCTGCCGTTTCTGGCAGACTATGATACGGCAGTCGTGGTAAACGTCTGCGGGCGGACGACGGAGGACTATGTTGAAGTAGTGGAGCGTCTCTCCGAGGAAAAAACGGTGGATCTGCTGGAAATCAACATTTCCTGTCCAAATGTGAAGTGCGGCGGGATTTCCTTTGGCCAGAACCCGGATTCGGTAGAAGCGATCACACGCGAGATCAAAAAACACGCGAAGCAGCCGGTCATCATGAAACTCAGCCCGAATGTAACGGACATTACGGAGCTGGCCCGCGCGGCAGAGGCTGGAGGCGCGGATGCGCTTTCAATGATCAATACTCTGACGGGGATGAAGATTGATGTAAATCGGAGAACCTTTGCGCTGGCAAACCGAACCGGCGGAGTTTCCGGCCCGGCGATCCATCCGATTGCGGTGCGTATGGTTTATCAGAGCGCGCAGGCGGTAAAGATCCCGATTATTGGTATGGGAGGCGTCACCTGCGCCGAAGACGCACTGGAATTCATTCTCGCCGGGGCGACTGCCGTCGCTGTCGGCACCGCGAATTTCCGTAATCCGCGGACGGTGATTGATGTGATTGAAGGAATCGAGGACTATATGTGCAGACAGAAGGTGGAAGATATTCGCACACTGACAGGTGCAGTAAGGTGAAAGAATTCCTCGGATAAAAACCGGTTTTGCGATATGCCGCCGGCGAAAACCGGCAGAGGCTGTGCGGAATTGAGAGACAGGCTGCCGGCGCAGTGTATAAACGAAAAAAAACGGGCAACACTCCCTGATAAGAAGGGAGGGTGCCCGTTATGTTTTTGCGGACATTATGGAAAAAAGAATACAGGAAATATAAAAGCAGGCGCATGGCTTTTGGAAACAGGAAAAAATGGAAGATACACATGAGTACGGTGCTTCTGTTTCTGCTTCTGTCTGTCTTCCTCAATGTGGCTGCCGCCGCCGCGCACCGCTCTGTTTTGCAGCAGGGAGTCGCGGAGAAGGTGGTACGGTTTCATGTGCTTGCCAACAGTGACAGGGAAGAAGACCAGAATGTAAAATACCAGGTTCGTGACGCAGTGCTGGCGTGGATGTCCGCATCCTTTACGGACTCTGGACAGGAAACATCGCCGGAAGAAGAAAATGACCGCGCCGGGACACTTACCTTTCTGGCGGAAAACCTGTCGCAGATAGAGGCCGTCGCAAACGCAGTGCTGGAAAGAGAGAATATGCCCTACCGCGCCACTGCGGAGATCGCGCAAAGCTATTTCCCGGATCGGACCTATGGGGCTGTCACATTTCCCGCGGGCTGGTATGAAGCGCTGCGCATCCGGCTGGGGGATGCCGACGGACAGAACTGGTGGTGCCTGCTCTATCCCCGCCTCTGCTTTTCTGACTGCCTGCATGCTGTCGCAGAAGGAGAGGACTCCGCCAGCCTGGAGGAGCTATTAACCGTAGAAGAATATGAGAGTCTCCTGCAATCCCCCGGCCAGTGGAAAATCCGCTTTCGCTGGTTCTGACAGGCGCCTTACTGTGTCTTTTTGAAACTCGCTCTTTTGCGCAGCGTCGGATCGAGGATTTTCTTGCGAATCCGCAGACTCTTCGGCGTCACCTCAAGCAGCTCGTCTGTGTCAATGAATTCCAGCGCCTGCTCCAGGCTCAGGATCTTCGGCGGGGTCAGCTTCAGGGCTTCATCGGATCCGGAAGCGCGCGTGTTGGTCAGATGCTTTGTTTTGCAGACATTCAGCTCGATGTCCTCCGGCTTTGCGCTTTGCCCGATGACCATGCCGGAATAAACCTTTTCGCCAGGCCCGATAAACAGAGTGCCGCGATCCTGTGCGTTGAACAGGCCGTAAGCGACCGACTCACCGGATTCAAATGCGATCAGAGAACCGAGATTGCGGTAGGTCAGATCTTCCTTGTAGGGACCATAGCCGTCAAAAATAGTGTTCATGATCCCGTTTCCCTTCGTATCGGTCAGAAATTCTCCCCGATATCCGATCAGGCCGCGGGAAGGGATGGAAAACTCCAGGCGGGAATAGCCGCCCTGGCCGATGCTCATGCCCTGGAGCTCGCCCTTGCGGAGACTGAGCTTCTGGATGACAGTCCCGGAAAACTCTTCCGGAACATCAATGTAGCAGAGCTCCATCGGCTCCAGCCTTTTGCCGCGTTCATCGGTCTTATAGATGACCTCCGCCTTGCTGACCGCGAATTCAAAGCCTTCGCGGCGCATGGTCTCGATCAGGATAGACAGATGCAGTTCACCGCGTCCGGACACTTTAAAGGTATCGGTATCCTCTGTGTCTTCCACGCGCAGGCTGACGTCGGTGTTCAGCTCGCGGTAGAGGCGCTCCCGGATGTGGCGGGAGGTGACATATTTTCCTTCCTGGCCGGCGAGCGGGCTGTCGTTGACGATGAAGTTCATGGAAATCGTCGGCTCAGAAATCTTCTGGAACGGAATGGGCTCCGGCGCTTCCGGCGCGCAGAGCGTATCGCCGATGTGCAGATCGGAAATTCCGGATATCGCAACAATCGAACCGATGGTGGCAGACGGGACATCTACCTTATTCAAAGCGTCAAATTCGTAAAGCTTGCTGATCTTTACCTTCTGTTTTTTATCCGGGTCATGATGGTTGACAAGGACGACCTCCTGATTGACAGAGATCGTGCCCCGGTCTACCTTTCCGACGCCAATGCGTCCGACATATTCATTGTAATCAATCGTGCTGATCAGCACCTGCGTCGGTCCGTTTTCATCGCCTTCCGGGGTGGGGATGTAGTTGACGATGGTCTCAAACAGCGGTTCCATGCTGGTTCCGGGTACATCCGGATCCATGCTTGCGTAGCCTCCCTTCGCGGAAGCATAGACAAACGGACAGTCCAGCTGCTCATCGGAGGCATCCAGCTCCAGAAACAGCTCCAGCACTTCGTCGACGACCTCGGCGGGGCGTGCCTCTGGCCGGTCGATTTTATTGATACATACGATGACCGGAAGCGCCAGCTCCAGCGCCTTGCGCAGCACGAATTTTGTCTGCGGCATGGCTCCTTCGAAAGCGTCGACCACCAGGATGACGCCATTTACCATTTTCAGGACACGCTCGACCTCTCCGCCGAAATCGGCATGGCCAGGGGTATCGATGATATTGATTTTTGTGTTTTTATAGGTAACCGCGGTGTTTTTTGAAAGGATGGTGATGCCGCGCTCACGCTCCAGATCATTGGAATCCATGATGCGCTCCGCAACCTCCTGATTCTGGCGGAATACACCGCTTTGCTTAAGCAGCTCGTCCACCAGGGTCGTCTTGCCGTGGTCTACGTGTGCGATAATCGCTATATTTCTTACGTCTTCTCTTATCATAATTCTCTCTCCTGATA
>JAJPXX010000087.1:0-10422 GCA_021205225.1 Lachnospiraceae bacterium
CGCCTCTGCTTCCTCCGTGCTGATTTCGGCCATCGCTGCCCTGGCCGCCGCGGTTCCCGCGAGCCTGGCTTCTGCCGTTGCTGCCCTGGCCGCCTCTGCTTCCGCCGTCCTGGCTTCTGTTCTGGCCGCCTCTGTTTCCGCCATCCTGACCTCTGCCATATCCGCTGCCCTGACTGCTTCTGTTACCGCCGTCCTGGCTGCGGCCATAGCTGCTCCTGTTTTCCTGGCTGCGGCCATCCTGATTGCGGCCGCTTCTTCCTCCCTGGCTGCGGGCGCCGTCTTCTCTGCGTCCATCCGCACTCTGACGGGCGCTTCCCTGTCCGGCACGGGCAGAAGTATTTCCTCTGCCGGAATCTGCGGATCCACCTGCCGCAGCATTCCTTCCGGAACCGGACGATGCATTTGCTGAAGTTCCCTTCTGAGAACCTGCCGGCGTTTCCGATATTGCCTCTCTGGCGGACGTCTCCGGTGTTTTCGCCACCGCTTCTTTCTGTGCGTCTGCCACAGCATTTGCTATATTCTGCGCTTTCACACCAGAGATCATACTCTCCCCGTTTGGCGCCTTATTCTCCACTGCGGCATTCCCTGCGCGCTGCGTTTTTTCTGCTTCCCCGGAAGTGTTCCTGGAGCCATTCTGTGCTGCATCGGCAGCCACAGTCTGCGGCTTTGCGCCAGTCGGCGCAGAGGAAGCCTTCTGTGTTTTTGTCTCTGCCTGCGGCCTTGTTTCCGTCATCGGCTGCGTATTCTGTGAACGGGTTCCCGCAGCTTCACCTGCTCCCTGCGGCCTCGTTCCTGCGGCAGCTCCGCTTCCCTGCGGTCTCATCCCTGCAGCAGCACCTGCTCCCTGCGGTCTTGTTCCCGCGGCTGCGCCAGTACCCTGCGGCCTTGCTCCTGCGGCTGCGCCCTGCGGTCTCGCTCCCGCGGTCTGTCCCTGCCGCCGGCCGCCGGCAGCTCCCTGCGGCTTTGGACGGCCTCCGGGTTTTACCATACCTGTCTTACTGTTCTGCGGGCGGAATACCTGTATAATATTCTTTTTTTTCTGCGGAGCAGCAGGCTTATCAGCAGGCCTCCCCGCAGATGCCCCCGCGGCCTTCTCCTCCGTCTTCTTCACTGCTTCCGGATCCTGATTCTTCGGCATATGCTCATCCTCCTTCATCTTCACCTGCCGGTCTCCCAGCGCCTCTCTTCCCTTTGCAGTATCTTTCCTTTCACTGCCATCTGTCCTCTTTTTATTCCCGGCTTCCGCCATTCTCATAACCTCCCTCTGCTCCCGCCGTGTCCAGCTTTTTTATCAGGGCATCCGCAAATCCCACATCCAGCACTGCCAGCACTGCCCGATACGCATTGCCTGACGCGGCTCCTAATTCTTCCCTGGTTCCGTAGCTATATGCCGGAACCTTATAAAAGGAGCACATATTCCGAAATTTTTTCTCCGTATTCCCGGAAGCTTCCCGGGAGATGATTACAAGACTGGCTTTTCCGGATTTTACTGCATTTTCACTTGAAAATTCACCGGAGGCAATCCTGCCCGCTTTCGTCGCGATACCCACAAGGGAAAGTACGCTATCTCTCTTCAATCGATTCAATCTCCTTTTTCAGGCTTTCATAAGTTTCTTCCGGAATCGCGCATTTCAGCGAACGCTCCAGCCCTTTATTTTTCATAGCTTTCCCCAGACAGTCCAGACTGCGGCACAGATAAGCCCCGCGCCCGTTCTTCCGTCCGGTCGCGTCCACCACAATCTCTCCCTCCGGTGTGCGCAGCACCCGAAGCATCTCCCGTTTGCTTTTCATTTCCTGACATCCCGTACACTTACGTGTCGGTATCTTTTTTACCTGACCGGCCATATCCTGTCATTCCTCATCATCCACATTTTCCGTGCCGTCCGCAGGCACATCGGCATCCATGTAACTGCCGCCGTTATCCTCGGCATAGCCTCCCTCTTCGGCATACGCGCCCTCATAACCATCATCGGCGTAACCATCGTCATACCCACCGTTGTCCTGATAGGAGCCATCTTCCTCGTATTCGTCCTCGTAGTACCCATCCTCGTCGTAGTACTCATCCTCGGCATAATAATCTTCCTCGTATTCCAGAAGATCGCCGGACTCACGGGCCTGCGTTTCATTTTTAATATCAATCTTGAATCCCGTCAGGCGGGCCGCCAGACGGGCGTTCTGCCCTTCCTTGCCAATTGCGAGGGACAGCTGATAATCCGGGACAACCACCTTGGCCACCTTTTCATCCGGATCCGCGAGAACCGTAATGACCTTCGCCGGGCTGAGCGCGTTCTCAATCAGGAGCGCCGGGTTCTCATCCCAGTTGATAATGTCAATCTTCTCTCCATTCAGCTCATCTACCACCGCGCTCACGCGGGAGCCATTCAGGCCTACGCATGCGCCCACCGCATCGACGTCCGGATTGTTCGACCAGACAGCAATTTTCGTGCGGCTGCCAGCCTCCCTGGCAATGCTCTTGATCTCGACCGTACCGTCACGGACTTCCGTCACTTCTTCTTCAAAAAGGCGCTTCACCAGCTCCGGATGCGTACGGGAAACCTGAATCCTGGGTCCCTTCGGCGTATCCTTTACTTCCAGGACATAAACCTTAATCCGCTGCGTCGGCCGGTAAACCTCTCCCCGAATCTGCTCCTCGGCAGAAAGCGTGGCGTCCGCCCGGCCAAGATTAATGCTGATATTCCGTCCAAAGTAGCGCTGCACAACGCCAGTCACGATATCATGCTCTTTCTCATAATATTCATTATAAAGAACCTTGCGCTCTTCCTCCCGGATCTTCTGCAAGATTACGTTCTTCGCGTTCTGTGTCGCAATACGGCCGAACTCCTTTGATTTGATGTCGACGCGCACTACATCACCAAGCTCATACCGGGAATCGATCATCTTTGCCTTCGTCAGGCTGATCTGCGCCAGCTCATCCTCCACCTGCTCTACCACAGTCTTCATCGCGTATACTTCATACTCGCAGGTCTCCGGATCAATATTGACCACCACACTGTCCGCTTCTGTCTTCCAGTTGTTCTTGCAGGCCTGAATCAGCGACTGCCGGATCGCTTCAAGCAGTGTCTCCTTGCTGATATTTTTTTCCTTCTCCAGAACCGTGAGTGCATCTAACAACTCGTTATTCATTTTGTTTTTTTCCTCCCTGTCAGAAATCGATTGCCAGCCGTATCAGTGCGATATCCGTACGCGTAAAGGATAACGCCCCGCCGTTTTCTGTCTCTATGGTAACTGTCTGCTTATCATAGCCTTTTAAAATCCCGGTGAACTCTTTCTGCCGTTCAATCGGGCGAAATGTCCGGATCTCTACCTTCTCTCCCATACTGCGCTCGAAATCCTTCTCTTTTTTCAGCGGTCTTCCCAGCCCTGGGGAGCTGACCTCCAAAATATAAGCGTCCTCAATAAAATCCTGTTCGTCCAGAAGATCGCTGAGCGCACGGCTGATCACTTCACAGTCGTCAATGGTAATCCCGCCCGGCTTGTCAATGTAAGCCCGCAGGTACCAGCTGCCCCCTTCTTTTACATACTCAACATCAACCAGCTCAAACTGATGCTCCTCCATCAGCGGCATCAGCAGAGCTTCTGTTTTCTGTTCGTAAATTTCTCTTTTACTCATGGTATTCCCCCACAAAGAAGAGTGGACCGCGCGGCCCACTCTTTTATCAGTAACATATTTATCAAAAATCATCATAGCACCGTTTTCTCTGAATTGCAAGTGTTTTCCGGTATTTTTATAATGCCTTTTCACAGGAGGTGAAATGAAAATTTAAATTCCACAACTCGGGGGTACAAGTGGAATTCAGTCTTACTCAAAATTCCACTTGTATTTCCGGCGTTCGCAGCAAAAACCTAGTGGAAATCAGTCTTACACCATATGGCCTACCCAATTCTACTGGGTAAATGATGGCGTAAATGGAATGAAGTTTTTCTTCCTTGTTCACCCAGTAATCCCAGAAAGAGTGAAATCCACCGGAAAATCACAAATTTTGGCGTGGAAATAAACTTTTCACTTCAGCCCTTTTCACAGGAAACACGGATAATGGTGTCTTTTTCAAAATAAGAATTCGTCCCCACGTAGATCATGACCTCGCAGCCGCTTCCGTATGAAGAGGAATTATACGTATAATAACGGTAATCTCCGCTCTCCGTGTACTCATACTCCATGCCATTCTCTTCCAGAATGGCAAGAAATTCCTCCTCCGAAAGACCGATACGCACTCCTCCGGCCAGAGCGCCGTCCAGATCCAGGATATCTCCGCCAACGGAAAGCTCCTCCACCCAGCAATTTTCCGGCGTGGTCGCGTAGTCTGCGTCATTTGTCACAATCGCAGAAAAAGACTGATTATTCTTTCGCAGAGTCACCCAACCGAAATATTTCGCGACAATCTGCGAATCGCTGTCTTCCTCATCCAGCTCCCAGCCATCCTCCAGCAGCACGCTCACCGGCACCGGCAGCTCATAGCAGCACCCGTCAATCTCAATCTCATAAGCGGAAAGATCCGCGTTCAGCGAATCCGGCTTTGCATACGCAAGTATGCTCTGCGGAACCTCCGTACTCATTTCTCCCTCATCAAAACCCTCCGGCCGGGCATAATTCTCTATCTGGATATCCTCCAGCACACCGCTCTCCAGAAAAACCTGCAGCTCGATTTCCTGATTATAATCCGCCTCATAGGTATATTGCGTATAAAGCGTACCTTCATAAATCTCCGTCGGCGCACCATAAGCCGTCTCAATGTCTTCCAGAGTCGATTGGCCCAGCCGGACGCCGCATGGAAGCTCCACCAGAGTCTCCTGGCCGCTCCAGCAGTCATCATCAATCGAAAAGCCGGCCACAATACACTCTTCTATCGGCATCGTATTGATACCCAGATTCAGCACATATGCAGTAATCGTCAGATCACCCTTCCGGAAGCTGTACAGATTATAGCTGTAAGGCTCCAGCGTATCGCCGGCGTCATCCTCATCCTCCAGTTCCCAGCCAAACGCGGAAAAATCCTCATACAGCATCGGCAGAGTATATACATCCCCGTCAATCGTAATCTGAAAGTCCGTCCAGGATGCTTCCTCCGCCCCAGATTCTGCCTGTGCTGCAGGCACAGTCTCTTCCACAGCCCCCGCTTCTGCTGAAAATGCAGCTGTTCCGCCAAAAACAAGGGCCGCACATAAAAATGGAAGCAAATATTTCGTTTTCATACGTTCTCCCTTTGTTAAAAAAAGCAGAAGAACCATGTTCCTCTGCACAGTTTATAACTATAAAAGCGGATAACGAGAATCGAACTCGCCTCCCCAGCTTGGGAAGCTGGTGTTCTACCGATGAACTATATCCGCGTATTTTCAGGAGATCCGATCGTCTTTCCGCCAATCGCCAGATTCTGCTGCTTTCGCAAACTCCGGAACCCTTACCCGAAAAGCATTATATACCAGAATCCGGAAATTGGCAAGAAAAACTTTCAAAAAATTATCTGGTGGTCATACCGTTAGTAAATCCGAAATTTATGTACCGCCCATTTTATGACGCGGTACTTTGGAGTCTCCAGTTCTCCCGCCGCCTCCTTCAGCTTCTCCCGGATCGGAATCCCCTGCGGGCAATGCCGTTCACAGCGCCCGCAGCCAATGCACTGCGACGCGCTCGATGTCTCCCTGCGCATGGCGGTCGACTGCGTATACTCCCAGCTGCCGGAACGTCCGCCTTCGGCGTACTTCACATTATAGCAATGAAAGGCCATCGGAATATCCACTCCCTGCGGGCAGGGCATGCAATAGCCGCATCCGGTACAGCCGACCTTCATCTTCTGATTAATAGCCGTCTTCACCCGCTCAACGAGCTGCCGGTCCTGCTCCGCAAACGCGCCCACGCGCGCCTCATCCGCCAGGCGCAGGTTTTCCTCCACCATCTCCATACTGTTCATGCCGGACAGCACGCAGGTCACCTGCGGCTGATCCCATAACCAGCGAAACGCCAGCTCCGCCGGAGTTGCAAAACGCCCGGATTCTTCGATCTGCTTTTTCGCCTCTTTCGGCAGACGATTCACCAGCCGTCCGCCGCGCAGCGGCTCCATGATGATGATCGGAATCCCTTTCTCCCCTGCATACGCCAGTCCATCGCGTCCGGCCTGGGAAAACTCGTCCAGATAGTTGTACTGTATCTGACAAAAATCCCAGTCATATGCATCCAGGAGCTTTTTGAAATTCTCTGTATTTCCATGGTAGGAAAAACCGATATGGCGAATCTGTCCCCGCTCAAGCTTTTCCTGAATCCAGTCCCCTATGCCAAGCTCCGTCAAATGCTCCCAGGTCTTCACATCATTGAGCATATGCATCAGATAATAGTCAATATAATCCGTCCGGAGCCGTTTGAGTTCCTCCTGAAACTTTTTCTCCGCGCCTGCTGCGGAACGGATCAGGTAATGCGGAAGCTTGGTCGCCAGATAAATCTGCCCGCGGCAGCCGTTTTTTTCGAGAATCCTTCCGACCGCTTCCTCATTGCCTGGGTAGACATATGCGGTATCCAGGTAATTCACTCCGCCCCGGATCGCGCGCATCAGCTCCCGCTCCGCTTTATCCAGGTCAATCTCATTCCCGTTTTTCGAAAAACGCATACATCCGTAGCCCAGTATCGACAGCTGATTCCCATCACAGCCTTCTCTGTATTGCATCCGGTATCCCCCGTTCCTGTATTCCTTCGTCCTCTCCCGCCAGAGCTGATATCCCACCAAAAACGTTTCTTCCTGATTCCAAAGCTCCAGCCGGTCATTTCATCCACATCCAGCGAAATCCCCTTTAAATTGGGAAAAGGCTATCGCCCGATTCGCATTTTACAGCTTCATCCAAGAGCCACATCCAGTACCATCATCAGCGCAAATCCTGCCGCAAACCCGATCGTCCCCAGATTACTGTGATCTCCGGTCGAAGCCTCCGGAATCAGCTCCTCCACAACCACATAGAGCATCGCTCCCGCCGCAAAAGCCAGAAGATACGGCAGCAGCGGCGTCACAAACTGCGACAGCAGTATCGTGATTACCGCGCCGATTGGCTCCACAATCCCGGAGAGCATCCCGTATACAAACGCCCGCGGGCGGCTCATGTTATCACTGCTCCGAAGCGGCAGGCTGATCACCGCGCCCTCCGGAAAATTCTGAATGGCGATACCAAGCGAAAGCGCCAGCGCGCCCGCAATCGTAATCTGTGTCTGTCCGGAAAGCATTCCCGCAAACACGACGCCGACCGCCATCCCTTCCGGAATATTGTGCAGAGTAACCGCCAGCAGAAGCATCGTCGTCTTTGGCAGCCTGCACGAAAGCCCTTCTGCCTTCTCGCTGTCCAGATGTAAATGCGGAATCAGCATATCCATCAGCAGCAGAAAGCCAAATCCAAAAAGCAGGCCGACCAGTGCCGGAATAAACGCCAGCTTTCCCATCTCCTCCGACATTTCCATCGCCGGAATCAGAAGCGACCAGACAGAAGCCGCCACCATCACTCCCGATGCAAACCCAAGCAATGACTTCTGTAATCCTGCCTTTAGCTCATTCTTCAGAAAAAACACACACGCCGCTCCCAGAGTAGTGCCCGCAAAGGGCAGCAGCAGTCCCGCCAAAACATTCGCTGTCATAACATCCTCCTGTCCTTTTGCGTTGGCCGAAATTTTTCATTCTATCATATGCAGGTATGCCTTTCTTATGTGCTCCCGCGCATTATAACATAGTTTGCCCGGAATGAACAGCTATCATTCCGGGCATTTTCGACTCCAATCGCAGGCAGGGAATTACATCCCGGCCTGTTTTCTTTTTCTTGACCACTACAGAACCAAACGGGGATCAGACCGGTTCAGTTAATCACAATATCCTCCAGCCTGCGCTTCGGCACATAATGCACATCCTTCTCATCACGGTAATAATCCGTCGGCTCGTCCGGCCCGATCTCGGTCAGCACCACCGTCTCTGCCGGTTTGCCGATTGCCACCACCAGAAGCGGCGCAAGATATGCCGGAAGCTGCAGCGTCTCTGATAGTTTCGCCGGGCTGAAATTGCCAATCATACAGCCGCCCAGTCCCATCTCGGTCGCGGCCAGCAGAATCGTCTGCGCCACAATTCCCACGTCGCGGGAAAACCGGGTCTGTGATTCACAAATGCGGATATCCTGGCAGATAATGATAAATGCAGTCGGGCACATCCCCGGATGCGGCAGCTCCATCTGCGGCAGACCTCTCGCCCACTTTGTCAACGGCTGGATGCGGTCTGTATCCTCTTTCTCGCACGCCAGATAATAGCGCAGCGGCTGCTGGTTCACGCTTGACGCAGTCAGACGCGCACAGTCGACCATCTCCATCAGTTCTTCCCGAGTCACCCGGCGGCTCTCGTCATACCCGCGGTAACTCCGATTTGCTTTCACAAGCTCCTTCATATTCATAAGAACACCTCCCTCGTATATCCAGATTGTACCATTTTCAGCGTTTTTTTCAAGATAAATATTGATCGATCAGGAGACAGCCTGCCCGGCCCTGCGCATCAAAAGAAACGCCCCGCCGCACGTCATGTACAGCGGGGCATTCCATATTCTTTTCAGCAGGATTATGCCTGTGTCGCGTAGATAAAGATGAAATATCCAAGCGGGGTATAGCCAATATTCTCAATACCGTCATGCAGCAGATACGGATCTGTGTAGAAGTAGATCGGGCATACCGCGAATCCTTCTTCTCCAAAGAGCATATACTCTGCCTCCCGCATCAGCTCATCGCGCTCTGTACCGCCGCTGAGCGCCTTGAACTCTGTCACCAGGTCAGTGTACTCATCATTCACCCAGTTGCTGTAGTTGTAGGAGTTGCCGTTCGTAAACAGCTCGAGGTATGTGCTTGCGTCATCATAGTCTGCGATCCAGCCAAGACGAGCCATACCGAAATTGCCCTCGCCCAGGTTGTTCGTATAGGTCTGCCACTCAGAGTTATTCAATGTGATATTGATTCCAAGTACGCCCGCTACATCAGACTGTACCGCCTCCGCGATGGCCTGATGCGCCTCTGATGTATTGTATTCGTAATCAATCGTCGCAGAAGTATCATATCCGTCTGCAACCGCTTCCTCAACCAGGGCAACCGCCAGCTCGCAGCGTCCTGAATAAGTAGTAAGATCATAATCCGGATACAGCTCGGAAAGACTCGCGAACATCGCGTCGCCTACGTACTCTGTCCACTCGGTGCCATCGCTTGTCGTCGTACCGGCAGCCACAAGGCCGGTCGCCGGTGTCTGCCCGCCCTGGGTTACATTCTCAACAATATTATCACGGTCAATCACGAGCGAGATTGCTGCACGCACTCTCCAGTCCGGAATGTTATCGCAGTTCAGATACAGATAATAGGTACCGATCTCATCCGGAAGGTGACAGTCGCCGGATTCTACGAGGGACTCCAGCTGCTCGGTCGATACAGAGGTCGTGAAATCAATCTCATCCGCCTGATAGGAAGCCAGGATCGCACTCTCACTGTCCTGAAGCTTCCAGACCAGCTTCGTCGGTCCTACGGAATCCTTATCATAATAATACTCATTCGGAACCATCTCAATCTGGCTGTCATGCTCCCACGCACTCAGCACGTAAGCGCCGTTGGATACCATATTGCCTGGATCCGTCCACTCTGTGCCATATTCCTCAATGACATCCTGGCGAATCGGCATCAGTGCGGCAAATGCGCAAAGACCAAGGAAATACGGGCACTCTGCTTCCAGCGTGATGACCAGCGTCGTGTCGTCTACCGCCTCGATCCCCAGCGTTTCCGGCTCTGCCTCTCCAGCCTGAATGGAAGATGCGTTCAGAACCACACCATCCAGGATATAACCATAGTCTGCCGCGTTGGACGGATCTACGATTCTCTGCCAGGAATATACAAAGTCAGATGCGGTCACCGCCACACCATCGCTCCAGTAAATATCGCTGCGCAGAGTAAAGGTATATGTAAGGCCATCATCAGATACCGTATAGGATTCCGCCTGGCCGTTCGTAACCTCCAAAAGCTTTACCGCATCCGTGGTATCGGTCGCGCTCTCGTCGGTCAGCACATACTTCATCAGGTTCTCAAACATATGCATGGAATAGGTCGCGCCGTCTACAGAGCTCTCCATGTTCGGATCCAGCGTCTCCGGCTCAGAAGCAATGATCGCGGTAATCGTGAAATCGCCTTCCTCTGCGGATACGGTCGCAGGAAGCATACCAAATCCCCCGGCCATGGCCATAGCGGTAGTCGCCGCCGAACCACGCAAAAAGTCTCTTCTGGTTATTGCTCTCATGATAAGTTTCCTCCTCATTTTTTATTAAGTAAACGCCTGTAAGCTCTCATCCGGCTTTCAGCCGTTTTCTTCGAATAGAATCATTTTACCACACGAATCACCCTGCGGCAATTGCCGCATATGTTTTTTG
>JAJPXX010000087.1:10432-14913 GCA_021205225.1 Lachnospiraceae bacterium
ACATATGGCATGCCGCAAAATGCCCCGGCGCGTATTCCTTAAGCTCCGGCATCCGCTCGGAGCATTCCGGCTTCGCGTACGGGCAGCGCGTGTGGAACCGGCAGCCGGACGGCGGGTTCAGTGGACTGGGGATATCCCCCTCCAGAAGGATTCGTTTCCGGGTCCGGTTTTTTTGAGGATCCGTCAGCGGAACTGCTGACAGCAGCGTCTGTGCATAAGGATGAATTGGATGGGAGCACAGCTCATAGCTTTCCGCCAGCTCAACCAGACATCCCAGGTACATCACCCCAATACGGCTGGATATATGACGCACCACGGAAAGATCATGGGCAATGAACAGATACGTCAGCCCTTTCTCCTCCTGCAAATCCTCCAGCATATTAATCACCTGTGACTGAATCGATACGTCCAGCGCGGAAATTGGCTCGTCACAGACGATGAACTGCGGCTCTACCGCCAAAGCGCGGGCAATACCGATGCGCTGCTGCTGGCCGCCGGAAAATTCATGCGGGAAGCGGTTGGAATGCTCTGAATTCAGTCCTACCTCCGTCAGCAGCTCACTGATGCGCTCCTGACGCTCTTTTTTCCCCTGATAAAGCTTGTGAATGTCCAGAGCCTCGCCAACAATCTCCCCAACTGTCATGCGCGGGTCAAGCGACGCAGACGGATCCTGGAAAATCAGCTGCATTTTCCTGCGGTAGGGAAGCATATCTTCCTGAATACCCGCCTCTTTGTCAAAAATCGTTTTGCCATCGTATACAATTTTCCCTGCGGTCGGCTCGTAGAGCCGAAGCAGTGTTCGCCCAAACGTCGTTTTGCCGCAGCCGGATTCCCCTACCAGTCCCAGCGTCTCCCCTTCAAAGATATGAAGAGATACATCCTGGACTGCCTGCACATAATTTGTCTTCAAAAAACCTGCCTTTACGGGAAAGTATTTGCGAAGCTTTTCTACTTCGATCAGTTTTTTCTTTTCTTCGCTCATACCTCTCCCTCCTTTGCCAGCTTTTTCCGATCTCTGAATTCTTTTATATGCAGCCAGCAGGCTGACAGATGGCCGTCGCCCACCTCCATAAGCGGCGGCTTTTTCGTCAGACAGATTTTCATGCAATGCTCACAGCGCGGGCCAAAGCTGCAGCCCTTCGGCGGATCCAGAAGATCAACCGGCGTTCCTTCAATCGGAATCAGGCGAGTGCGCTCTTTTTCATCCAGATTTGGCATAGAACGCATCAGGCCATCGGTATACGGATGCGCAGGGCTGTAAAAAATATCGTCTACACTGCCCTGCTCCATGATATGCCCCGCGTACATCACGCTGACCCGGTCGCAGATTTCAGCCACCACGCCAAGGTTATGCGTGATAAAAATAATCGCCATGCCTGTCTTTTTCTGCAAATCCCGCATCAGGTCGAGGATCTGTGCCTGAATCGTCACATCCAGCGCCGTCGTCGGCTCATCCGCGATCAACAGCTTCGGGCGGCAGATCATCGCCATCGCGATCATTGCCCTCTGGCGCATACCACCGGAAAATTCATGCGGATACTGCTCTATCCGCTTATCCGCGTTATTAATTCCAACCAGCTCAAGCATCTCAATCGCGCGCTTTTTCGCCTCTTCTTTTGAAATAGACTTATCATGGCAGGTCAGCGCCTCCATCAGCTGGTCGCCAATCGTGTAAACCGGATTTAAGCAGGTCATAGGGTTCTGAAATATCATTCCGGTACGCTGCCCCCGAAACTGTCGGCGCTGCTCCTCGGTATAAGCAAGAACATCCTCTCCCTCAAAGGTCACGCTCCCGCCGATGACCTTTCCCGGAGACTGCAGCAGCCCCATAATAGAATACGCTTCTACGGACTTTCCGGAGCCGGACTCCCCCACAATCCCCATGACTTCATTCTCATGGATCTGGTAAGAAATCCCGTCAACCGCCTTCACCTCACCAGCGTGTGTGAAAAATGAAACCTTTAAATCCTTCACGTCCAATAATACTTTATCGCTCATGGTACTCCTCTCTTAACTCGCAGCCACTACATTTTCGCTCCTGGCCACGCAGCAGATGCGTAGTCGGAGTATGAACAGTAATCTTAACTCTTCAGGCGAGGATCCAGTGCGTCCCGCAGCCCATCGCCGACCAGATTCAGGCTCAGTACAATCAGGCTCAGCAGAATCGCCGGGCAAAGCAGCCGGTACGGATACATCAGAAACGTATCCTGCGCATCGGAGCAAAGCGAGCCAAGCGAGGCCATCGGAGCCGATACGCCCAGACCCAGATAAGAGAGAAACGATTCCAGGAAAATCGCGGAAGGAATCTGCAGGCAGGTCGAAATAATCAGCTGTCCCACACAGTTCGGCAGCAGATGCTGCCTGATAATCCGTGAAGAAGAAGCGCCGAGAACAGTTGCCGCTGTCACATATTCCTGCTCTTTTAAAGAAAGCACCTGGCCGCGGATCACGCGGGCCATTCCCACCCAGTAGAGAAGCGCAAATGTGATGAAAATACTCACAATGCCTACGCCAAGCGTACTCAGCGCCTTGACCAGCGGGAAGCTGGAAGTGTCAAACCAGGTCTGAAGCGGATCCTTCAATACAACCTGTAAAAGCAGCACGATCAGCACATCCGGCACAGAATAGATCAGGTCAACAATACGCATCATGACAAAGTCGACCTTTCCTCCGGCAAAACCGGAAATTGAACCATAAAGAGCGCCAATAAAAAGTACAATCAAAGCTGCCACAATACCAATGATAATCGACACGCGCGCCCCATACATACAGCGAGCCATCAGATCACGTCCCTGGGAGTCCGTACCAAACATATGCGGAAACACACTTTTTGACAGGGTCAGCTCCTGGGCGTCATCCGCCGGTGTCGAGGTTGTCTCAATCACTGTGACTTCTGAATATTCCCCATCCCCGATATAATCGCTGTCATAGCCAATATATATCGGATTTTCCGCATCCTTATCATAAATCAGTGTTGCTTTCTCAACTCCGGCCTCCAGGGTAAACGCATAGGTCGTTCCATTCGCCGTAATATACCAGCTTCCCTTCGAAATCGCTGTCAGAGAACCCGGCCGCAGAGAAGTCGCGTATACGCCCTCCGCGCCGTTCGCAAGCACTTCCCGCACCATCTGTTCTACATCCGAATACTCCATCGGTCCCAACTTTTGCGAGCTGCGATATTGATCCTCATAGCTGTATGGGATACAATAAGGGCCGATGAAGGAAAAAACCAGAATCAGGATAAACAGAAAAAGCGCGCCCATCGACACCCGATTCGCCCGAAAGCGTCTCCAGGCATCCTGCCAGTAAGAAACACTCTTGTGCATCTGCACCATCGAGCTTTTTTCTTCCGCGCTTGCAGAGGAAAAATCATCCTCTGTAAAGCTCTCAAATCCGGGAATTTTATCTGTATCCAGCTGAAAAAACTGTATCGTCTTATGTCCGTCCATAGCTTAATCCCCTTTCTTTGTGAGATTAATACGCGGATCAACAATCTTATACGCAATATCAACCACAAGATTCATAAATACAATCAGAGCCGCCAGTAAAATCGTCGTCGCCATGATAATCGGATAATCGCGATTCAGTATGCTGGAGACAAAATAACTTCCGATGCCGGGAATGCTGTAAATCTGTTCCACCACCAGAG
Source organism: Lachnospiraceae bacterium (assembly GCA_021205225.1). Taxonomy (GTDB): domain Bacteria; phylum Bacillota; class Clostridia; order Lachnospirales; family Lachnospiraceae; genus Choladousia. Next base: position 14,082 of record JAJPXX010000087.1, read on the forward strand.
AACCGGTAATAATCCCCGCTGTCAGAGGCCCCAGATAGGTGATCACCGGAATCAGGGAATTGCGCAGGGCATGCTTGAACAAAATCATTTTTGTCTTTAACCCTTTTGCGCGCGCGGTCCGTATGTAGTCCTGACTGATTGAGTCAAGCATACTCGTCCTGGTCAGCTTCGCAATATGGCAGGACGGATACAGCGCCATCGTGATCACAGGCATTACGTAAGAAGACGCTGTCTGCAGCGTGTCGGACGAAACCGGAAGAATTTTCAGATTCACACCAAAGGTAAACAGCATCAGGGTCGCAATCACAAACGTAGGCATAGCGATACCCACCGTCGTAACCACGCGAAGAATATTGTCAATCCATTTTCCTCTATAATACGCAGACAGGCAGCCCAGAGGAATCCCCAGAAGAACGGCCGTGATAAGCGCAAGTGCGCCAAGCTGAATCGACCGTCCAAACTTCCCCTGTCCGAACAGAATCTTCGTCACTGCGGTATCCTGCTGCATCTTCAGCGAAGTTCCCATATCTCCATGCAAAAGATTTTTAATATAGTTGACAAACTGCACGACCAGCGGCTTATCCAGACCATATTTCGCGTTCGCAAGAGCAATCTGCTCCGGCGTAGATTTATCGGTCATAAAAGGACTTCCGGGAATTGCATTCATCAAAAAAAATGTGATGGCCGCCACCAGAAGAAGTGTCAGAATAGCAGTTCCGATGCGCTTCAGAGAATAAATCAGCAGATCCATGAAAACACCTCTTTCGTTATGTAATCACTGTCATAACACTCGTTTCCGCGAATCTACCGTTACAACAGTCCGAGATTTGTC
>JAJPXX010000062.1 GCA_021205225.1 Lachnospiraceae bacterium
TAAATCCATGGAGTATCGAAGACCTGAAGCGTTTTCATGGGATTATGACAAAATATGTTGTGGAGGAATCCGGTATTTTCCGCCGGGGTGAGGAAGGAGTATTCCGCGGCGATGAGTGCATCTTTATGGCTCCGTCGGCCGGAATGGTTTCGCAGCTTATAGAGGACCTTTTTGGCGGGATGGAGAAATCGCGGGACAAGATTCATCCGCTGATTCTTAGCTGTGTATTTCACTATGAATTCGTATTTATTCATCCATTTGCAGACGGCAATGGCAGAATGGCGCGGTTATGGCAAACTGCGATTCTCTCAAAGTGGAACCCTGTTTTTGTATATATTCCTTTGGAAAGTCAGATTGAGCGATTCCAGGAAAAATATTATGCTGCGATTGAAAAGTGCCATGTGGAGGGGAAATCGAACGCATTTATAGAATTTATGCTGTTGCAGATTGATGCGATTCTGGATGATATCTCAGTGTCGATGGATGAAGAAAGCTCGCAGCTGTCCGAATATGTCAGAAAACTACTGGGGGTTATGGAATACAACGTTCCGTATACAGGGAAAACTCTGATGGATAGACTGGGATTAAAATCCAGAGAGACTTTCCGCCGGAATTATCTTCATCCCGCGATGGAACTGGGACTTGTTCGGATGTCCATCCCGGATAAACCGCAAAGCAGAAATCAGAGGTATGTAAAGACGGAATGATTTATCGGCGTTATTTTTAAGACAGGCATGGATGAGGTTATATATGATTGCAAATAAGCCATAAGAATTACCATCGTAGAGTGGTCTGCTTTTATACGCTATAAATTTTGCTTATAACCAGCTATAGTCAGAAAAAATTTGACGAATTCGGTTTCCGGGTTTATCATGTAGCACAGAAACAACGAATTGACAGCCGCCTGGCTGCGGCTGTGCAGAGTAAAACGACTTACGTCGTTTACTATAGTTTAGGCAGAAAGAGAGGAAATTATTATGAAAAAGACAATTGCGAAGTTACTGGCAGTGAGTCTGGCTGTTACCGCTGTGGCGGGGCTTTCCGTTACGGCATCGGCAGACGAGGACAAGGTCATCACAGTAGCGGCTTCCCCGACACCGCACGCGGAGATTCTGGAGAAAGCGGCGGAGATCCTGGCTGAGGACGGATGGGATTTGCAGGTGACGGAGTTTACAGATTACGTACAGCCGAACCTGGTAGTAGATGAGGGCGAGATTGACGCGAATTATTTCCAGCATACGCCGTATCTGGAGAGCTTCAATGAGGAGCAGGGCACGGATCTGGTGAGTGTGGCGAAGATTCATTATGAGCCGATGGGCATCTATATTGGCACAAAGTCCAGCCTGGACGACCTGGAGGATGGCGACGTGATTGCTGTTCCGAACGATACGACCAATGAGGCGAGAGCGCTTCTGCTTCTGGAGGCGAACGGGGTGCTGACTCTGCCGGAGGATGCGGATCTGACCGTTACCGCGAATGATGTGGTATCCTTTAAGGATGACCTGGATATTGAGATCATTGAGGTAGAGGCGGCGCAGGTCGCGCAGTACACCAGCGAGGTGGCGTTTGCAGTAGTGAATGGCAACTATGCGCTGTCCGCGGGACTTTCTTCCTCTGACGCGATCGCGTTTGAGACCTCCGATTCTGAGGCGGCTTCGACCTATGCGAACGTACTTGTAGTAAAGGCCGGCAATGAGGAAGACGAAGGCATCCAGGCGCTGGTAGCGGTACTGCAGTCGGATGAGATCAAAGAGTTTATCACCGAGACCTATGACGGTTCCGTAGTGCCGTATGAAGAGTCGGCGGAAGAAGCGGAGACTGAGATTGAGACAGAAGCGGTGACAGAATAACAGGCATCGCAGATGCGGAACCGGTGACAGACGAACAGGAATCAAGGATATAGAACTGGTACGATACAATATATAGTCAAAAGAGACCGCCTTCTGGAAACAGATTGGGCGGTCTTCCTGCGTATATGGGAGGATTCTATCAGGCAGAGCAGGACTTCGCCGGGAGGCAGCTTTGTCCTGCGGACGGAACAGATCATCATTCTCTTCCGGGATGATAGGAAGACTATAAAGTGAAAAAAATCGTGCAGTTTCTGTACAAGTGTGTTATGATAAGCGATAGTTAGGAAAAACGGACAGGAACGGAGCAGTTATGGAACCAATTATTAAAATACAGCATCTTGATAAGGAATTCCGGCAGAAGAACGCAGAGGTACACGCGCTTGCGGACGTCTGCCTGGATATTTATAAGGGCGATATTTACGGGATCATCGGTATGTCCGGAGCGGGGAAGAGTACGCTGGTGCGCTGCCTGAATTTCCTGGAGCGGCCGACGGCCGGGACGGTGATTGTGGACGGTCAGGATTTATCTTCCCTCTCGGATAAAGAACTGAGGGCAAAACGCAAAAATATCGGTATGATTTTCCAGCATTTTAATCTTCTGATGCAGCGGAATGTGCTGGATAATGTGTGTTTTCCGATGGAGCTTGCCGGAGTAAAGAAATCCGAGGCGCGCAAAAAGGCACTGGAATTTCTGCAAGACGTGGATCTGGAGGAAAAAGCGAGCGCATATCCGGCGCAGCTTTCCGGCGGCCAGAAGCAGCGTGTCGCGATTGCCCGTGTGCTGGCATCGGATCCGAAGATTCTGCTGTGCGATGAGGCGACGAGCGCACTTGACCCGCAGACGACGAAGTCGATTCTGCAGCTTCTGAAGGAGATCAACCGCAAGTACGGAATCACGATTGTTGTGATTACGCATGAGATGGCGGTCGTACAGGAGATCTGCAGCCATGTGGCGATCATTGACCACGGGCATCTGGTCGAGCATGGTACAGTGGAAGATATCTTTCTGGCTCCGAAGTCGAAGGAAGCCAGACGCCTGATTTACCAGGGCTATGAAAATGTGGCGGAGATGAAGGGAAAACGGTGTGTGCGCATCGTCTTTTCCGAAAATTCCTCCTTTGAACCGGTCATTGGAAATATGGTGCTGGCGTTTAAGTCCCCGGTCAACATCCTTTATGCGAACACGCGGAATCTGGACGGTGTGGCAAAGGGTGAGATGGTATTGCAGCTGCCGGAGGATGAGCAGCTTCAGGAAAAGATGATTGCCTGGCTGAAAAACGCGAGGCTTTCCGTGGAGGAGTTGGATCATTATGTTGGATAGTAAAACGATTTCGATGATTATCGACGGTATTGGTGAAACGCTCTGGATGACCTGTATGTCTACTTTTTTGGGCTATGTCATCGGCCTTCCGATGGGCGTGGTGCTGACTGTGACCGGAGCGGATGGGATTAAACAGAATCCGTTCATTTATAAAATCCTGGATGTGATTACAAACATTCTGCGAAGTGTGCCGTTTCTGATTCTGATGATTACTATTCGGCCGCTTACAAAGTTCATCGTCGGGAAAAGTTATGGCGCGACGGCGACGATTGTTCCGCTGACGGTGGCTGCTGCGCCTTACATTGCGCGTATGGTGGAATCTTCTCTGAAGGAAGTAGACCGTGGCGTGATTGAGGCGGCGCAGAGCATGGGCGCGAGCGTGTGGGAGATTATCCGCAAGGTCTTGATTCCAGAAGGGCGCACTTCCCTGGTGGTCAACGCGACGATTGCCATGACCACGATCCTCGGCTATTCTGCGATGTCCGGCGCCTGCGGCGGCGGGGGTCTGGGAGATATTGCCCTGCGCTATGGCTATCAGCGCTGGCAACCGAAGATTCTGCTGGTGACGGTTATTTTGCTCGTAATTCTGGCGCAGCTGATCCAGATGATCGGGATGTGGATTTCGAGAAGGATTGACCGGCGGCGGGTGTAGTTTCGTTACCCCCTTTCACAGTGAAAGCTGTCAACCGGTAACGCTTATTTGTGGAGAGCAGGCAGTATTAATGGAAAATATGGCTTTTTATCTGGAAGATGCCATGCGGATCCTTGCTGAAACCTATCATAAGATTTTGAAGATTAATCTTTCAACGGATACGCACATTGACATCAAGGTTTATCAGTCCGAACAAAATGAAAATCATGGCTACTCTCAGAAAATATCAGAGTGGCTGCGGGAGTTTGCGGTCTCTGGCCAGGTGTACGAGAAAGACCTGGACGCCTATCTGCGCTTTACGAACGTTGAAGCAATAAAGGCGCATTTTGAACACAGCGAGGAATGCCTGCGGATGCGTTACCGGAGATGGACGAATGGGAGCTTTCGCTGGGTTTCGATGGAGCTTTTGAAAGCAAGCGACTATACGCCGGAAAACCAGACGCTGATGCTGTACATACAGGACATCCATGATACCTATATCCGCGAGTTTGAGGAGCAGAAGGAGATGGAGTACCTCTGCCGGATCGATACCCTGACCGGGCTGAAGAATCTGTATTCCTACCGTTCCATGTGTGATATGGTTTCCAGCGAATCATCGCCGCGCCCGATCGGTGTGATGTTTGCGGATTTGAATGGGCTGAAGGTGGTCAATGATACGCTGGGGCATGATAAGGGCAATGAGCTGATCTGCGGATTTTCCGCGATGCTTGTTGAGCAGTTTAACCGGTATGAGCCTTTCCGCATCAGTGGGGATGAATTTCTGGTGGTCAGTATTGACGACGGGGAGGATGTATTTTTAAAAACAGCCGGGGCATTTATGGAGCTGCTGAATAAGGACGGCTTTCCGCGCGCTGCCGTGGGCTTTGCCTGGCGGTCCGGCAATGACATCGCGAGCGTGGCGGCAGAAGCGGAAACCAGAATGTATGAGGACAAGCAGCGGTTTTATGAAGCGCATCCGGAATATAAACACAGTGTAGTCGAGCGAACCTATCACGATGAGATGTCTTCACTGGTCGGCATTTTGACGGATTCCTATGAGGTATTGCTGATTGCGGATCTGGACAGGGACTCCTATCATATCGTCAAACAAAACGAGACAAGCATCAGTGCCGGCGAACCGGTCAGCGGCGTTTATTCCAGGCGTAATGACATTTTCTGTGACAATGCGGTTTCGGATGATTTTCGGGAGCTGCGCAGAAGAGTAGGCAGTATCTCAAATCTGAAAAAGCAGCTTCGCAGGGAAAATCACGTTATCTGTGACTATCGCCTGAAGAATGGACAGTGGAGAGAATCTGCATTCTGAAAAACAGGCGCGGACGTTATGGGTTTTCCAACAAAAATCATTTACTATTCGCAGAACATCGACCAGTCGATGACGGAACGCCTGTGGGCGCGCCGTAAGGCAGAGAAGGATATGGAGCTGATGGCGCGTCTGAATGAGGCGTATCGCTCGATCAGTGTGATTGATGTGCGGACAGAGCGGATGCACCTGTACAGGAACCTGATGCTTCCGGACTGCATGGCAGGATTTGTGGAAGATGCGCCGTATGAAGAGAATCTGGAGCATTTTGCCAGGGAATTCCTGGCGCTGGAGGATGCGGATGCTTTTCTTGAGAAGATGCGCCTGCTCACGGTTCGAAAGGAATTGAAACACAAAAAGGCTTATAGCGTCTTTTGCCTGATCCGGGCGGAACGGCAGGCGGAGGCCGGATTAAAATATGAAAAATTCAGCTTCAGTTTTTCTGGAAAAAATAACCAGACGGTCGTCCTGGCAACCAGAGATATCACGGAGATTGTAGAGTGGGGGCAGGATATGCTATAAAGGTTCATATAAGGATTTTTCTGGCGTCAGGATTCCGCTCCGGCTGTATTTTTGAAAGGGATGGGCAAGCCCATCCCTTTCCTTTGCAAAAGATTTATATTTTTTCAAACACCGGCATATATTCAATCGGAGCATCCACGGTCACGGTCTGACCGCCCGCGAAGACTTCACCAGTGCTGGTCAGCTTCCATTTGCCATCCGGCAGGTAGACCTCGCGCGCGAACTGATTCAGGTGCAGGATCGGCGCTGCCAGGTATTTGCTGCCGAACATATACTGGTCGGAGAGCTCCCAGCATTTCGCATCTTCGGGGAACTCGTAGAACATGGTGCGGATCAGCGGGGAGCCGTTCTCATGGGCTTCCTCGTAAAGCTTTTTTATGTAGTCATGCATGGAAATCCGCAGGTCGTAGTAGCTGCGCATGATCCGGTAATTGTCTTCCCCGTAGCTCCACAGCTCGTTCGGCTGGCCGGTGTGCAGATAGCCGCCGCCCCAGTCACGGTCGTCAAGCGGCGGGATGTCGTATGGGCCGCGGTCGCCGTGCATCCGCAGTACGGCTGAGTAGACAGCAAACTGATACCAGCGGATCAGAAGCTGGCGGAAATCCGGGTCATTCACATCGTCGGTCATGAAGCCGCCAATGTCGGTGGTCCACCAGGGGATGCCCGCCAGACCCATATTCAGACCGGCCTGCAGCTGGTCGCGGAATGCCTCAAAGGTACTCGGCACATCGCCGGACCAGATGACATTGCCGTATTTCTGGCTGCCGGCCCAGCCGCAGCGGAGCAGGTTCACGACTGTGCCGTCGCCGAGCTGGCTCATCTTGTCATAGAAAATACGGCTGTACATCTGCGGGTACATATTGCTGCACTGCAGAGCAGGACCAACCGAGTATCGATAGTTTTCGAAATCATAGACGCCCAGATCCGGCTCAGAGTTGTCCAGCCAGAAGGCATCGATACCGTAGTCATAATAGTTCTTCCTGCAGACTTCCCAGACATACTCGCGGGTCTCGGGGTTAAATGGGTCGATCTCTACGCAGTCGCCCTGGTAGTCATAGGTCTGGATCTCGCCGCGCTCGGTGGTGATCAGAAGACCGCGTTCATACATCGGATCGAAGTTTTCGCTCCGGCGGTCTACAGACGGCCATACGGAAACGATGACTTTAATCCCCATCGAATGCAGTTCATCCACCATGGCTTTCGGGTCTGGCCAGTAGGTTTTATCGAATTTCCAGTCGCCCTGTACCGTCCAGTGGAAGAAATCAATCACGATCTGGTCGATGTGAATCCCTTCTTCTTTGTATCTGCGGGCAACCTCCAGAACTTCTTCCTGTGTGCGGTAGCGCAGCTTGCACTGCCACAGCCCCATCAGATCCTCCGGGAACATCGGCGCGTGTCCGCTCACCGCGGTATAGGAAGCCAGGATCTCCTTTGGCGTGTCTGCTGCGGTGATCCAGTAATCCATCTGGCGGGTCGCGCGGGCAATCCATTCGGTGTAGTTCCGGCCAAAGGTCACACGGCCGACAGCGGGGTTATTCCACAGAAAACCGTAGCCGAGCGAGGATACTGCGAATGGAACGGAAATCTGTGAATTGCGCTGCGCCAGCTCCAGGACGCTCCCCTTGTGGTCCATCCAGGGCTGCTGATACTGTCCCATGCCGAAAAGCTTCTCTCCCTCGGTACTTTCAAATTTGAGATTCAGGCTGAAGCTATCTCCGCCGATGACGCCCTCCCACTCGCGATTAGGTACCTTCAGGCAGCGGCTTTCTCTGGAAATCGCGCCGTCGTAGTCTCGGCTGTATTCCCGCAAAATCAGATCCTTTTCGCTGGTCTGGCAAAGGGCGGCTTTTTCACTGCCTGCGTCTGCGGCAGTCTCTGCCGCGCTCAGCTTATAAAAAGAAATTACGCCAATCCAGTTTACGATGGCGCGTATGCGTCCATTGGTAATCACGCCGCAGCCCTTTTCCCCCAGAGAGGGCATCCCTGTCCATTCACCCGGAGCGAAAATCGCCACCTGCGCCTGTGTTTTGTCCGGTTCCTCTGTCAAAGCCCAGTCCTGACTGGTAAATTCGGAAAGCTTTGTCGCACGCACCCGCAGGGAATCTTTTCCCCAGGCCTCAATTCGAAGCGTTTCCCCTCGCCGCTTCGCGATGAGCGCGCCATTTTCATTCAAAAAAATCATTGCCGTCCTCCTGTTTTCTCCATCCGTACAAATAATGTTACGTCGATTAATATAGCATAGATTTTGGGCAGACTCAATTAGAAAATGAGGAAAATGCATCAGCTGAAACGAAATTTGATTAGGCACCTTGACATTTTTTCGGTTCCGTTCTATAATCGACACGCTCTATGACAGGAATGTGTTTCGGACAGCAGATTATAACAGAGAGCTGTTGTCTGGAATGGATCATTTTATGAACGGGAAGTGAAGAAAGTGAAAAAGGAAAGAGAAATGTGCTGCCGCCCGGAACCAAAATCGACAGCGGAGAAGCTGGATCAGCGGCTGCACCAGTGCGGGCATTACCTGTATCACCACACCGCAGGACCGCGGCAGATGACAGTTTTGCAGCTTCTACAGAAAAACGGGCCGATGAGCCAGCAGGATATTCAGGAGGTGCTGGATATCCAGGCCGGTTCGGTGAGCGAATTGATTTCCAAGCTTGAGAGCAAGGGATTTCTTCTGCGGCAGAGAGATGAGGCAGACCGGCGCAAGGTTGTGATTTCCCTGACAGAGCGGGGGCAGACGCTGGAGATAAGGCCACAGGCGGAAATCCTTTCGCAGCGGTATTCCCCGCTGGATGAAGAAAAGCAGGAGCAGCTTCTGGGGCTGCTGGATCGATTGCTGGATGACTGGGAAATGGGAGGAAACGACCGATGAAGTTTATGCTTTCTTATCTCAAACGTTACCGGTGGCTGGTCGCTGCCTGTATGAGTCTGAAGCTGCTGGGTACAATTCTGGAGCTGCTGATTCCGTATGTGCTGGAATATATGATTGATGAGGTGGCGCCGACGAAGCGCATGAGCCTGGTGCTGTTCTGGGGAGCCGTGATGCTGGCGCTTGCGGCGCTGACACGTCTGACAAATGTCACTGCGAATCGTCTCAGCGTGAAAAGCGCCAAAAGCGCTACCTATGAGATTCGCCGCGATCTGTTCTGGCATTCTCTGAACCTGTCCGGAAGCCAGACGGACAAGTTTGGGCTGCCGTCCCTGACCAGCCGCATGACCTCGGATTCCTACAATGTGCAGAGCTTTCTTCAGTCCGGGCAGGCGCTCGGCGTGCGTGCGCCGATCATGCTGGTCGGCGGCATCGTGATTACAATGACGATGGATGTGGGACTCTCCGCGATCCTGTGCGTGATGGCGCCGGTGATGCTGGTCGTGACGGTCTCTGTTTCCCTGTGGGGGATTCCTCTGTATGACAGGGTGCAGCAAAGCGTGGATGAGATTGTGCGGATTATGCGGGAAAACATTACCGGTATCCGTGTGGTGAAAGCCCTGTCGAAGGAGGACTATGAGCGCCGCCGTTATGGCGCCGCCAATGAAACAATGACCCGGCGGGAGCGGAAAGCGGGAGTGGTTATGGCGCTTCCGGGACCTCTGATGACGCTGGCTCTGAATATTGGCCTGACTCTGGTGGTCATCATCGGAGCCATCCGGGTAAACAATGGCGTCACAAAGCCGGGCGTGATTCTGGCGTTTCTGACTTATTTTAATATGATCCTGATGGGCGTCATGGGATTGAACCGTGTCTTTATGATGCTCTCTAAGGCCACCGCGTCCGCCAAAAGAATCGAGGCGGTGATTGTTCAGCCGGAGGGACTGGCGGCGATCCCGGAGGAGCAGGCAGCGCATACCGAAAGGGAGGAGTTTATTGTATTTGATCATGTGTCATTTCGTTATGGGGAAGTTTCCGGGAAGCCTGACGACGTGACGCAGACTTCTGCGGCTTCCGGGAAAATGAAGCAAACGAAGCGCCCGGCGCCGACAGGAAAATCAGCGATTCGGGGAGAAAACTTGTCATCTGGGAATGAATCAGCTGTGCATGAAGGAATCCAGATGTCCATCCTGGAGCTTTCCTTTGCGATGAAAAAAGGCGGATCTCTGGGAATCATCGGCGCTACAGGCTGCGGAAAGACTACGGTGATTAACCTGCTGATGCGGTTTTATGATCCGACAGAAGGGCACATTTTTGTGGATGGAAAAGACGTGCGCACCTATGAAAAGGACGATCTGCGCCGGAAATTCGGCGTGGTTTTCCAGAATGACGTGATTTTTGCCGAGTCTCTGGCAGAAAACATAGATTTTGGCCGCAGCGTGGACGAAGAGGGAATCCGCACCGCCGCCGCGAATGCGCGCGCGCAGGAGTTTATCGAAGCCTATGACGATACCTATCAGCATCAGGCGGCTATCCATGGAGCGAATCTCTCCGGCGGACAGCGGCAGCGTGTCCTGATTGCGCGCGCGCTGGCGGCGCATCCGGAAATTCTGGTGCTGGACGACGCGTCAAGCGCACTGGATTATAAGACGGATGCCGCCCTGCGCAAGGTTATCCGGGAGGAATACCGCGACACGACCACAATCGTGGTGGCACAGCGAATCAGCTCGATTATGAGCCTGGACGACATTATCATGCTGGATGAGGGAGATGTGATCGGCCACGGCACGCACGAGGAACTGATGGCATCCTGCCCGAAATACCGTGAAATTTACCATACACAGATGGGGGAGGGAAGATAAGCAATGGCACAATCAGTTTCTAATGCAAAAAAACCCAAAGATACCAGCGGGACGTTTCTCCGCCTGATCCGCTATATGGCAGTCTATAAGTGGATTCTGCTGCTTGTTCTGCTTCTCTGTCTGGTATCCAATGTCCTTTCTCTGCTGGGGCCGAGCCTGGCGGGTTCCGCCATCAACGAAGCTGCCGCCGGAGCGGGGAAGGTTGATTTTGAACGAGTGTATTATTACGCGAAACGGATGCTGATCTGCTATGTGTGTTCCTCTCTGCTGACCATCGCGATCAATGTGATCATGATGTATGTCAGCAAGTGGATTGCCCGGAAAATGCGGAAGGATGTCTTTGACAAGCTGATGCGGATTCCGGTGGGCTATTTTGACCGCAATCAGGCGGGCGATATCATCAGCCGTGTGAGCTACGATATTGATGTGGTCTGTACCTGTATTTCCACGGATGTGGTTTCGATCATGACCTCTCTTGTGACGGTCATCGGCTCCTTTGCCATGATGGTCTATATTTCGCCATTGCTGTCGGTGGTAGTTGTGGTGACTATCCCCGTGTCTGTGTGCTATACCGTATATATGCGGGGAAAGACGCGGCCGCGTTACAGCCGCCGTTCCGCCAGCTACGGCGCGATGAACGGTTTTGTAGAAGAGATGTTCTCCGGGCAGAAAACGATTCAGGCGTATGCCTATGAGGACCAGGTGAGAGACCGGTTTGCTGAGGTTAATGAGGATGCCGCGGATGCGTATTATCAGGCGGATTACTACGGTACGACCATTGGTCCGACGATGGGTTCCATCAATAACCTGAGCCTGTCGCTGATCGCGATTCTGGGCTCCGCCCTTTATATGATGGGAAGCGTCTCTCTTGGACAGATTTCCTCGTTTGTGCTGTATTCCCGTAAATTCTCCGGCCCGATCAATGAGATCGCCAATATTATCAATGAACTGTTTTCCGCTCTTTCCGCCGCAGAGCGCGTCTTTCGTCTTCTGGACGAATCGGAGGAAATCGCGGACCGTGCGAACGCGCGTGCGCTTACGGATGTAAAAGGCGACGTAAAGCTGAGCCATGTCAGCTTTGGCTATGACCAGGGAAAGACAATTCTGCATGATCTGAGCCTGACGGCGGACGCCGGAAAGCTCATTGCTATCGTCGGTCCGACCGGGGCGGGCAAAACGACGATTATCAATCTGCTGATGCGTTTTTACGACGTGAACAGCGGTTCCATCACGGTAGACGGTACGGACATCCGGGATTACACCCGCTCCAGCCTCCGCGGCGCCTATGCGATGGTATTGCAGGATACCTGGGTGTTCCAGGGGACAATCTTTGACAACATCGCTTATGGAAAAGAAGGCGCGACCCAGGAAGAGGTAGAAGCGGTCGCGAAGGCTGCTCATATTCATCCCTTTATCATGCGCCTGCCGCAGGGCTATCAGACCGTCATCAGTGAGGACGGCGGCAACATTTCCAAAGGGCAGAAGCAGCTTCTCACAATCGCTCGCGCGATGCTCTTTGATTGTAAAATGCTGATCCTGGACGAAGCGACTTCAAACGTGGATACCAGCACCGAACGCGAAATACAGGCCGCCATGCGGCAGCTGATGAATGACAAGACCTGCTTTGTGATCGCCCACCGCCTGTCCACGATCCAGCACGCCGACCGGATTCTGGTCGTCGACCACGGGGATGTAGTCGAGCAGGGGACACATGAGAGCCTGATGAAAAAAGGCGGATTCTATTATAAGCTGTACACCGCGCAGTTTGAGTGATATACTATTCGCATATGAAAGCCTGGCTGTGAATACGTAAGGGAGGAAGTCTGGAGGATGTTTTGCAAACGATTTGTGTTTGGGACTGGTGAGAAAATCGATGATATGGCATCGTCGGAAAACAGAGGAGAAGTTGTCCATGTTTCGGCCGCTGACCTGTATCAGCCGGGTAAGGGCTATGGTTTTGTGACGGAGGAGAACCGGAAAGAACAGGAGTTTCTGAAATTGCCGGAATTGAACTCCGGGTTTGATCCGCTTTACTGGTATCAGGATGAAATACTTTCTTATATAGAAGAAGATGCGTATGGATGCTTTCTGGAATCAGACAGAATGGCGGCGGATTTAAAGCGCAGGGAAACAGCAGATTCACCCGGAGATGCCAGCAAGGCTTCATTTACTGAGGAAGAACACAGGCAGATTCCGCTTATCTTTAAGCTGGATGTGCCGGAACAGGGAAATTACAGGGTAACGGTAAAAATATGTGCTTCCGGCGAAGCGAATTATGATTGGCTTATTTTTACCGGCAGAAGAAGACTGGGGCTTCTGCTCAATCATACTAAGCAGGCTGGGAGCCAGACTAAGCCGTTTGCTGTGGACTGTGCCGGAAATCAGCCTGAGCCATTTGCCGCAGACCGGACTGGTAACCGGACGGAGGCATTTCTTACAGGGCTGCCAGAAAATTCGGGCTTCGAAATCGAGCATACGATGACCGCGAATGTCTGCGACATCATCCCGCGCGGCCGGACGAAGGCCTGTTGTGACACCACACTGGACATAACCATTCTTTCGGCAATTCCGCGGATTTCGGAGCTTACAGTAGAGCAGATAAATTGCCCGACGGTATATATTGCCGGCGATTCTACGGTGACAGATCAGAGCGCGGATTATCCGTATGCTCCGGGTACCAGTTATTCCGGCTGGGGGCAGATGCTCCCGGCGTATCTGACCGGTGAGGTGGCGGTGTCCAATCACGCGCATTCCGGCCTGACGACTGAATCCTTCCGTGAGGAAGGACATTACGCGATTGTGGAAAAATACATCCGCGAGGGGGATTTCTGCCTTTTTCAGTTTGCGCACAACGACCAGAAGCTGGAGCATTTAAAAGCGCAGGGCGGCTATCGAACGAATCTGGAGCGCTACATAGAGGAATGCCGCCAGAGAGGCGCCTTCCCACTTCTGGTGACTCCGCTGGCCAGAAATACCTGGAAGGGCAGCGACGGCAGCTATAATGATCTTTTGCGGGAATACGCGCAGGTATGCCGGGAGATCGGCGAAGAATTCCATGTGCCGGTGCTGGAACTGCATGAGCGCAGCATGGCGTGGATTACGCAGCGTGGGCGGGAGGCTGTCCGCACCAGCTTTTTTCCGGATGATTACACGCATACGAATGATTACGGCGCATATCGGATGGCGGAATTTGTGGCGGAAGAACTGGTGCGCGTGTGTAAAGGCTGGCCAGAGTATCAGCGCCTGGCGGACTGTGTGACAGCCGGTTTCGGGGACTGGAATCCGCCCGCGCATATCGCGCTTCCTGTGAAACCGGCGGCTTACGAACAAATTTCAAATCCTGAAGGGGAGGCGCTGCTTTTGACGGATCTGTCAGAACCGGATCGTCCCGCCTGCAGAGCAGATGTGCTGGATATGGTCATTCAGACGGTTCGTTTTTTCTATACAAATGTTTACAACGATATGTTTGCGGACGTGATCGGCCATGAATGGTACGCGGGCGCCGTCGAGTGCGCGTGGCAGAATGGGATCATAGATGGGAATCTGGTGGAAAATGGATGTTTTTACCCGGAAAAAGAAGTGACGCTGGAAGAGTTTTTTTCCTTCGCGGTCAATGGCTATAAGAGCCGTAAAAAGCTGCCGGCAGAGAAGCCCTGCGTATATGATGAAAAATGCTCTGGTTATGCGCGGCCTTATGTCAGGGCGGCGTGCGCGCTGGGGCTGTTGGATAAAAACGGGAACGAAGACCTGAAACGAGTGATTACCAGAGGCGAGGCAGCCAGGCTGTGCCGGAGGATGAAGGTCTGAAACGGCGAGGATGTGAAGCTTTTCCTGCTGAGATATGACGAGAAAGGCGTATGAAATCCCTTGCATGGATAAATTGATTATCATGCAGGGGATTATTAATTATATCCAGCTTATTTAATTCAATCCAAATTGCTCTTTTAATTCTCTCAGTTCTTCTTGTGCTTTTCGCGCTTCCATTTCAGCCTTTTCCGCGCGCAGGCGTTCTCGCTCCGTGTTTTTTTGCTCTTCTTTGCGCCCTTCCTCAAACAGTAACTGTCCCAGATATGTCATTTTAATCTCCATTCCGCCGCCCTTCGGTTGGCGGCACAAATAGCAATGAAA
>JAJPXX010000134.1 GCA_021205225.1 Lachnospiraceae bacterium
ATCCACCGGAAAATCACAAATTTTGGCGTGGAAATAAACTTTTCACTTCAGCCAAAGATATGGATTTCCGGTTTTTGCCGGGCATAAAGCAAGATGGACTGGCAGGAGGCAAAGCTGTCCTGCCTGATGAAGGGGATAACGTGGATAAACGAAAAAAATCAAAATTATTACAATTGTTCTTCTCTGTCTTTAAGCTGAGCGCCTGCACCTTTGGAGGCGGATTCGTGATTGTTCCGCTGATGCGCAAGCGCTTTGTAGAAGAACTGGGCTGGCTGGAAGAACAGGAGATGCTGGATATAGCGGCGATCGCACAGTCATCTCCGGGAGCCATCGCGGTCAACGCGTCGATTCTCGTGGGATACCATGTGTCAGGCATTTCCGGTGCGCTGCTGGCTGTGGCGGGTACTGTGATTCCTCCGCTTGTCATCATTTCTGTTATTTCTGTGTTTTACCAGGCATTCCGTGATAATGCTCTGGTTAGCCTGGTTATGGCAGGACTGTTATGCGGGGTAGCGGCGGTGATTTTTGATGTGGTTATTGACATGCTGAAACCAATTCTGCAAAAGAAGCGGATGCTTCCGGTTTTGGTTTTCGCTGGGGCATTTACGGCTATCCATTTTTTTGATGTAAACATGATTCTGGTTCTTTTCCTTTGCGGAAGCATCGGTATACTGGAAACCCTGTATGACGGAAAGAAACGAAAAGGGGCTGTGAAGTATGATTTATCTTGAACTGTTCTGGAGCTTTTTTCAGATTGGTCTTTTTAGCATCGGCGGCGGATATGCGGCAATGCCGCTGATCCAGCATCAGGTAACGGAAGTGCATTCCTGGATAAACATGACACAGTTCGCGGATATTGTTACGATTGCGGAGATGACGCCCGGACCAGTCGCAATCAATTCAGCGACGTTCGTAGGAACTCTGGTGGCAGGTCTGCCTGGCGCGATAGCCGCCACGCTTGGCTGTGTGACCCCATCCTGTGCAATCGTCATGACGCTGGCGTACTTTTATTATCGTTTTCGGGAGATGAATTTTGTACAGGGGCTTCTTTCCGGTGGTCGCCCGGCAGTCATCGCCATGATTGCTTCGGCGGGAATCAGTCTGTTTTTTACGGCGGTTTGCGGTAACTCATCGTTGTCTGACAGCCAAAGCGGCATCAATGCCAGAGCCGTCGTGATTTTTATCGGGGCATTTCTGATTCTGAGAAAATGGAAAATAAGCCCTATCTGGGCAATGCTGGGTTCAGGGGCAGTGGGACTCGTCCTGTTCTCTCTGCCATGATGTAAAGAAAAGCATGAAAGATTTTCTTGAAATTATCGTTATTCTATGGTAGAGTAGAAAAAAGTTTTGAAAACAAGGGTGTTCAAAATTCCGTTTTCTGTAACTATTCAGGACAGTAGCTCGCACTTGCTGCGAGGTACGTATGAAAACGTACAATTTACAGGAAAAAGTCCCATCGCGCAGCGATTTTAAATGGACTTTTTCCCGTAACTGTGAAGGTACTGAACAGTTACCTTTTTCTTTTGTCAGACACTTTAAGACTGTAAACTGGTGAAACTGCAAATCCTCAAATTATTTTGCAAAAGCCGGGGGAAGCAGAAAAACAGCGTGCAACTGTTCCAAACAGCAGGCCGCAGTCAGGCGCGTCGGTTATGAACTGTTACGAAAAAATCAGAAAGAACAAGAGATACTATGAGCCAGTCGGAAATCACCCTGGAAATCAGGGATTTATGTGTTGAATTTCATACGGTAGAGGGAACGGTCAGGGCTGTTGATCGGCTGAATTATACCCTGCACAGGGGAGAGAAGCTTGGCATTGTGGGAGAGAGCGGAAGCGGAAAGAGTGTTTCCTCCCTTGCCATTATGGGACTGATCCCCAATCCGCCCGGAAAAATCACAGGCGGAGAAATTCTGTTTGGCGGGCAGGAGCTGACCGGCCTTTCAGAAAGGGAGATGCAGAAGATTCGGGGAAATAAGATCTCCATGATTTTTCAGGAGCCAATGACTTCGCTGAATCCTATCATACGCTGCGGCCGTCAGATTGCAGAAGTGCTGCAGCTTCATCGCGGTATGGAAAAAAAGAAAGCCATGCAGGAAGCGATCGAGCTGCTGCGGGAGGTGGGAATAGCGAACCCGGAAGCCCGTGCGTATGAATATCCGCATCAGATGTCAGGCGGTATGCGCCAGAGAGTGATGATTGCCATGGCGCTGGCCTGTCAGCCGGAGGTGCTGATTGCCGACGAGCCGACAACAGCTCTGGATGTGACGATCCAGGCACAGATTCTGGATCTGATCCGGGAATTAAATGAAAAAAGAGGCACCTCAATTCTGTTTATTACTCACGACCTGGGCGTTGTCAGTGAATTGTGCGATACGGTCATCGTCATGTATACGGGTCATGTGGTGGAAAAAGCTCCGGTGAGAGATATTTTCACATCTCCGAAGCATCCTTATACCCAGGGACTGCTCCACGCCATTCCGGCTGTCACAAAGGAACGGAAGCCGCTGGAGACGATCGAGGGGATGGTACCCAACCCGACCCAGCGGATCGAAGGATGCAGCTTCTGGCCAAGATGTCCCCGCGCGACAGAAAGCTGCAAAAAGGAGGTTCCGCCGCTTCGAAGCATTTCTGATGAACGGGATGTCCGGTGCTGGCTGTATGCGGAAGAGGATCAGGCAGGGGGGAACGCTCATGGCAGAGAATAAGAAGCAGGTGCTGGTGACGGCTGACCACTTACAGGTATATTTTAAAGGAAAAGAGAAACGTTCCGGCGTTGTGAAAGCTGTGGACGACGTCAGCTTTGATATTTACAGAGGAGAGACATTCGGCGTTGTGGGTGAAAGCGGCTGTGGAAAAAGCACGCTGGGGCGCGCTCTGATCCGTCTCATCCCGCCTACCGGGGGACGAGTGATCCTGGACGGAACAGATATTACAAATATGAAGGGAGCCGAGCTGCGGAAGATGCGGGGGAAGGCGCAGATCATTTTTCAGGATCCATCCGCCTGTCTGAATCCCCGCCGCAATATCCGGCAGATCCTGATGGAGCCATTCGAGATTCACAGACTGCAAAAGGAGATGGATGTGAATGCCCGGATAGAAGAACTGCTTCGGCTGGTTGGGATGGATACTTACGTCCTCAGCCGCTATCCGCATGAGCTCTCCGGCGGCCAGAAACAGAGAATCGGGATCGCCCGCGCCCTGGCGCTGAATCCGAGTCTCATTATCTGTGACGAAGCAGTGTCCGCGCTGGATGTGTCGGTGCAGGCACAGGTTCTTAATCTACTGCAGGATCTGAAAGGAAAGCTGGGGCTGACTTATTTCTTTATCTCTCATAATCTGAATGTGGTGTATCAGGTCAGTGATCGGGTAGCTGTCATGTATCTGGGCAAGGTGGCGGAGATTGCCGCGTACGACCGTCTATATGAAAAACGCTACCATCCCTATACAGAAGCGCTGCTGTCCGCAATCCCGCAGGTAGGGGAATCCGGCCAGGGCACACGTATCCGTCTTGAGGGAGAAGTACCGAGCCCTTCCAATCCGCCGTCCGGATGCCGGTTTCATACCAGATGTCCCAAAGCCTGTGACCGATGCGGGCGGGACGAGCCGGTATTGAAAGAGATCGAGCCGGGGCATTTTGTCGCATGCCATCTCTATGATACGGAAAAAGCCTGATTGTTGTGCAGTTGTTCGAATACGGGCTTCCGTACATGAAACAATGCCGGATGGGAGACAGCCTCATGATGCACACAGACGTACATGGAATGGCAGCTCGCGTCTGGCGCTAAGTATAAACGTAACGATTCAAAACAGCCGACAGGCCGTTCTGAACGGTTATGCGCAAATGGCGGAACGTCATTTGCCAGAATAAAATCAGGAGGAAAAAATAATGAAAAAAATCAGCAGAAGAGACTTTTTGAGAGGGTCTGCGGCAGGCGTGGCAGCGACCGCTTTATCCGGTGTTGGCATCACGGCGTCCGCTTCTGAGACCAGTAACACAGTGATTATAGCAATGGGGGCAGGCTTCTCATCTCTGGATCCGGGATATGTTTATGAAAAATATCCGCAGCTCATCGTCAACGCCTGCTACGAAACGCTGTTCCGTTTCTATTCCGACGATGATACCCCGCAGCCGCTTCTGGCAGAAAGCTACGAATTTTCCGAGGACGGCCTGACGCTTACAGTCAGCCTTCGCCAGGATGTAACATTTGCCAGCGGAAATCCGATGACAAGCGCGGATGTGGCATTCAGTATTAACCGCTGCAAGTACCTGGTCGGCAATCCGTCCTTTATCTGCGATACCATCGAGAGCATCGACACCCCCGATGATTACACCGTGGTCTTTCATCTGAATCAGGTGGACAGCGCCATCCTCTCGAAGCTGACTTACAATTCTCTGTCTGTTCTGGACAGTGCGGTTGTGATGGAAAATGGCGGCACGTCAGACGAAGACGCGGCCAGCACGGATACGGCACAGACGTATTTAAACGGTACGAGCGCCGGCTCCGGACTTTATGTTCTCACCAGCTACATTACGGATGAGGAAGTGGTTTTAGAGAAAAACACTGCCTACTGGGGTGAGGAGACAAGCAACGTAGACAAATATATCCTGAAGATTCAGTCTGATTCCAACACGCAGATGATGACTCTGGCCACCGGCGACATTGATATCGCTCTGAACATGACAGATGATACCATGGAAGAGCTGGAGGGCGAGGAGAATATTGAAATCGCCAATGGAACCACCAAGACGGTTGCCTTTGTGATGATGAACATGGATGAGACCTATGGCGGCCCGGTATCTGATACACAGGTGCAGCAGGCGATCCGCCTGGCTTTGGACTATGAGGGTATCCAGACCATCTGCGGGGAAGGCACCACGACGCCGTATGATATCATTCAGGTAGGCTTCATGGGCTGCCTGGGTGAACGTCCCACTGATTACAGAGATGTAGATGCGGCAAAGGAGCTTCTGGCTGAGGCAGGCTATGCCGATGGCTTTGATATCGACATGACTGTGACGGATCTGGATATGGAGGGCATCCTGCTTACGGATCTGGCACAGAAGATCAAGAGTGATCTGTCCGAAGTCGGCATCAATGTCAACCTTGTGACAGAAGCCTGGGCAGCCGGATACGGCGATGCTTACCGTTCAGGCACTCTGGGCTTTACAGTAATGTACTGGGGACCGGACTACATGGATCCGAATGTGCAGCTTGAGTTCCTGCCGGGCGGCACCGTTGGTCTGCGCGCAGGCTGGACGGCTGATATGGATCCGGATCTGGCTGCGCTCTATTCCGAGGCTATGGCTGCAACGGACAACGATGACCGCGCCGCAGTGCTTGGGGAGATTCAGGAAGCAATGTATGAGTATGGACCGTTCATCATGATCGCGCAGGCTCCGGCACATATTGCTTACAACGTGCGGCTTGAGGGCGTCGAGTTCCGGGATTCGATCACGATTGACCTGACTACTATCAATGTAAAATAAAACCCTCGCGGCAGTCGCCAAATATCCGTGCAAGCACGGCTACTTGGCTCGTTGCTTCGCGGGAATAAAATAATCATTTACGGCGCAGCCCGACCTCTGCATCAGGCTGCGCCAGAACATCTGTCAGCAATACCGCAGGCGATGCGTTCGGTCTGTGCAAAAGAAAAGATGTCGTGCAGAACACGAAAAAGAGGATTTATATGGAGCAATTAAAGTTTATCGGAAAAAAGCTTCTGAACCTGATTATCATGCTTTTGGGGGTAGCTACCCTGGTATTTATCCTGACTAAGATGATACCGGGTTCTCCAGAGGTGGCGAATCTGAGCCAGCAGGCGCTGAGTGACGAGGAGATCGTGGCTGCTTACCGTGCAAAATATGGCCTGGACAAGCCGGTGATTGTCCAGTATTTCCTGTATATCAAGAGCCTGCTCTGCTTGGATCTGGGAACCTCGATCCGCACGAACCAGGCAGTGCTGGACGACCTGGCGCGCTGTTTCCCGGCTACCCTGGAGCTGGCTTTGTTTTCTATCATCCTGGCTTCTGTGGTGGGAATTTTGTTCGGCATTGTTTCGGCCATCCGGCGCAACAGCGCGATTGACCATGTGTTCCGTACGATTTCTGTGACAGGTGTCAGCATTCCGCCATTCTGGTTTGCCCTGCTGATGCTGTATTTCTTTTATTATAAGCTGAAAATAGCGCCTGGGCCGGGGCGCCTGAGCAATTCCTTTTCTGCTCCTGCCACGGTCACCGGGATGTATGTCATCGACAGCCTGCTTGAAGGGGATCTTGCCAAAGCGTGGGATGCATTCTGTCATCTGGTGATGCCCGGTACTGTTCTGGCGGCATTCACCATGGGGCTGATCACCCGAACGACGCGCTCGAACCTGATGGACGTGCTTTCTACAGACTACATCCGTACAGCCAAAGCCAAAGGGATGGGAGGTATGCGCCTGATCATCCGCCATGCCCTGGGCAATGCCCTGATTCCGGTTCTTACTGTAATCGGGCTTGGACTGGGTAATCTGCTTGGCGGCATGGTGCTTGTGGAGACGATTTTTCAATGGCCAGGGGTCGGCCAATATGCTTATAAATCCGTGCTGGCTGTGGACTATCCGGCCATTATCGGAGTCGCGCTGCTGATCGCCCTGAATTATATGGTCATTAATACCATTGTCGATATCCTGTACGGGATTATCGATCCGAGAGTGAGGTGCCGCTGATGCTTCTTTCCATCAAGAAAATGTTTAAATCAAACCACCTCTTCACGGTCGGCGTTATCATTTGCCTGGCATGGATCCTCGCAGCCATTTTTGCGCCGTTGATTGCCCCTTATGATCCGATCGAGCAGGATCTGACGGTGAAGCTGCAGGCGCCGACGATGGCTCATCTGTTCGGAACGGATAAGTTCGGACGGGATATCTTCAGCCGCGTTCTCTATGGCGCCCGCTATTCCCTGCTGGCTGGCTGCCTGACGGTTGTGATTGCCGGCGTCATCGGCACGTTCTATGGAGCCATTGCCGGATATGTGGGCGGCTGGGTCGACAATGTCATGATGCGTTTTTCTGAGATGATCCTGTCTTTCCCGTCCCTGGTTCTGGCTATGATTATCAATGCCGTAATGGGATCGAACCTGTTTAATACCATGTTCGCTCTGGTTATCGTATCATGGCCGACCTATGCCCGGCTGATGCGCAGCGTTGTACTCAGTGTGAAAGAGAATGAATATGTCACGGCCTCTGAGGCGATGGGAGCGACCAATTCGCGGATTCTGATCCGGGAAATCATTCCGAACAGTATCAGCTCCGTAATTATCATGGCGACGACCGATATTGGAAATAAGATCCTGATGTTTTCCACGCTGAGCTTCCTGGGACTTGGCTCTGCGCCGCCTACTCCGGAATGGGGAATGATGGTATCGGAAGGCGTCGACAATTTCAATAAATTCTGGATTGCAGGCTTTCCGGGACTTGCCATTTTTACGATGTCGATTGGCGCGAACTTCATCGGCGACGGCCTGCGGGATCTGCTGGATCCAAAGCTGCGCACGCAGTTCTGATGCCTGCAGGCTTTCTGCGGTCTTTGCTCCAGATATATGCACCTGTACAAAAAAAGTGCGGATGCGTAGACGGCGGCTTTCCTTGCGAAATAATAGAAAAGAACGATACAGAAAGGATGACGATGGATGCTGGATGTGAACCGGACAAACCGGGTTCTGGCTGCTTTAAAGGATCAGGGAATGAATCAGATGCTTCTGACGGATCCCATGTCTATTTTTTACCTTACCGGAGTTTATATGGCTCCGATGGAACGCTTTTATGCGCTCCTGCTGCGGGCGGATGGAAACCATGCCTTTTTCCTGAACCGTCTGTTTCATGTTCCGGAAGAGGTCGGTATTCAGAAGGTATGGTATTCAGATACAGACCGTATTGCGGATGTTGTGGCTCCCTGCCTGGACAGAGACGCAGTTTTAGGTGTGGATAAAGAGATCAGAGCCCGGTTTCTGCTGCCGCTGATGGAAGCGAACGCTGCGGCCGGATTCCTGATCGGTTCCCCCGCTGTAGATTTTACCAGGGGAATCAAGGATGAAGGGGAACAGGCCCGGATGCGTGCTTCCTCCCTGATCAATGATGCGGCGATGGCAAAATTTAAAGAGCTGATTCACGAAGGCGTGACGGAACGGCAGGTGGCGGATCAGATGCTGCAGATTTATCTGGATCTGGGGGCGGACGGGTATTCCTTTTCCCCGCTGGTGGCCTTTGGCGCCAACGCTGCTGACCCTCACCACAGCCCGGATGATACGGCAGTGAAAGCAGGAGACTGTGTTCTTTTTGACGTGGGGTGCATCAGGAATGGATATTGCTCCGATATGACCCGGACATTTTACTTTAAGAGCGCCAGTGAGCATTGCCGGCAGATTTATGATACGGTTCGCCGCGCCAATGAGGCGGCGATTGAAGCGATTCGTCCCGGAGTGCCTTTGAGCCGTCTGGATCAGACCGCCAGAGATCTGATTACAGCTGCGGGATATGGTTCTTATTTCACACACCGGCTGGGGCATTTTATCGGTTTGAGTGAACACGAATATGGGGATGTATCCGCCGCAAATACATGGGAAGCAGTTCCCGGTATGATCTTTTCCATTGAGCCTGGTATTTATCTGCCGGGAGAGACAGGAGTGCGGATAGAGGATCTGGTGCTGGTAACGGAAAATGGGGTGGAAGTGCTTAACCATTATCCGAAAAAGCTGGAGATCATCGGCTGACAGGAAAGCGTGAAAGAAAGGAAGAACAGATGAACCCGAAAGCAATTCTCCATATGGAAAACGGCAGCAAAATTGTGATAGAGCTGCTTCCGGACGCGGCGCCCAATACCGTGAACAGCTTCATCTTTGCCGCGTCGAATGGATTCCTGGATCATCATGCGGTTGAGCGGATTGTCCCTGGTAATTGGATTGATATGAGCTATACCGCTTTTGGCCATCTGGAATGCCAGTATCTGATACCAAATGAATTTCAGCTTCATCCGGGTCTGTCTCCTCTGGATTCTTATCCCGGCGTGGTGGCAATGGGAGGCTACGGAGAACACGGGATCGCAGGCTGCGAATTTTTCTTCCCCCTGCGCGCCTGCCCGGAGCACCGGGGCATTTACCCGGTTTTTGGCACTGTGCTGGAGGGAATGGATGAACTGTGGCGTCTGGAGAAGGTTCAAACCGTTCCGGTTGATTTCCCTATTCCTGGCGTGGAAGTGAACCGTCCGGTAGAACCGGAGATCATCGAACGGGTTGAGCTGGAGCTGTACGGAAGGAGCTGCCCGCAGCCGATACGGATGAAGGGAGACTGGAGGCCGCCCTGCTGGCCGCATTTTGAAAATACGTAACTGTTCAATACCTTCACGGTTACGAGAATACAATGAACGAAGGAACAGGAAAAGGTATGGATATGAAGCTGGTATTGCTGGGAACGGGCACACCAAACGCCTGTCCGGACGCGAGCGGGCCTGCCTGCGCGGTAGTAGTGGGAGAGCAGGCTTATCTGGTTGATTTTGGCCCTGGTGTGGTGCGGCAGGCATCGAAAGCTTATTTTAAGGGGATAGACGCGCTGCGGCCGGACCGCCTGACGGTGGCTTTCTGTACCCATCTGCACACGGATCATACGGCCGGGTATGCGGATCTGATTTTTACTCCCTGGGTACTGGAGCGCAGGGAGCCGTTAAAAGTGTTCGGGCCGAAAGGCATGGAACATATGACCCGGCATATTTTGTCCGCCTATCAGGAGGATATCGATTTTCGCATTCACGGTTTTGAGAAGGCGAATGAAGAGGGGTATCAGGTGGAGCCGGAAGAGATCACTCCCGGCGTGGTATACCAGGATGACCGGGTGAGAGTTGAGGCTTTCGCAGTCAGCCACGGAACACTGGAGAGCTATGGATATAAATTCACGTCGGGCGAAAAGTCCATCGTGATCAGCGGCGATACCGCTCCTCTGGATCTGGTAGCGGAACAGGCTGCTGGCTGTGATATTCTCCTGCATGAAGTGGAATATACCGCAGGAATCGCAGCCCGGCTCCCCAAATGGCAGAAATATCACCGTGAAGTACATACCCTGAGCTGTGATCTGGCCAGGATTGCACAAAAGGCACGCCCCCGGCTTCTGGTAACGACTCATCGGATCTACCATATGGAGATCCAGGATAATACGCGCAACCTGGCCGGTGAAATCGAGAAACGGGACGAAGCCATTCTGCGTGAAATTCACAGCGCAGGCTATGACGGTCCGGTGGTAAACGGAAAAGATCTGGATATCTTTCCGGTATAATTAAGAAGAACAGGTATAGCCGGAAATTTTATCGGAACGCTTAAAATTATGAAAAAAGATGCATAAAGTCTTAAAAGAATCTAAAAACTCTTGACGAAAAAAATTTATGTGGTAAGATTGGGAAGAATGAAACGAATCGGAAAAACCTGGTAGTGAATAAAATTATAATCAGACAAATCAGAACCCGATCATTCAGAAAGCAGCTCATTTACGACGCAGATACAATACAGACAAATTCCGGAATGGATCATTGAACAGAAGATTCTGAAATAGAACAAAGGATGGAACAGAGATTCCTTTGTTTCTGTTTCTGTATACAAAGATGTCAGAAGGAAAAAATGGTACGAACCAGGATGGCAGGCCGTGGATTTATGCTTTGCATTGGCCGGAGCCGTTTTGGACGGTTACCCCAAACAGGGAGGAAATGCGCATGATTGATATGACGGAATATACCAGAAGAGGCTCACAGACCTGTCGGAAGAATGACAGCATCCCGCGTGAGCTTTACAAGGAATACGGTGTGAACCTTGGATTGAGAGATATCAACGGAAATGGCGTGCTGACAGGGCTTACCAATATTTCGCTGATTGTTTCCTCGAAAAAGGTAGATGGCAAAAAGGTTCCCTGTGACGGTGAGCTCTGGTACCGCGGATATAATGTACAGAATCTTATTAAGAATCTTGGCAGCAATGAATTTGGCTTCGAGAAAATCGCATATCTGCTGCTGATGGGCGAGCTGCCGAATGAGAAGGAACTCGCGGAGTTCAAAGATATCATTGGCAAAAGCCGGACGCTTCCGACGAATTTTACACGCGATGTTATCATGAAGGCGCCAAGCTCTGATATCATGAATACGATGACGCGAAGCATCCTGACGCTTGCTTCTTATGATAAAAATCCCAAGAGTACCAGTGTACACAACAGCCTGCGCCAGTGTATTGAGCTGATTGCGCTTTTCCCGGTACTTGCGGTTTATGCGTATCACGCTTACAACCATTATGAAAATGACGAGAGTATGTATATTCACCGCCCGTCGCCTGAGCTTTCGACTGCGGAGAATCTGCTGATGATGCTTCGCCCGGACAGGCAGTATACCGCTGTGGAAGCGAAGGTGCTTGATACCGCCCTGATTTTGCATATGGAACACGGCGGCGGCAATAACTCGACGTTCACCACGCGAGTGGTCACCTCTTCCGGCTCCGATACCTATTCTACCATTGCTGCCGCGATGTCCTCCCTGAAAGGACCGAAACACGGCGGCGCGAATATTAAGGTAATGGAGATGATGGACGATATCCGTGCGAACGTAAGAGACCTGCATGATGACGAGGAGCTGGAAGCCTATCTTTCGAAGATTCTCGATGGCGACGCATTTGACCACAAGGGTCTGATTTACGGCATGGGACACGCAATTTACTCTCTCTCTGATCCGAGAGAGCGGATATTCAAGAAATACGTGGAAATGCTGGCACAGGAAAAGCATTGCGATGAGGATATGCACCTGTACGCGACGGTAGAAGAGCTGGCTCCGAAGCTGATAGCTGAGAAGCGTCATATCTACAAAGGCGTAAGTCCGAATGTCGATTTTTACAGCGGATTTGTTTACAGTATGCTGAATATCCCCATGGAGCTTTATACGGCAATCTTTGCCATCGCGAGAATTGTCGGCTGGAGCGCGCACCGCATTGAAGAGCTGATTTGCGCGGACAAGATCGTCCGTCCGGCTTATTTAAGTGTAATGGAGAAAAAAGAATAAATCGAGTAGGAGGCGGCTTGCCGAATCCTACTCGCCGCGCGGGCTGCGTCCGGCGGCAGCCGGAAAATATCTTACGCAGCCCTGCGCATAAAACACTAGAAAAGGGAGCTGTATTTTCACAGCTCCCTTTTTGCAGCCTTTCACATTTCGTTCGTTTAAGCTGCCGGTTCCAGTGTCTCTTCCTCTGCGGCTTCTGTTTCATCCGCAATGATGGTGATGTCGCCTCTGGATTCGCCGTATGCGTCTGCTGATACTACACCGTCGAGTTCTTCTTCGATGTAAGCAATGACCGCCTCATCCATCGGTGTACCGGTATCCATAACTTCAGATACGGAGAATGCGTAATAGGTATCGCCGCCCGCTGCCAGGAAGTCATTTGTGATGACCGCGTAGGTGGCTTCCGGATCGAATTCCTGTCCGTTGATCGAAGTGATAGTGACTCTCTGGATGGAAGCCGGTCCAAAGTAAGTGGAGCCTTCGTACTGCTCGCCTTCGTCGTAGGCGACGGTTGTATCAACAGTAAACTCAATGCCGCAGGTCTGCGGGAATGCGCCGATCGCTTCCGGTGTGCTGTAAGTGGAAGCTTCCAGAGATTCAAGGAGAACCTCGCCGGTCACATACACGACAGCTACTGTGTTGCCGAAAGGAAGGACGGTATTGATGTCATTCATCGTGATGTCGCCTGCTTCAATCGTCGCGCGGATACCGCCGCCATTTGTGATCGCTACGACATTTTCTTCTGCAATACCAAGAGATTCTGCGCCATCCTTAAGAACATACCAGCGCATTGCGTCGGTGATCAGGTCGCCCAGGTTTGTTTCTTCGGTACGGACGCCCGGCTCGCGCTCACCATTGAGAAGTACCTCTGTGGTAGCGAATACCTCGCCGTATACCTCTTCAATCTCATCAATGATTTCCTGCGCTGCTGCAGCCACCGTATCGTCTGAACCGGAGTAGGCTGCCGTCTGAACCAGGTAATTGTCGACAATCTCGCCGTCTGCACTGATCTCAATCACACCGATGTTTTCAAATGCGGTACCGGTTGACTGGATCGGCTGTCCGTCTTCGCCTTCCGTCATGACAGTGTGAGAGTGGCCGTCAATCAGGAAATCTACGCCGGAGATATTCGCCCACAGATCCACCGAACGGTTCGGCTCACTTTCGCCATCTACACCCAGATGAACCAGACCGATGATCAGGTCACAGCCTTCTTCGGTCAGAGCGTCCGCCTCTGCCTGTGCCGCTGCATACATCTCCGCCTCCGCCAGGAAGGTTACCCCCTGGATTTTGGCCGGATGCGCTTTGGTCGCTGTTTCCGGCGTCTCTACGCCGAAGAAACCGATCGTCAGGCCGCTTTCTGTCGTGATCACAGTGCTTCCGTCAAACGCAGCCTCGTCATTGTAAAGGATGTTAGAATTGACAACAGCGAATTCTGCGTCCTCCAGAATGGTGACCAGATTCTCATATCCGTAGTCGAATTCATGATTGCCGAGGGTCACGACATCGTATCCTGCGAGATTCATCAGCTCGACAGCGGTCGCGCCCTGTGAGGTGCTGACGTATGTAGTACCCTGGATAAAATCGCCGGCATCTACCATAATGACTTCGGCGCCTGCCGCTTCATAATCTGCTTTCAGAGCGGCCATCGCGGCATAACCGGTGATGCTGCCGTGTACGTCATTGCTGTGCAGGATGATGGTCTCACCGGAATAATCACCTTCCACGACATAAGGGATGATTTCCTCCGTCTCCGTCTCTTCCTCTGCCCATACAGCGGCGGATCCGGAGAATACCATGCTCATCGAGAGTACGCCGGCGAGCAGCTTTTTTGCTTCTTTCTTTCCCAGTATCATGTTCCTTTCCTCCTTTTTCTGACAGAGCTGGCACTTTTTTCCGTCGGCTCATAAGCTTGTCCGCATAAATCTGGTGTGAGACGACGAACATAACCGCTTTCCTGTCGGTTTCAAACGTAGCATAGAACAAAACGCTTGTCAATAATGCTTTTTTGTGTTTTTCCTGAAAACGGCATAAAATTTAAGGAGTTGTTTTCGCACCTTTGCCAAATGAATATTCAGATGTTCTCTTGCGTCAAGTGATTTTATCTATTATAATAGGTACAATTTAAAATCTGGAGGAAAAAATAGTGAAGAAAAAGAGAGTGTTTTCTGTTATCCCAATGTTTATTATGTGTTTTATTTTTCTGCTCAGCCTGACAGTGGCGCCGCGCGCCTGTGCTTCGGAGGAAAGCGATCTGGATGAACCGGCAGTGGTGTCTTCCTCTTCAACATCGAAGAAGAAGAGAGGGCTGGTTAAGGT
>JAJPXX010000008.1 GCA_021205225.1 Lachnospiraceae bacterium
CTACTTGGCGTGGCTTTTAGCTTCATCTACTCTGGCTAGGGTGTGACCTGTAACCTGCAATTTTCTCTGCGCCTTTTTCGGTTTTATCGAGGATTTGTTTTGTTTCTTCTATGGAATGGAAAAAACGCAGGGCTTTCCGCTCGAGGCCGGGACGGGAAGCGACCAGGGTGCGGAGCTTTTTTCGGAATCCGCGTATGCGCATATGCGTCTCTCCTGAAAAAGTTTCTTCTATATATAATACGGTGCCGGAGAGAAGAAGTGTCTGGCCGCGGCAGGATGGCATGGGCGGAGGCTGCTGCAGGTCATGTCTGTTGTGGTTTGGATGGTTCGAAGTGGCCGACGTGACCTGTATGGCAGCCTGTATCATAATTCCGTGTGCATCCTGCTAGTGTGTAAGAATCATTTTGCAGATCGGGTTCCCCTGTGCGGAGAAGCGCTCTTCGTATTCTGTCATGATATTGCCGCGCACCATTTCCTGGTCGTTATGGAGATCGAAGGTGCAGGCGCTGATGATCCATCCTTTCTCACGGGCTTCGTCAAGCGCGATGTCGAAGAGGACGCGGTTGTCCGTTTTAAATTCAACGCTGCCGCCGGGAATAAGTATCTGTTCGTAACGGGCGAGAAATTCGCGGCCGGGCAGGCGGCGTTTGGCGTGGCGGTCTTTGGGCCAGGGGTCGGAAAAATTCAGATAGATACCAGCGACCTCCTCCGGACCAAAAACGTCGGTCAGATCCTCTGCATCCATCCGCAGAAAAAGCAGATTTGTCATATCTTTTTGCTGCTGCCGCTTTTCGAGAGCACGTACCAGCACGCTGGAGTATTTTTCGATGCCAACGTAGTTCCGATCGCTGTGGCGAAGCGCCATTTCGGTGATGAAGCGGCCTTTCCCCATGCCGATTTCCAGATAAAGCGGCTGTGCGGGGTCAAAAACCGTGTCCCAGTGTCCTTTCTTTTCTCTCATGGTGCTTTCCGGTATAACAAAGGGGCTGGCTGCGATCTCATCCCGCGCGCCAGGGATATTGCGAAGTCTCATGGTGATAATCTCCAGTCATTTTTCTTAAATTCAACTATTTCTATTTTCTCAGAAAAAATGGAAATGTCAAGAGGCGGAAAAAGCGGGTTTTTTGAGAAAGCTTGTATTGACTTTGTAACGGTTTCGGGTTAAAATCGTAAAGAAGATTTAAAGAAATCGTAATTTATTTAATGTAACACCTGCCAGGTAGCGGCTGGGGCATATCGTGTGAGGATGTGGAAAAATGAGATGTTTTGGAAAGAATAGGGCACTGATGTTTGCTGCTTTGATGGCGGTGCTTGTGCTTTTTAGTCCGGTACTGCAGGCGGAGGCGGCCTGGGTGACGACCGATGCCGGGCTTATGTATACGATTTCGAGTGATCCGGGGTATGCCACCGGGAAGGTGACGATTGGTTCAGAGAAATACTATTTTGATGAAAATGGTATTATGCAGACCGGGTTTGTGACGATCAATGGAAAGCTTCTTTATTTCTCAGAAGAGGACGGTACCCTGCAGTATGGCTGGATTACGGTAGGGGATAAGAAGTATTACGCGAAGGACAGCGGCGTTCTTTATGTCTCAGCGTGGCATGGCAAGTATTATTTTCAGGCGGACGGCTCGATGGCGGTCAGCACCTGGGTCGGCAATAAATGGGTCGGCGCGAACGGCAAGTATACCGGGAAGACGAAGACGGGCTTTGTGACGCTTGAGGGTGATACATATTATTACACAAGCGCATCGAAATACGCGACGGGATGGTTTAAGGTTGACGGCAAATATTATTATGCGGATTCGAATGGCGTTGTGCAGAAGAGTACCTGGGTTGGGAAGAAATATGTGAACAGCAAAGGCGTGATGGTGACCGGTATGAAGACGATCGGCTCCAAAACCTACATATTTAAATCCAGCGGTACCCGGTATTCCAGCTGCTGGGTGCAGTACAATGGCAAGTATTATTACTGCAACAGTAAGGGTGTGGTTCAGAAGAGTACCTGGATTGATGGGAAAAAATATGTCGATGAAGATGGCGTGATGGTGACGGGTTTCTATACGATTGATTCCAAGACCTATTATTTTAACTCGAAGGGTACGCTGAAAAAGAAATGCTGGATCCGGGTTGACGGCGTCCGCTATCGTCTGAACGCGTCCGGCGTAGTCCGTACCTCCTGCTGGATCAATGATACTTATTATGCGAGCAGCACGGGTGCGATTCTGACCGGCCTGAACGCGGTAGGAGGAGAGATCTATTACTTTGATACGACGACTGGAGCTAAGATTACCAAGACGATGAAGAAGGTCGGGTCGGCAACCTACTATTTTAAGGCGAACAGCGGTGAGGCAGTGCGCAGCTCTTGGGTGAAGTACAACGGGAATTACTATTACTTCCAGAGCGATGGCAAGATGGCCACCAGTACGTGGATTGGGAAATATTATGTGAACAGCAGCGGTGTGCGGACGAGCGCTGTCCGGCCGGCCGGGTGGTGGACTTACAATGGCTCGACTTATTATCTGGATTCGAATGGAGATGAAATGACCGGCTTCCAGACGATTAGCGGCAGTACCTATTATTTTGACTCAACGGGCGCGATGGTGACCGGCCTGCAGACGATCGGATCGAATACGTATTATTTCTACTCAGACGGTACGATGGCGACGTCGATCACGATTGTTGTTGGATCTGTGCAGTATACGATTGATTCCTCCGGCGTGGTGACGGAGGCGGCCAGCATCTCGATCAGCGGAGATTCTCTGGGTGTGCAGATTGCGAATTTCGCGATACAGTATGTCGGGAATCCATATGTGTATGGCGGGACGAGTCTGACGAATGGGGCGGATTGCTCCGGGTTTGTTTATGCGGTGTTTGCGTGCTTTAATATTAAGCTGCTTCGTACCGCAGATGAGCAGATGGATGGACCGAGCGCATCACAGATTGCAGCCGGATACGCGGAGGCGGTAGAGGTAGATCTG
Organism: Lachnospiraceae bacterium; assembly: GCA_021205225.1. Classification (GTDB taxonomy): domain Bacteria; phylum Bacillota; class Clostridia; order Lachnospirales; family Lachnospiraceae; genus Choladousia. Next base: position 2,982 of record JAJPXX010000008.1, read on the forward strand.
GACAGCTTAAAGCCGGGCGACCTGATTTTCTATGGTTCTTCGAGCTATGCTTCCCATGTGGCAATTTATATTGGCGATGGTCAGATTGTGCACGCGAGCAATTCACAGGCGTATCCGAAAGGCGGCATTAAGATTTCCGATTATGATTACCGGACGCCGGTGAAAGCGGTGCGTTACTGGTCGTAAAGAGAAATGCGGATAGGTAAAAAGCGCTGCTGCGGCAGCTATACGGAAAGGGCGCGTGGATACGCGCCCTTTCCGCGTTCTTGCGCTTCGCAGAGTCGGCTGAAGTGAAAAGTTTATTTCCACGCCAAAATTTGTGATTTTCCGGTGGATTTCACTCTTTCTGGGATTACTGGGTGAACAAGGAAGAAAAACTTCATTCCATTTACGCCATCATTTACCCAGTAGAATTGGGTAGGCCATATGGTGTAAGACTGATTTCCACTAGGTTTTTGCTGCGAACGCCGGAAATACAAGTGGAATTTTGAGTAAGACTGAATTCCACTTGTACCCCCGAGTTGTGGAATTTAAATTTTCATTTCACCCTTCGCAGAGTCGCGTTCTAAAAATGAACTGTTGCCTTTACAAATGCGAAAAAATAGATTAGAATGGGAAAGGAACTATGGACACGCACAGGAGGTGTGAGATGGCGAAAAAGGTGGAGACAATTGGAGTATTGACAAGCGGTGGCGATGCGCCCGGCATGAATCCGGCCATTCGCGCGGTAGTGCGCAAGGCATTGTCACAGGGAATCCGGGTAAAGGGCATTTACCAGGGATACAAGGGACTTTTGAATGAGGAGATTGAGGAATTGAACGCGCGCAGCGTTTCCGATACGATTTCCAAAGGCGGCACGATCCTTTATACGGCGCGGTGTTCTGAGTTCCGGACGAAGGAAGGACAGGACGAAGGGGCAGAGATCTGCCGGAAGCACGGCATTGACGGCCTGGTGGTGATCGGGGGAGACGGCTCTTTCCGGGGGGCGCAGCAGCTGGCGGCCAGAGGAATCAATACGATTGGCGTTCCGGGCACGATTGACCTGGATATCGCCTGTACGGATTATACGATTGGTTTTGATACCGCTGTGAACACGGCGATGGACGCGATTGATAAGGTCAGAGATACCTCTACTTCACATGAGCGGTGCAGCATTATTGAAGTGATGGGGCGAAATGCCGGTTATATCGCGCTGTGGTGCGGTATTGCCAATGGCGCTGAAGATATTCTTCTGCCGGAGCAGTATGACTATGACGAACAGATTCTGATCAATAATATTATCAATAACCGCAAACGCGGGAAAAAGCATCATATTATCATAAATGCAGAAGGAATCGGGCATTCCACGAGTATGGCGCGCAGGATTGAGGCGGCGACCGGTCTGGAGACACGCGCGACGATTCTGGGACATCTGCAGCGAGGCGGAAGCCCGACCTGCCGTGACCGTGTATATGGTTCCATGATGGGCGCGATGGCAGCAGATCTGCTGATTGAGGGGAAGTCGAACCGCGTGGTAGCTTATAAAAACGGCGAATACGTGGATTATGACATTGATGAAGCGCTGGCGATGCAGAAGGAGCTTCCGGAGTACATGGTGCGCGTAGCGAAAGCGATGCAGATTTAAGCGGAGCCGGGGAGCCTGGGTGAGCAAGGGGCTTGCGGAGAGCACACGGTGTTCGCGGCGAAAACGATACAGATTTAAGCAGTGTGCGGCTTGCGCCGGAGAAACGGATAACAGCGTATATGCTTTCAGGAAGGAAATCGTGGCAGGGTGATTACAAGTACATCAAATCCTCAGGTGAAGCAGCTGATACAGCTTCAAAAGAAGGCGAAGGAGCGGAATGCGCAGGGCGTGTTTGTCGTGGAAGGACCGAAGATGGCTCTGGAGGTGCCTGACCGTCAGCTTGTGCAGACGTATGTATCGGAACGGTTTTATGAAAAGAATCCGGCGTTTTTTCCTGCGGATCGTTCGGTGGTGGTGCTGTCGGACCGGGTGTTTGAGAGTGTATCGGATACGAGGACTCCACAGGGAGTCCTCTGCGTTATACGGCAGTATCATTATAAGCTGGAGGATTTGCTGGGGCGCAGCCCGGAGGGTACTGCCGGAGAGCCTTTGCTCATAGCGCTGGAGAATCTTCAGGATCCGGGAAACCTCGGTACGATTGTACGCACGGCTGAGGGTGCGGGAGTAACGGGGATTTTGCTTAGCCCGGATTGTGTTGACCTGTATAATCCGAAGGTCATACGCTCCACAATGGGCGCCGTTTACCGGATGCCTTTTTATTATACAGAAGATTTTGGGCGGGAGCTGCGTGTATTGAAGCATAAGGGGGTGCGCCTGTTTGCGGCGCATCTGGAAGGGAGTATTCCCTACGATGAGGAAACCTACTGCGGACCGTCCGGTTTCCTGATCGGGAATGAGAGCCAGGGGCTGACAGAAGAGACGGCTGCGCTCGCGGACGCGCGGATTCGCATTCCGATGTGCGGACAGGTGGAATCGCTGAATGCCGCTGTTGCGGCGTCGGTGCTGATGTATGAGGCCAGTCGGCAGAGACGGAGAAGAATGGATAGGTAACTGTGAAGGTACTGAACAGTTATATGGATAGTTTTTAAACGGAAAGAAGGCATAGTTTCATGAGGGAACAGTTGACAGAGGCGGATGTGAAATCCATTCAGGAGGAAATCGAGTACCGCAAGCTGGTTGTACGAAAGGAAGCGATTGAGGCGGTAAAAGAGGCGCGTGCGCACGGCGATCTGAGTGAGAATTTTGAATATCACGCGGCAAAGACGGATAAAAATAAAAATGAGAGCCGTATCCGCTATCTGGAGAGGATGCTGAAGACGGCGGAGGTGATTTCGGATGACTCGAAAGAGGATGAGGTCGGAATTCACAATAAAGTAGAGGTATATGTAGAAGACGATGACGAGACAGAGGTCTATCAGATTGTGACGTCTGTGCGGGGAAATTCGCTGGATGGCAGGATCAGCATTGAGTCTCCGATGGGGAAGGCGCTTCTCGGACATAAGGTCGGAGACCGGGTTTTGGTGCAGGTGAATGAGAACTTTGAATATTATGTGGAGATCCGCAGCATAGATAAGACGTCGGATGGAGAAAATGAGGAGCTGCGGCAGTATTAAGGACGCAGAGCGCGTCGTTTTGGACGGCCGCATATGGAACTGCTGCCTGGCGCTGGTGTACGGGAGAAGGGAGGGTGCGTTTGGAGGACGAAAAAAATGCCCCCGCTTTTAATATAGAAGAAGAATTGAAAAAGCTTCCAGGGCGTCCTGGAGTCTATATTATGCATGACGCACGGGATGATATTATTTATGTCGGCAAGGCAATCAGCCTGAAGAACCGGGTGCGGCAGTATTTTCAGACGAGCCGCAATAAGGGTCCGAAAATTGAGCAGATGGTGCAGCGGATCTGCCGTTTTGAATATATTGTGACAGATTCGGAGCTGGAAGCGCTTGTGCTGGAGAGCAACCTGATCAAGGAGCACCGCCCGAAGTACAATACGATGCTGAAGGATGATAAGAGCTATCCGTTTATCAAGGTGACGGTTTCTGAGGAATTCCCGCGTGTCGTATTTTCACGCAATATGAAAAAGGACAAATCCAGATATTTTGGCCCGTTTACGAGCGCCGGAGCAGTGAAGGATACGATTGAACTGATTAACAAGATCTATAAGCTCCGCAGCTGTACGCTTTCTCTGCCAAGAGATATTGGAAAAGACCGCGCGTGTCTGTATTACCATATCGGACAATGCCCGGCGCCCTGCCAGGGGAAAATCAGCAGTGAGGAATACCGCAGGTCTGTAGACGGAGCGCTGGAGTTCCTGAACGGGAATTACGCGCCGGTGCTGGATATGCTGCAGGAGAAGATGGAGCAGGCATCTGAAGAACTGGACTTTGAAAAGGCAATAGAATACCGGGATCTGCTAAGCAGCGTGCGTCAGGTCGCGCAGCGGCAGAAGATTACCCATGAGGATGGCGAGGATAAGGATGTGCTGGCGATGGCCGCAGACGGCGGCGACGCGGTGGTACAGGTCTTTTTTATCCGCGGCGGCAAGATGATCGGGAGAGATCATTTTTATCTGCGGGTCGCGCCGCACGATACAAAGGCGGTTATTTTAAGCAGCTTTATCAAGCAGTATTACGCGGGGACGCCGTTTGTGCCGCGGGAGCTGATGCTGGAGACAGAGATCGAGGATCAGGAGCTTGTGGGGCGGTGGCTTTCCGAAAAGCGCGGACAGAAGGTTTATCTGCGGGTGCCGAAGAAGGGGACGAAGGAGAAGCTTGTGGAGATGGCCGCGGAGAACGCGGCGATTGTTCTGCGTCAGGACCGGGAGCGGATCAAGCGGGAGGAAGGCCGCACGATCGGCGCGGTGCATGAGATAGAAGCTTTGCTGGGGATTGACCGGGCGATGCGCATGGAGGCTTATGATATATCGAACATCAGCGGTTTCGAGTCGGTCGGTTCCATGATTGTATATGAAAGAGGAAAACCGAAACGCAGTGATTACCGCAAGTTTAAGATCCGGACGGTACAGGGACCGGATGATTACGCGAGTATGGAGGAAGTGCTTACCCGCCGGTTCCGGCATGGGCTGGAGGAGCGGAAAGAACTGGATGCAAAGGGCATGGGTTATGAGATGGGGAGCTTCAGCCGTTTTCCGGATCTGCTTCTGATGGATGGCGGCCGCGGGCAGGTCAATGTGGCGCTTCGTGTGCTGGATGAGCTTGGCATCACCGTTCCTGTCTGCGGTATGGTAAAGGATGATTTTCACCGGACGCGCGGTATTTATTTTAATAATGTTGAGCTGCCGATTGATACCCATTCGGAAGCGTTTCATCTGGTGACACGAATCCAGGACGAGGCGCACCGCTTCGCGATTGAGTATCACCGCAGTCTTCGCGGGAAAGCACAGGTGCGTTCTTTGCTGGATGAGATTGAAGGAATCGGGCCGACCCGCCGGAAAGCGCTGATGCGGACATTTCAGTCGCTGGAGGCGATCCGCGACGCTTCGCTGGAGGAGCTGACGAATGCGCCGTCCATGAACGCGCGCAGCGCGCGGGAGGTATATGATTTCTTTCATGGCGAAGCGCAAAAGGGCTCGAGAATCGAAGAAGAATAACTTTTGTAACAGTTCAGAATAGCATCGAAAAGAAAAGACAGTCTGTAGCCTGCTGTTCTGAATAGTTGTGAAAATTTTACACAGGAGGGATTTTACAAATGCCGACAGCCAGTGTTTCGTTGGAAAAGATTGTAGAGAAAATGGAACTGAAAAATCTGACTCCGGAGATTGATATTTCGAATAAAAGGGTGGTTACGTCGGAAATTAATCGTCCGGCGCTGCAGCTTACCGGGTATTTTGACCATTTTTATTCGGAGCGGGTGCAGATTATCGGATATGTGGAGTACACGTATCTGGAGCATTTATCGCGGGAGACGAAGGTTCCCGTGTATGAAAAGTTTTTATCTTATAATGTGCCGTGTATTATCTATACGACAATGACAGAGCCGGATGAGGATATGCTTCGGCTGGCGAAGCAGTATCAGGTGCCTATTTTTATTACGGAACAGACGACGTCCGGGTTTATGGCAGAGATCATCCGCTGGCTGAATGTGGAGCTGGCGCCGTGTATTTCCATCCATGGCGTACTGGTGGATGTATACGGAGAAGGCATCCTGATCATGGGAGAGAGCGGCATAGGCAAGAGCGAGGCGGCGCTGGAGCTGATCAAGCGCGGGCATCGCCTGGTGACAGACGACGTCGTGGAGATCCGTAAGGTCAGCGACGCGACCCTGATCGGCGCTTCGCCGGATATCACGCGGCATTTTATCGAGCTGCGCGGCATCGGCATTATTGATGTGAAGACCCTGTTCGGCGTGGAGAGTGTCAAAAATACGCAGCAGATTGATCTGGTGATCAAGCTGGAGGAGTGGAGCCGCGATAAGGAATATGACCGGCTGGGACTCGAAGAGGAATATACGGAATTTCTGGGAAATAAGGTGGTGTGCCATTCCCTGCCGATCCGTCCGGGCAGGAATCTGGCCGTGATTGTGGAGGCGGCGGCGGTCAACCACAGACAGAAGAAGATGGGTTACAACGCGGCGCAGGAGCTGTACAATCGCGTACAGAGCAGCCTGATGAAAAATGCGCAGAAAAAGGAGCAGTGAAGGTATGGCAAGGTATTGTTTTGGAATTGATGTTGGCGGTACGACGATTAAATGCGGACTTTTCCGGACGGATGGCGAGGTGCTGGACAAATGGGAGATTCGGACCAGAACAGAGGAGGACGGCAGGTACATTCTTCCGGATGTGGCAGAAACAATTCTGGCGAAGATCACAGAAAAAAATCTTGATAAGACCGATGTGGTCGGCGTGGGGATTGGCGTTCCGGGTCCGGTCAATGAGGCAGGAGAGGTGCCGGAAGCAGTGAACCTTCACTGGGGTTATGTGAATGTGGTGAAGGAGCTTGGTGATCTGACCGGGCTGACGGTAAAGGCAGGGAATGACGCGAATGTGGCGGCGCTCGGTGAGCTCTGGCAGGGCGGCGGCACAGGCTATCAGGATATGATTATGGTGACGCTGGGCACCGGCGTAGGCGGAGGGATTATCCTCGGCGGAAAGATTGTGGCAGGCGCCCACGGCGCGGGAGGCGAGATTGGCCACGCGCATGTGGACGACACGATGGAGGAGGCCTGCAACTGTGGGAATCACGGCTGTCTGGAGCAGTTTGCTTCCGCTACCGGGATTGCGAATCTTGCGAAAAAGCTTTTGGAGAGCAGCGGCACTCCGTCTGTGATGCGCGGACATAAAAATATCTCTGCGAAGACGGTTTTTGACGCGGTAAAGGAAGGGGATGCGCTGGCGATTCAGGTGGCGGAGCAGTTCGGAGAATACCTTGGGAAAGCGCTTGCGGTGTTCTCTGTTGTGGTAGACCCGCAGGTCATTGTAATCGGCGGCGGCGTGTCCAACGCGGGGCCGATTTTGCTGGACTATGTGGTCGGGCCGTTCCGCAGGAATACATTCCCGCCGTGCCGGGATACGGAATTTGCGCTGGCAAAGCTTGGAAATGACGCCGGGATATATGGCGCGGCGAAGATGGTGTTATAATGGGAAGCGCTATAGAAATGCCCTCTCTGTGTGCTTCGGCGGCAGAGAAGACGCAGGGGACGGTCAGTTATGTAGCGTTCGATCTGGAGACGACGGGGCTGCGCCCTTCGTCCGACCGCATTCTGGAGATTGGCGCAGTGCGGGTGGAAGACGGCGAAGTGACTGGTACATACGAGACGCTGGTAGATCACGCGCTGCCGATTCCGGAAAGGATTACAGAGCTGACCGGTATCACAGAGGAGATGACGGCCGGGGCGCCGGACATCCGTGAAGCGGTCGAAGGCTTTCTGCGGTTTTCGGGCGACGCAGTTCTGCTCGGGCATAATATCCAGTTTGATTATGGCTTTATGAAACGGAATGTGCTGAACCTGCGTATTTTGCAGGCGGCCGGGGAGGAAGCGGGGAATCGCCCGGCCGACTCCTACTCCTACGAGCGAATGGGGCTGGATACGCTTACAATCGCCCGTACTGTGCTTCCGCAGCTGAAAAGCAAATCGCTTGATAAGCTGGCAGACTGGTATCAGATTCCCCTGGAACATCATCATCGCGCAATGGACGACGCATTGACTGCGGCAAGGCTTTTCGAACGTCTCCGCGAGGAATTTGCCAGGAAGTACCCGGCGCTTTTTGAGCCGGTGCCGCTGCAGTCTCAGGTGCGCAGGGAAAATCCCATTACGAGTTCACAAAAAGCATACTTGCGTGAACTGATAAAATATCATAGAATAGAAAGTGCCGTGAAAATTGATTTGCTGACAAAGAACGAGGCTTCGCGGATGATTGATGGGATTATATTGCACTACGGGAAGATAGGTTCCCGACCGTGATTTATCCTGTTTTCGGGCGGGGGAAAGCCCTGCCGGATGAGCAGCCTGCAGAATCATATAAGAAACAGAGCAGCTATTCAGAGCAGGTCTTCGCACCTGTTGCGGAAGCCGTAAAGTTATAAGACGGATAAGAGGTGAGGAAGATGATGAGCTTTAACAGTAAGAAAAAGCAGCGGATTGCCGCGATTATTGTCATTGTGATTATTGTGGCAATGGTGCTTGGAACGATTGTGTCCGCGCTGTATTTATCGTGATGATATATATATAAAGAAGGGGATTTTTATGCGAAAGAATTTAGTTAAGGGGATGCTGTGGTTATTTGTGCTGCTTTTTGGCTCTCTCTGCGCGCAGGCAGAGGGGTCGACTGTGATCAGTGACGGCGTTTTTATTGGGGATAAAGACGTCAGCGGCATGACGGTCGATGAAGCAGAAGCTTATGTAGAAAGTGAGGTTCAGGCGCTGGCCTCTTCATCGATTACACTCAAGATGGGGGATGCTTCAGTGACTACGACCTGGGAAGAGCTGGGGCTTTCCTGGACGAATACCGATCTGGTGTATGAGATCAGCGAGCTTGGCACGACCGGAAATATTATTCAGCGCTACAAGGAGCAGAAGGATCTGGAGAACCAGAGCTCGAATTATGAGATCGAGTACGAATGGAATGACTCTGCGGTGGAGGCCTTTGTGGAATCTCTGGCAGCTTATAATTCAGAACCGGTAGAGGGCTCCGTGTATATGAATGACGATGGTTCGCTTGGTGTGGAGGGCGGCACAGACGGCATGACGCTGGATGTAGATGAGACGCTTGTGAGCCTGGAAGAGTATATGCAGACCCTGGAGGCTGGAGATGCGGTGATTCAGGCGGCGGCGGATGCGGTGTCGCCGACGCTGACTGTGGAGCTGTTAAGCCAGATGACGGATGTCCTTGGCACGGCGACGACGAGCTATGCTTCATCTACTTCGAACCGTGCGCAGAACGTGCAGAATGGTACGTCAAAGATCAATGGCACGCTTCTGATGCCGGGCGAGAGCTTTTCTGTGACGGAGGCGGTAGCGCCGTTTACCGAGGAGAACGGCTATGCGCTGGCGGCTTCCTATGAGGCGGGGCAGGTCGTGGAATCCTATGGCGGCGGTATCTGCCAGGTGTCTACGACGCTGTATAACGCGGTGCTGAAAGCAGAACTTCAGGTAGATAAGCGCTATAATCATACGATGCTGGTGTCTTACGTGGATCCGTCCAAGGACGCGGCGATCGCGGAAGGCCTGATGGATTTTGTCTTTACAAATAACCAGGATTATCCGGTTTATATTGCGGGAAGCGCATACGGCGGGGTATTAACGTTTTCCATTTACGGTGTAGAGACAAGGGCTTCGAACCGCACGATCCAGTTTGTCAGTGAGACGTTAAGCCAGACCGATCCGGCGAGCAACATTACGCTGGTTGCGAACACCAGCCAGAATGTCGGCTATCTGTATCAGGTGCAGAGTGCCCACCAGGGACTGAGCGCGGTGCTTTGGAAGGAAATTTATATCGACGGGGTACTTTCGGAGACGATACAGGTAAACAGCAGTACCTATACGGCTTCGCCCGCGATTTATGAGGTCGGTGTGGTTACGAGCAACAGTGCGCTTTCCTCTGCGATGTATACAGCGATTGCGGCGAACGATCTCTCGCAGGTACAGTATCTGATTACCTATGGCGTGGCTTCCACGAGCCAGACGGAGAGCGAGACGACGGCGCAGAGTGAGACAACTGCGCAAAGCGAGACGACCGCACAGAGCGAGACGGCGGCACAGACGGAGACGGCGGCACAGACGGAGACGGCGGCACAGACCGAAACGGCGGCGCAGACGGAGGCGGCGGTGCAGAGTGAGACTGCGGCGACAAGTACGGACACCACAACGGATACAACGACAACGGATACTACGACTACAGATACTGCGACGGATACTGCGACTGATACCTCGGCCGGAGAGACGGTAGTGGTGGAGTAGAGTCGAGTGGAATTGAGATGAAGAGATGCAGGTGGGAGAGCTGACAGAAGCGGTGAGGAACCGCTCTGTGTACAGACAGCTTCATTTGGAGCCTGCCGGTAAGCGGACGGGTTTTTCCGGGAAATTATCGGATTTGCGTGTTTCCGCAGCCGGCCCGCTTCCGGGATATGCGGATATGCCGTGGCGTCAGGTGACTGCCGCGGCTAATTCGCTTGCGGCGGACGGGGCCGAAGGGCTGGCGGTTTTCATTCAGGGCTGCCTTCCAGTGACATATGAAGAGGGCAGACTCCGGGAAGATATGAAGCAGTTTGCCGCAGAAATAAAAGCGAACGGCATGGAACCGGGCGATGCTCATATACAGGTGTCAGGTCAGACAGACGCGGCGCAGTATTTTGTGACTGCCGTGGGACGGGATTTTCGGGCGGCGGCTGCACAGGAATCGGCTGGTACAGGAACTGACCATTGCCAGGAACCGCTGGGGAGCGAAACGGATTCCGGGATGGGGCAGTGCGGGCAAAGGAAAAGCCTGCAGCCGGGGCAGGAACTGGTTTTGACGTGCCAGATCGCGCTGGCCGGGACGGCGGCGCTTGCGCGGGCGCACAGGGAAGAACTGCGTCGGCGTTTTCCGTTCTGGCTGGTCGATCGGGCAGAGGAATTTGATCAGTTTATGCCTGTTGCCGGGGATGCGCGGATCGCTTATCGATCTGGCGCAGATACGGTATACAGTGTCGGAGAGGGCGGTATTTTCAACGCGCTTTGGGAAATGGCGGAATGTGCGGGCGTCGGTCTGGAGGCGGATCTCCGGGCGATTCCCGTGAACCAGGAGACGATAGAGATCTGTGAGTATTTTGATCTCAATCCGTATTATCTGTATTCGGCTGGGTGTCTCCTGATTGGAACAGGGCGCTCCCAGGATCTGGTGACTGCGTTTTCTGATGCCGGGGTTCCAGCTGCTGTAATTGGCCGCGTGACGGATGGAAATGACCGTATCATCTGCAATGGGGAGAACCGGCGGTATCTGGATCGGCCGAAACAGGATGAGCTGTGGAGAAAAGGAGGAGATCAATTATGAGAGAGCAAATTTTAACGTTTCTGGAAAAGAACAGCAAAATCGATCTGGGAGAGCTGGCTGTTTTGCTGGGATCGAGCGAAGAAGTGATTCGAAAAGAGGTAGAAGCGATGGAGCAGGAGCAGGTGATCTGCGGCTACCATACGCTGATTGACTGGGAAAAAACCAGTTCAGAGAAGGTGACAGCGCTGATCGAGGTGCGGGTGACCCCGCAGAGGGGACAGGGCTTCGACACGATTGCCGAGCGCATTTATAATTATCCGGAGGTTCAGTCGGTATACCTGATCTCCGGAGCATATGACCTGTTGGTTATTTTGCAGGGCAAGACGCTCCGCGAGGTTTCCAGCTTTGTCAGTGACAAGCTGTCCACGCTGGATTCTGTTTTGAGTACCGCGACTCATTTTATTCTGAAAAAATATAAGGACTACGGAACGATACTTGGCAAAAAAGAAAAGGATGAAAGGATGTTGGTGACGCCGTGAGAAACCCTTTATCAGAAAAAGTAATGACAATCGAGCCGTCCGGCATCCGCCGTTTTTTTGATATTGCGAACGAGATGGAAAATGTCATTTCCCTTGGCGTGGGCGAGCCGGATTTTGACACGCCCTGGCATATACGTGACGAGGGTATCTATTCTCTGGAAAAAGGGCGTACCTTCTACACCTCGAACTCCGGCCTGATGGAGCTCCGCAAAGAAATCTGCCGTTATCTGAAACGGCGCTGTGACCTGACCTACGATCCGGTGCATGAGACGCTGGTGACGGTCGGCGGCAGCGAGGGCATTGACGTGGCGCTGCGTGCGATGCTCGATGAGGGCGATGAGGTTCTGATCCCGCAGCCGTGCTATGTTTCTTATCTTCCCTGTGTGCAGTTGACGGGCGGCGTCCCGGTCATCATTGAATTACAGGAGAAGGATGAATTCCGGCTGACGAAGGAGGAGCTTCTGGAGGCGATTACCGACCGGACAAAGGTGCTGATTATGCCGTTCCCGAATAACCCGACCGGTGCGGTGATGCGCCGCGAGGATCTGGAGGCGGTCGCTGAGGTAGTAATTGAAAAGGATCTGTTTGTGATTTCGGATGAAATCTATTCGGAGCTGACTTATCAGGGAGAGCATGTTTCTATCGCAAGCCTGCCGGGGATGCGGGAGCGGACGCTGACCATCAATGGCTTCTCCAAATCCTACGCGATGACCGGCTGGCGCCTGGGCTATGTATGCGGTCCGCGGCAGATCATTGAGCAGATGACAAAAATCCATCAGTTTGCGATCATGTGTGCGCCGACGACCAGCCAGTACGCGGCGGTCGAGGCTCTGCGCAATGGCGATCATGACGTCGCGCAGATGCGCGAATCCTATAATCAGCGCCGGCGCTTCCTGATGCATGAATTTGAGCGCATGGGTCTGCCATGCTTTGAGCCATTCGGGGCATTTTATGTTTTCCCGTGCATCAAAGAATTTGGCATGACATCGGATGATTTTGCAATGCGGCTTCTGGAAGAGGAGCATGTCGCGGTGGTGCCGGGCACGGCTTTTGGCGCGTGCGGAGAGGGCTTCCTGCGGATTTCTTATGCTTACTCGATTGACGCCCTGAAGGTCGCGCTGGAAAGGCTGGAGAGATTTATTTCAAAATTAAGAGGGGCGCGCGCATGAATATCGTGCTTTATGAGCCGGAAATTCCATCCAATACAGGAAACATCGGGCGAACCTGTGTCGCAACCGGCACCCGGCTGCATTTGATAGAGCCGCTGGGCTTCCGCCTGACGGAAAAAGCGCTTCGGCGTGCCGGAATGGACTACTGGCCGCAGCTGGACGTAACCCGCTATATAAATTATGAAGAGTTCCTGGAGAAAAACCCAGGGGCGAAGATTTATTTTGCCTCGACAAAAGCGCGGAAGCTTTATACGGAAGTGAGCTATGAGCCGGATTGTTTTCTTATGTTTGGCAAGGAGAGTGCGGGGATTCCAGAAGAAATCCTGCGTGAGCATCCCGATACGGCGGTGCGGATTCCGATGATTGGTGAGACGCGCTCCCTGAATCTCGGCAATTCCGCTGCTATCGTGCTCTATGAGGCTTTGCGCCAGAACGGGTTTGCACAGATGAAGCTGCAGGGAGAGCTGACACGGTATCGGTGGGAGGATTTGATGTGAGGATTCGCCGGAACAGTAGTGAAAATGGTAGCTTTCAGAGCAATGCTTTGTACTCGCTGCGAAACAGTTATGAAAATGGCTGCGGTAACTGCTGGTGATTCGGATAGTCGCAATGATGGAATGCGGGAGCAGGGGAGGATGGGAGAATGGATTTGCCAGAGGAATTTTTACAGCGTATGGAAGCATTACTCGGAGAAGAGTTCTCCGCTTTTCTGGACTCCTTCGAGGAGACACGGCGCTACGGACTTCGGGTGAATACGCTGAAAATCAGCGTGGATGAATTTCAGAGGATTGCGCCTTTTCATCTGACTCCGATTCCCTGGACGGATAATGGATTTTTTTATGAAAAAGAGGATGCCCCGTCGCGACATCCTTTTTATTATGCCGGTCTTTATTATCTTCAGGAACCAAGCGCCATGACGCCCGCGCAGGTTCTTCCGGTAGCGCCGGGAGAGAGGGTGCTGGATCTCTGCGCGGCTCCGGGCGGCAAAGCGACCGGGCTGGCGGCAAAGCTTGCGGGAGAAGGGATGCTGATTGCCAATGACATCAGTGCTTCCCGCGCGAAGGCTTTGTTAAAAAATCTGGAGCTGTTTGGCGTGGAGAATGCTTTTGTAACGAATGAGATACCTGCGAAGCTTGCGGTACAGTATCCGGAATTTTTTGACAAAATTCTTGTAGACGCTCCGTGCTCTGGAGAAGGGATGTTCCGCAAGGATATCGCGAATGCCCGTGCCTGGAGCCTTGCGAAGGTCCGCGACTGCGCAAAAACGCAGAAGGAGCTTGTGCTGCAGGCAGTATCTATGCTGCGCCCAGGCGGGATGATGTTGTATTCCACATGTACCTTTTCCCCGGAAGAGGATGAGCAGGTGATCGCGTACCTTCTTGTGCAGTGTCCGGAGATGGAGCTTCTGTCTGTTCCGATGGCGGAAGGATTTGAAAACGGCCGGCCGGAGCTGGCGGCCGGGGACTGGATGAACAGAAAGGCGGATCGGGAGAGGGATGAAGGACAGAACCGCGCTGACCTGACGAAGTGTGTCCGCCTGTTTCCGCATAAAATGCCGGGAGAGGGACATTTTATGGCATTGCTTGGAAAACGCGGGACAGCTCAGAGCTGCGGCGGCAGTGAGAATGAGAAAGAGCGCAGGGGCGAAGCAAAGCCATTTGGCGCTGCGGCGAGGGAGCAGGGAATAAGAGACAAAAAGGTCGGAAAAGAGAAGGGCGGACATCGAAAAAACCGGCAGCGAACAGCTGCGGCTGCCCCAAAACAGTCTGATATGCCGGGAACGAAGCTAGTGGAGGCGTTTTTACAGGAACAGAACCAGACGGAATATCTGAGAAATCTGGATCTGCGGGGAGAACGGGCCTATTATGTCCCGGCGCTTCTGGAGACCCAGGAGGGACGGTGCGGGATTCGGTTTTTGCGAAATGGGCTTTATCTGGGCGAAGTGAAAAAAGACCGTTTTGAGCCTTCCCAGGCATTTGCGATGGCGCTCCGGCCCAAAGACGGTGCGGCTGTTCTGAATTTTAATGATACGGATGAGCGCGTCATGCGCTATCTGCGTGGCGAGACCCTGGAAGTAGAGGATATGCTGACGGATGGCTCGCCGGAGACGATGCGGCAAACTCTGAAGCCGGTCGCGGCAAATGGCTGGCGGCTGGTCTGCGTCAATGGCTTCCCGCTTGGCTGGGGGCGGCTTGCAGGCAGTACGCTGAAAAACAAATACCATCCGGGCTGGCGAATTCAGTAACTAATATACAGACGCTCAGGCATGTGAGTATGCCTGAGCGTCTGTAATTGAGGAGTAACTGTTCAGTACCTTCACAGTTACGGGAAAAAGTCCATTTAATTTTCAGTGAAACTGCAAGCAGAACCGTTTTATCGGAAGCAGGTGTAAACGGTTCCATTTGTCATACCGCCGCGGCATTCAGCAAGCTCGCTGACGGTCACAAGCTGGTAGCCTTTGCTGATCAGCGACGGGATGATGGTCTTCGAGGCTTCGGCAGTCGAAGCGTAGAGGTCATGCATCAGGATAATGTCGCCGTCTTTGACATAGTTCAGTACCGCTGAGATGGTGCTGGAGGCGCTGCGTGTCGCCCAGTCCCTTGTGTCAATGGACCAGTTGATCAGCGGCATATTTACCGCGCTTTTTACCGTCGAGTTGTAATTGCCGCCGGGCGGACGCATGATGACCGGAGAGACGCCGGTTACCGCCTTGACGGCGGCATTTGTCCGTGAGATCTGGCTCTGGATGGTGCTTGCCGAGTATCGTGTCAGGATAAGATGCTCCCAGGTATGGTTGCCAATCTCACAGCCCTGGTCATAGGCTGCCTTTACCGTAGAGGCATAGGTGGAGACCCGGTTCCCTACGACAAAGAAGGTCGCGACGGCGTTGTACTGCTTCAGCGTTTTCAGAATCGTAGAGGTGTTGGCGGACGGACCGTCGTCGTAGGTGACCGCGACCATCTTGCCATCCATATCTACGCTCCGGTACAGGACACCATTGGAGTCAAAATAACGAATATAGTGAGAAATCGTCTGCTTTCCAGTCACACGGATGCCGGTCTGCTCATCAAAATAGTACTGGTTCCCGGATTCGTCTGTCAGCCAGCCGGTATACTGTTTCCCGCTGGAACTGAAATAATAATAATTTCCGTCGATCTTTTGGAGACCGGTGAGCATTTTTCCATTGGAGCCAAAATAGTAGCTGGCGCCATCAATGCTTTGGAGGCCGGTAACCATCTTGCCGTTGCTGCCGAAGTAATAATAGTTGTCGTTGATTTTAACCTTTTTTGAGGTAACCATTTTTCCTTTGGCATTGAAGTAATAATAGCTGTTGTTGATTTTAACTCTTTTTGAGGTAACCATCTTCCCTTTGGCGTTGAAGTAGTAGTATTTGCCGTTGATGTTTACCTTTTTTGAGGTGACCATTTTCCCCTTGGTATTGAAGTAATAGTAAGTTCCCTTGATTTTTACCCGCCCGACCGCCATCTGGCCGTTGGCGCGGAAATAATATTTATTTCCGCTCGCAGAGGTGTACCAGTAGCTTTTCTTCATGACGCCGTTCCGGAAATAGTAGTAGACGCCGTCAATCTTCACCCGCCCGGTATGCTTTGTGCCATTTTTGTAATAATAGGTCTTTCCGTTCACGGTCACGTAACCGTTTAGAGATTCCTGTGTGCCGCTGGCGGAAGCGGCCGTATTTTGGGTGGATGCCTGCACTGTCGCGGATGCAGGAGGCGGCGCCGCCAGGCATAATGCAAGCAGAAATACGGGCAGCGCTGCGCGAATTTTCTTTTTCATACATTTTCTCCCTTCCTTTTGAAATAACACCATCCGTTTCCCGAATGGATAGTAAAATGGAAATAATCTCCTTTTCTGAGTATAATCCTTTTCCATTATAATAGGAAGAGATGAAATCAAAAGAATCTCTTAAGATTTCCGCAGGGCTGTGAACTGTTGCTTGCAGAAATGTAGAAAAAAGATTGTACTGAAAAAAATACAAAATTTTCGCAAAAAAAAGAAAGAATCGGGAAGAAAGAACTTGAAATAATCTGGGATTTTCTGTATAATGCAGTTTGTTGTGACCTTGATAGCGTAGAAGCGTGAGGTTGCTGCGGTGTGCGCCGCAGGTTTTCCGTGGAGCGAATGTCAAGTTATAAAACTGGCGACAAGTCACTGTACAAAATTTTAATGGTTCCGATTCATTGATCGGGCACCGTGCGGGCGCATGACACGCACGGGTGAGTGTACAGTCACCGCTTGTCGTACTGAAGCACGTCGTATATCTGAACAGCAGATGTGCGGCGCAGGCCACGTCCGCGCGAGAGCGCAAATCCTACTGACGTGGTTCTCCATAAAAGTGCGAATAAGGAGGCGACTTTTTTTATGGCAACTCAGGTAATGAGAATCACACTGAAAGCGTATGACCATCAGCTGGTGGATGCATCCGCGAAGAAGATCATCGACACTGTAAAAAAGAATGGAGCACAGGTAAGCGGACCGGTGCCGCTCCCGACGAAGAAAGAGGTAGTGACCATCCTTCGTGCGGTTCACAAGTATAAGGACTCCAGAGAGCAGTTCGAGCAGAGAACACACAAGAGACTGATTGATATCATCGCACCGACCCAGAAGACAGTAGACGCGCTGTCCAGACTGGAGATGCCGGCGGGTGTTTTCATTGATATCAAGATGAAGCAGAAATAATTCTGCTGGCGGTAATGAGGCAAATCCTATTCAGGTTGAGATAGAACACTCCATGGACTAGGATGATTGTGTTGTGAACTGGTTACACACAATCCGCTGTAGAAAAACAGGAGGTAAAGGAATGAAGAAAGCAATCTTAGCAACCAAAGTCGGAATGACACAGATTTTCGACGAGAACGGAATTTTGATTCCGGTGACAGTTCTTCAGGCCGGACCGTGCGTGGTTACGCAGGTCAAGACAGTAGCGAAGGACGGTTACAGCGCAGTTCAGGTTGGCTTTGTGGACAAGAGAGAAAAGCTTGTCAATAAGCCGCAGAAGGGCGCGTTTGACAAGGCGGGCGTTTCTTACAAGAGATACGTCAGAGAGTTCAGACTGGATGACGCTGAAAGCTATGAAGTAAAGCAGGAAATCAAGGCTGACGTGTTCGCGGCAGGCGAGAAGGTTGACGCGACCGCCGTTTCCAAGGGCAAAGGCTTCCAGGGCGCAATCAAGAGACATGGACAGCACAGAGGACCGATGGCACATGGTTCCAAGTATCATCGCCATGCGGGTTCCAATGGTTCTTCCTCTGATCCGAGCCGCGTATTCAAAGGCAAAGCGATGCCGGGACGCATGGGCGGCGAGCAGGTTACTGTTCAGAACCTTGAGATCGTTCGCGTAGACGCAGAAGAGAATCTGATTCTGGTAAAGGGCGCTGTTCCCGGACCGAAGAAGGCGCTTGTTACTTTGAAAAATACCGTAAAGTCCGGTAAGTAAGCCCATTGACAGGAAAGGAGGAGAACACAGATGGCAAACGTATCTGTTTATAATATGGAAGGCAAAGAAGTAGGCCAGATGGAACTGAACGACGCCGTGTTTGGCGTGGAAGTCAATGAACATCTGGTACATCTCGCGGTTGTGAGCCAGCTGGCGGCAAAGCGTCAGGGCACGCAGAAGGCGAAGACCCGTTCTGAGGTTTCCGGCGGCGGCAAGAAGCCGTGGAGACAGAAGGGTACCGGTCACGCAAGACAGGGTTCAATCCGTGCTCCGCAGTGGAAGGGCGGCGGTGTTGTATTCGCACCGGTTCCGAGAGATTATACGTTCAAGATGAACAAGAAAGAAAAGAGACTGGCTCTGAAGTCCGCGCTGACCTCCAGAGTACAGGAGAATAAGCTGATCGTCCTTGATGAGCTGAAGTTCTCTGAGATCAAGACAAAGAACATGAAAGCGGTTCTGGACGCAGTGAAAGTGAACCAGGCGCTTCTGGTGCTTGATGAGAATGATAAGAATGTGGTTCTTTCCGCGAGAAACCTCCCGGATGTAAAGACCGCTCTGATCAACACAATAAATGTGTATGATATTCTGAAATATAACACGGTAGTGACTACGAAGGCAGCTGTGGAGAAGATCGAGGAGGTGTACGCGTAATGGCTGATATTAAGTATTATGACGTGATCTTAAAACCGGTGATCACAGAGAAAAGCATGAACGCGATGTCAGAGAAAAAGTATACGTTCCTGGTACATCCGGATGTGACGAAGTCTCAGGTAAAAGAAGCGGTGGAGAAGATGTTTGACGGCGCGAAAGTGAAGCAGGTCAACACCATGAACCAGGCTGGAAAGCCAAAGCGCCGCGGTATGACATACGGCAAGACTGCGAAGACAAAGAAAGCAGTCGTTACACTGACTGAGGACAGCAAGGACATCGAGATCTTTGAAGGTCTGTAAAAGTCCTTTGGTGACGCGGGAGCGAAGCGGATTCCGCTCTGCGGAGGAAAGACACGCTCCGATGCGTTGTATACTATCTGCCGGGAGAGCCTCGCATGCAGATTCACGCTCCGCATGGCGTTGGATGTCCGGTGGACATCCGTTAAGCGCCGACCGGAGCGAAGCGTAGAGGCTCGGCCTACGTCACAAATCCCTGGTGGGATTTATGACATGAAGCAGGATAATAAACGCACACGGCCGTACATGGAGATGCGCTTCGGCATTATGGCGGCTGGTGTGTAAGGAACGGTACAGGATCGTTCCTTACTAAGAAAGGAGAAACATTATGGGAATCAAAACCTATAAACCATATACGCCTTCCAGAAGGCATATGACCGGTTCTGATTTTTCAGAGATCACCAAGACGACTCCGGAGAAGTCTCTGACCGTATCTCTTAAGAAGAACGCAGGCCGGAACAACCAGGGCAAGATTACGGTAAGACATCACGGCGGCGGAAGCAGAAGGAAATACAGACTGATAGATTTTAAGAGAAATAAAGACGGGATCCCGGCAAAGGTTCTTGGCATTGAGTATGATCCGAACCGTTCCGCGAACATTGCCCTGATCTGCTATGTAGACGGACAGAAATCCTACATCCTCGCTCCGGCAGGTATGCAGGTGGGCTGGACGGTTATGAACGGACCGGAAGCAGAAGTACGTGTGGGCAACTGCCTGCCGCTTTCCATGATCCCTGTTGGTACGATGGTACACAACGTAGAGCTTTATCCGGGTCACGGCGGACAGCTGGTTCGTTCCGCAGGCAACGGCGCACAGCTGATGGCGAAGGAAGGCAAGTACGCGACATTAAGACTTCCGTCCGGTGAGATGAGAATGGTTCCGGCAGACTGCCGCGCGACCGTTGGCATCGTAGGAAATGGCGACCACAACCTGATCAATATCGGTAAGGCCGGAAGAAAGCGTCACATGGGCGTTCGCCCGACCGTCCGCGGTTCTGTTATGAACCCGAATGACCATCCGCACGGCGGCGGCGAGGGCAGAGCTCCGGTAGGACGTCCGGGTCCGAGCACTCCGTGGGGCAAGCCCGCCCAGGGTCTGAAGACCAGAAAGAAGAAGAAAGCTTCCAATAAGCTGATCGTGAGAAGAAGAGACGGCAAGGCAGTCTAAGATGCATACAACCGCGAAAGGGCTGCCCGGCAGCCCGCGGATGCAGCAGAATAAGCGGGAAAGAACCGCTTATGATGTAGATAGGAAAATATGAGGAGGTAAACAATGGCTCGTTCACTGAAAAAAGGACCGTTTGCTGATGAGAGTCTGCTGAAGAAAATAGATGCGCTGAACGCTTCGGGGAGCAAGCAGGTGATCAAGACCTGGTCACGTCGCTCCACAATCTTCCCGCAGATGGTTGGACATACCATCGCAGTCCATGACGGAAGAAAGCATGTTCCGGTGTATATCACAGAGGATATGGTTGGGCATAAGCTTGGCGAGTTTGTAGTGACGCGGACTTACAGAGGACATGGCAAGGACGAGAAGAAGTCCCGTGCACGCTAGGTTAAAAGGACCGGAACAGTCTTGAGTTCCTGATTTACTTTGTAAATCGGAACAATCCTAAGTTCTCGATTTGCTTCGCAAATCGGAACATTATTTGAAAGGAGATAAATCCAATGGCAAAAGGACATAGATCCCAGATCAAGAGAGAGAGAAATGCCGAGAAGGATACGAGACCGTCAGCAAAGGTTTCATACGCTCGTGTTTCTACCCGCAAGGCATGCTACGTTTTGGATGCCATCCGGGGAAAAGATGTTCAGAGTGCTCTTGGCATTCTGACCTACAATCCGAGATACGCATCAGAAGTTATTTTGAAGCTGCTTAAGTCCGCGATCGCGAACGCAGAAAACAATAATGGCCTGAGCGCTTCGAACCTGTATATCGAGGAGTGCTACGCGAATAAGGGTCCGACAATGAAGAGAATCAGACCGAGGGCACAGGGCAGAGCATACCGCATCGAAAAGCGTATGAGCCACATCACAATCGTGCTGAATGAGAAGTAAGGAGGACTGGCATGGGACAGAAAGTTAATCCGCATGGTCTTAGAGTTGGTATTATCAAAGACTGGGATTCCAAATGGTATGCAGAGGCTGATTTCGCTGATTGCCTCGTAGAGGATCACGAGATCCGCAAATATCTGAAGAAAAGATTGTACAGCGCGGGAATTTCTACGATTGAGATCGAGAGAGCGTCTGACAGGGTGAAGGTAATCATCCACACGGCGAAGCCGGGCGTTGTAATCGGTAAGGGCGGCGCTGAGATCGAGAAGCTCAGGGCAGACCTCCAGAAAATGATTTCAAAGAAGCTGATTGTAGATGTAAAAGAGATCAAGAGACCGGATAAGGATGCGCAGCTGGTGGCTGAAAATATTGCAGCACAGCTGGAGAACCGTGTTTCCTTCCGCCGCGCGATGAAGTCTGCGATGAGCAGAACCATGAAGTCCGGCGCGCTTGGAATCAAGACAGCGGCTTCCGGACGTCTGGGCGGTGCGGATATGGCGCGCTCCGAGTTCTACAGCGATGGTACGATTCCGCTTCAGACACTGAGAGCAGATATTGACTATGGATTCGCCGAGGCAAACACCACATACGGCAAAGTTGGCGTAAAGGTATGGATCTACAAGGGCGAAATACTTCCATCTAAAAAAGAAGGGAGCGATAAATAATGTTAATGCCGAAAAGAACAAAACATCGTAAAGATTTCCGCGGCTCCATGAAAGGCAAGGCTTTAAGGGGCAACACGATCACTTACGGTGAATATGGCCTTGTGGCGACTGAGCCGTGCTGGATCAAGTCCAATCAGATCGAGGCAGCCCGTGTGGCAATGACCCGTTACATCAAGCGTGGCGGTAAAGTATGGATCAAGATTTTCCCGGATAAGCCGGTAACCGCGAAGCCGGCTGAGACCCGAATGGGTTCTGGTAAAGGTACCACGGAGTATTGGGTGGCAGTCGTGAAGCCGGGCCGTGTGATGTTTGAACTGGCCGGAGTACCGGACGATGTTGCCCGTGAGGCGCTGCGTCTCGCTATGCACAAATTACCCTGCAAATGTAAAATCGTTTCTCGTGCAGACTTAGAAGGCGGTGATAACAGTGAAGAGTAAGAAGTATGTAGATGGTTTGAAGAATAAATCCGCAGCGGAATTACAGGAAGAATTGGTAGCTGCTAAGAAGGAACTCTTTAATCTGAGATTCCAGAACGCGACGAATCAGTTGGATAACACGGGCAGAATCAAAGAAGTTCGCAAGAACATCGCAAGAATCCAGACTGTTATCACAGAAAAGGCGAATGCGTGATTTTAAGTGATTCCAGGAGAAGAAAGGAGAATTTCCGTGGAAAGAAATCTTAGAAAAACCCGTACGGGTAAGGTTGTCAGCGATAAAATGGATAAAACGATCGTTGTGGCTGTAGAGGATCACGTAATGCATCCGCTCTACAACAAGATTGTGAAAAAGACATACAAGCTGAAAGCGCACGATGAGAACAATGAATGCAACATCGGCGATACGGTAAAGGTAATGGAGACAAGACCTCTGTCTAAGGATAAGAGATGGAGACTTGTGGAAATCGTTGAGAAGGTTAAATAACAGAGGGGGTATATCGGCATGATTCAGCAGGAAACCAGACTCAGAGTAGCAGATAATACCGGTGCGAAGGAAATCCTCTGCATCCGTGTTATGGGCGGTTCCACCAGAAGATATGCGTCAGTTGGCGATACGATCATTGCTACGGTCAAAGATGCAACGCCAGGCGGTGTTGTCAAAAAGGGCGACGTGGTGAAGGCAGTTGTGGTTCGGACCGTGAAGAGCATCCGCCGCAAGGATGGCTCCTATATCAGATTTGACGAGAATGCGGCAGTCATCATCAAGGATGACCTCACTCCGCGCGGAACCCGTATTTTTGGGCCGGTAGCGCGTGAGCTTCGTGACAAGAAGTTTATGAAGATCGTCTCTCTGGCACCGGAAGTATTATAAGGAGGACCGGAACATGAATAAGATTAAAACAGGCGATCAGGTAAGAATAATCGCCGGCAAGGATAAAGGCAAAGAAGGAAAGGTTCTGGCAGTGAAGGATGGCAAAGTCCTTGTTGAAGGCGCTAACATGGTAACGAAGCATGCGAAACCGTCCGCTGCGAATCAGCAGGGCGGCATTATGCAGAAGGAAGCCTTTCTCGATGCGTCGAACGTGATGTACCTCCATAAGGGCCAGACGACCAGAATTGGCTTTAAGATGGATGGAGACAAGAAAGTCCGCGTAGCGAAGTCTACCGGAGACGTCATTGATTAATTGAGAGAGGAGGGTGCACAAGTTGAGCAGACTGAAAGAGACTTATCAGAATGAGATCGTAGACGCTATGATCAAAAAATTTGGATATAAGAATATCATGGAAGTCCCGAAGCTTGAGAAAGTGGTAGTCAACATGGGCGTCGGCGAAGCGAAGGAGAACGCAAAGGCTCTCGATTCCGCTGTCAGCGATATGGAGATCATCACCGGTCAGAAGGCTGTGAAGACAAAAGCAAAGAATTCCGTGGCAAACTTCAAGATCAGAGAGGGCATGGCAATCGGCTGCAAGACAACACTTCGCGGTGAGAAGATGTATGATTTTGTAGACCGCCTGATCAACCTCGCACTGCCGCGTGTCCGTGACTTCAGAGGCGTAAATCCGAACGCATTTGACGGCAGAGGAAACTATGCACTGGGCATCAAGGAACAGCTGATTTTCCCGGAGATCGAGTATGACAAGATCGACAAGGTGCGCGGCATGGATGTTATTTTCGTGACAACCGCGAAGACCGACGAGGAAGCGAGAGAATTGCTGAGACTGTTCAATATGCCGTTTATGAAGTAGGAGGGGAAGTTCCATGGCAAAGACTTCAATGAAAATTAAACAGCAGCGCACACCGAAGTTTTCCACAAGAGCGTATACACGCTGCAGAATCTGCGGACGTCCGCATTCAGTTCTGAGAAAATACGGCATCTGCCGTGTCTGCTTCCGTGAGCTGGCTTACAAAGGCCAGATTCCGGGTGTGAAGAAGGCAAGCTGGTAAATAATAAAGGAGAGCCACCGCATAAATGCGGCGGCGTCGAGTTCTCGATTCACTGCGTGAATCGGAACATTCTACGTCGCAAAACTCTTGCGAGTTTTAGAAAACAGAGGAATAGCCACCGCCAATGGCGGCGGCCTACGTCATAAATTCCTTGCGGAATTCATGACAAGGCATGTAAAGTCTGAAGAATGAGGAGGAAACTTACATGACAGTAACAGATCCGATTGCGGATATGCTCACAAGAATCCGCAACGCAAATACAGCGAAGCATGATACAGTAGATGTACCGGCGTCCAAGATTAAGATTGCAATCGCGGATATCCTCGTAGATGAGGGATATATCAAGAAGTACGATCTGAGAGAAGACGGAGTTGTTAAGACGATTCATATTACGCTGAAGTACGGCGCGGATAAGAATGAGAAGGTTATCACAGGCCTGAAGAGAATTTCCAAGCCGGGTCTGCGTGTATACGCGGGCAAGGATGAGCTTCCGAGAGTCCTTGGCGGCCTGGGAATCGCAATCCTGTCCACAAACCAGGGCGTAATCACAGACAAGCAGGCAAGAAAGCTGCAGGTAGGCGGCGAAGTGCTGGCGTTTGTGTGGTAGTTAATATTTACTGAAAACAGAGGGGACGCACAGTCCCTTCCGAAAATCTAAGTAAGGAGGAAAATGGCATGTCACGAATCGGCAGAATGCCAGTTGCGATCCCGGCAGGAGTCACTGTCACGATCGCGGAAGGAAATGAAGTTACGGTCAAGGGACCGAAGGGAACACTTGTACGGGTGCTTCCGAAGGAAATGGATATTAAAGTGGAAGACGGTCATGTGATTGTCTCCAGACCGAATGATCTGAAAAAGATGAAATCTCTCCACGGACTTACCAGAACCCTGATCCACAATATGGTGACCGGTGTAAGCGAGGGTTATACCAAAACTCTGGAGATCAACGGTGTTGGTTACAGAGCAGCAAAATCGGGCAAGAAGCTGACACTTACGCTTGGCTATTCCCATCCGGTAGATATGGAAGACCCGGAAGGCATTGAGACCAAGGTAGATGGCAACAAGATCATCGTATCCGGTATCAGCAAGGAAAAGGTCGGCCAGTACGCGGCGGAAATCCGGGAAAAGAGAAAACCGGAGCCGTATAAGGGCAAGGGTATCAAGTATGCGGATGAGGTAATCAGACGCAAAGTTGGTAAGACTGGTAAAAAATAAGTGAGGAGAGTGCGAAAATGGTTAGTAAGAAATCAAGAACTGAAGTTCGTTTGAATAAACACAAAAGAATTCGCAATCGTTTCAGCGGCACCGCTGAAAGACCGCGTCTTGCCGTATTTCGGAGCAACAACCATATGTATGCTCAGATCATTGACGACACGGTAGGAAATACTCTTGTGTCTGCCAGCACCCTTCAGAAAGAAGTAAAAGCAGAGCTTGAGAAGACCAATGACGTAGCAGCAGCAGCATACCTTGGCAAGGTGATCGCAGAGAGAGCTCTGGAAAAGGGCATTAAGGAAGTAGTCTTTGACAGAGGCGGTTTTGTTTATCAGGGCAAGGTAAAGGCACTGGCTGAGGCGGCAAGAGAAGCCGGGCTGGAATTCTAAGAGGAGGAAAAACACATGAAACGTGAGATCATTGACCCGAAGCAGTTCGGAGAAGAACTGACTGATAAGGTAGTGGCTATTAAGCGTGTATCCAAGACAGTAAAGGGTGGACGCACCATGCGTTTTACCGCTCTTGTAGTAGTCGGGGACGGCAATGGCCATGTCGGTGCCGGACTTGGCAAGGCAGTAGAAATTCCGGAAGCGATCCGCAAAGGCAAAGAGGATGCCATGAAGAAAATGATGTCCATTCCGCTGAGCGCAGAGGCTAGTGTACCGTATGATATGACAGGAAAATTCGGCGGAGCGAGCGTTCTTCTTAAGAGAGCTCCGGAAGGTACCGGTATCATCGCCGGCGGTCCGGTCCGCAGTGTCCTGGAGATCGCGGGTGTGAAGAATATCCGTACAAAGTCACTTGGTTCGAACAACAAGCAGAATGTTGTCCTGGCTACACTGGAAGCACTGAAGCAGATGAAGTCCCCGGAAGAGGTAGCAAGACTCCGCGGTAAATCTGTAGAAGAGATTCTCGGCTGAGGGGAGGAAGAACAATGGCAGACAAGGTAAAGGTTACATTGGTAAAATCACCGATTGGCGCAATTCCGAAGCATCGCGCGACGGTTAAGGCTCTTGGCCTTACGAAAATGCACAAGACGGTAGAGCTTCCGAACAACGATGCTACAAAAGGTATGGTCAGACAGGTTGCTCATCTGGTTAAAGTAGAAGAGGCATAAGGAGGTATAGCTATGGATTTATCTAATCTGAGTCCGGCTGAAGGAAGCGTACACAGCAATAATTTCAGACGTGGACGCGGACATGGATCCGGTAATGGAAAGACGGCCGGCAAGGGTCATAAAGGCCAGAAGGCACGTTCCGGAGCTCCGAGAATCGGCTTCGAGGGCGGCCAGATGCCGCTGTACAGACGTCTCCCGAAGAGAGGATTTACGAACAGAAATACTCTTGACATTGAGGCGATAAATATCAGTGAGCTTGAGCGGTTTGAAGACGGAACGGTTGTTACGATCGACACATTGCTTGAGAATGGAATTATTAAAAGTCCGAAGGATGGCGTAAAGGTACTTGGCAACGGCACTCTGACCAAAAAGCTGACCGTACAGGTAAACGCATTCAGCGAGGGCGCAAAAACGAAGATCGAGGGGCTCGGTGGAAAAGCAGAGGTGATCTAATATGTTAGAGACACTCAAAAACATGTTCCGGATCAAGGATATACGGAAGAAATTGTTTTACACTTTCTTCATGATCGTTGTGATCCGTTTTGGATCACAGCTGCCTGTGCCGGGTGTCGACAGGGACTATTTCTCGTCATGGTTTTCATCTTACTCCAATGACGCGTTTAACTTCTTTTCGGCGTTTACGGGCGGTTCATTCGAAAATATGTCTATTTTCGCTCTGAGCATTACGCCGTACATTACATCCTCTATTATCATTCAGCTTCTGACCATTGCCATTCCGGCTCTGGAGGAAATGCACAGAGATGGCGAGGACGGCAGAAAGAAGATTACGGCGATCACACGTTATACGACGGTCGGTCTTGCACTGATTGAGAGTATCGCGATGACCATCGGTTTTGGCAGAAGCGGACTGCTTGAGGAGTACAACGCTCTGAATTGCATTGTGGTTGTTGTGGCGCTGGTTGCGGGCAGTACGCTGCTGATGTGGATCGGTGAACGCATTACGGAGAACGGTGTAGGAAACGGAATTTCGATCGTCCTGATGGTCAATATCCTTTCCAGCGTTCCGTCTGATTTTGTCAGCCTGTTCGAACTGTTTATCGCAGGGAAGACGATTGCGCGGGGAGCTCTTGCAGCGGTGATTATACTGGCGGTTGTCCTTTTAACGGTAGTTCTGGTTATTTTCCTGAACGACGGCGAGAGAAGAATTCCAGTACAGTACGCGAAGAAGATGCAGGGAAGAAAAATGGTGGGCGGTCAGTCCACACACATTCCCCTGAAAGTCAATACAGCCGGAGTGATCCCGGTTATCTTTGCTTCGTCTCTGATGTCTATTCCGTCCATGGTTGTTTCCTTTGCCGGAATCACAACTACGGGTGTGGCATCGACGATCATCAGTATGCTGAGCCAGAGCAACTGGTTTAATCCCAGCCATCCGGAATATTCGGTTGGCCTGATCCTGTACATTGTTCTGATAGTGTTTTTCGCATATTTTTACACTTCCATTACCTTTAATCCGATCGAAGTGGCGGACAACATGAAGAAACAGGGCGGATTTATACCGGGCATCCGTCCCGGAAAGCCGACTGTTGAATATCTGGACAAGGTGCTGGGGAATCTGATCTTTATCGGCGCGACCGGACTGATTATCGTAGTGCTTGTTCCGATTTTCTTCAACGGAGTGTTCAGCGCCTCGGTTTCCTTCGGCGGTACCTCGATTATCATTATTGTAGGTGTTATATTGGAGACGATCAAGCAGATCGAGTCGCAGATGGTGGTTCGCAATTACAGGGGATTCCTGTCTGAATAATCACAGGCTGTTCCTGAAGGTTGCATTGGTCTGATCGTAAGATAAAAAAGAAGTGTACTCTCGTATTCATTCCGGCACTGTTCCGGGATGGAATGGGGGTACACTAAACTGGGTTTAGGGGAAAGTTATAGTAAACGACATAAGGTCGTTTACTGTGTAAAGAAAAGAGGTATCAGAATGAAGATTGTCATGCTGGGGGCGCCGGGAGCCGGAAAAGGTACGCAGGCAAAAATGATTGCGGCGAAATATCAGGTGCCGCACGTCTCTTCGGGAGATATTTTCCGGGCAAATATCAAAAATGGTACAGAGCTTGGGAAAAAGGCAAAGGAATATATGGACCAGGGGCTGCTGGTGCCGGATGAGCTGACGGTAGATCTTGTGATTGACCGCCTGTCATGGGAAGACTGCAAGAATGGATATATACTGGATGGCTTTCCACGCACCATTCCGCAGGCGAAGACCCTGGATGCGGCTCTTGAAAAGATTGGAGAGCATCTGGATTTTGCAATTGACGTAGATGTGCCGGATGAAAATATCGTTACCAGAATGTCTGGCAGAAGAGCCTGTGTCGGCTGCGGAGCGACGTATCATATCGTATACAATCCTTCGAAAAAGGGAGAAGTCTGCGAGGTATGCGGCGACAAATTGATTCTGCGTGACGATGATAAGCCGGAGACGGTGCAGAAAAGGCTGAGCGTCTACCATGAGCAGACACAGCCGCTTATTGAATACTATGCTGGTCAGGGTATCTTGAGATCTGTAGACGGCACACGGGATATGAATGATGTTTTTGCCGCGATCGCCGCGATTCTGGAGGCGTGAAATGGCGGTAACGATCAAGTCTGAACATGAAATTGAACTGATGAGAGAAGCCGGAAGGATTCTGAACATCGTACACAAGGAGCTGGCTGCGGCGATTCGTCCCGGCATATCGACTTATGAGCTTGACAAGATCGGTGAGCGTGTCATTCGCAGCTATGGCTGCACACCAAACTTTTTAAACTACAACGGATTCCCGGCTTCCTTCTGTATTTCGATTAATGAAGAAGTCGTTCACGGAATTCCCCATAAAGGGAGAATTTTACATGAAGGAGACATCGTGAGCGTGGACGCGGGACTGATTTACAAAGGAATGCATTCGGATGCGGCAAGGACGTATGGAGTCGGACAGATCACACCGGAAGCCCAGAAGCTGATGGATGTGACGAAAGAGTGCTTTTTCCGGGGAATCGCGTTTGCAAAAGAAGGGCATCGGCTCCATGAGATTTCAGCAGCGATTGGAGATTACGCAGAATCCTTTGGATACGGCGTGGTGCGAGATCTCGTCGGCCATGGGATTGGCCATGCGCTCCATGAGGATCCGCAGATTCCGAATTTTCGCCAGAAAAGCAAAGGCATCCGCCTGATGAAGGGTATGACTCTGGCAATTGAGCCGATGATCGTCATGGGAAGGCCGGATGTTGAATGGCTTGACGACGACTGGACGGTTGTGACGGAGGACGGCCAAATTGCGGCTCATTATGAAAATACGATTCTGATCACAGACGGCGAGCCTGAGATTTTGTCGCTGACTGTCTGATGGCGCCGGGAAATGGGCAGAGAAGCTGCTGTATGTGCCATGGAACAGAAAGACAATCAGGGAGGGCGCAGGACATGAAAGTATGGACAGCAGGGATGCTTGCGGTTTCTATAGCCGGACATGACAAAGGTACCCTGTATGTGGTGCTTGCGGAGGCGTCCGGGAATGCGTCTTGCCAGGCAGAGCGTACATCGTCTCCGGAAATACCGGATCCCGGCGGGTATGTACTTCTGGCTGATGGGAAACGCCGGACCCTGGATCATCCAAAGCGAAAAAAAGCAAAACATATTCAGGTGATCACGCATCTTCCTGAACAGACAGAAAATCAGATGCGGGAGATCACATTGGATGCGCATGTGCGCAGGATACTGAAAGAATATAGAATGTGTCAGGCAGATTCGAATGCTGGGATCAGGTTCTGATTGGAGGTTTATATGTCAAAGGCAGATGTCATTGAAGTAGAGGGAAAAGTGATTGAAAAGCTCCCGAACGCCATGTTCCGGGTAGAGCTGGAGAATAAGCATGTCGTGCTGGCCCATATCAGCGGAAAATTGCGAATGAATTTTATTCGGATTCTTCCGGGGGATAAGGTGACGATTGAATTGTCGCCCTATGATCTGACAAAGGGAAGAATTATCTGGAGAGATAAATAAGCGCGCTGCGCTCATACAGTTTAATAGTTTTGACCAGTGAGAAAACATTTCCTGTCGCCGGGTTCCCGGCAGTAAGGAGATGTTTTTTTATGCACACAGGCGGGTGCGGAAATTTGCGGCTTGCGCCGCACCCGCCTGGCGCAGCGGATAGGGGGTGAGAGCACCCCTATCCGATTGCTGTTCATAACACTTCCCTTCACACGCCACAAAATCATGCAAATGCAATAAAATAAAATGCCTGGAAAGAAAATGATTATTGATGTAATTCGGATTATACAGTACAATTGCACAAAAAAGGGAGATTGAATTTGGCACGAAGGAGCAAAATGACGAATTCAAAGCGGCGGGTGGAGGCGCCTTTATGATGAGTATGAACAAAAAGAAAAAGAAGCAACAATTGAAAACGATCGTGCTGCCAGACGGCACGGTGATGAAAGCGAACCATACGAGTACGCCTCGTTATATGATTCAGCACAAATGGCTGTATATTATGCTTCTGCCTGGGCTTCTGTATTTTGTACTGTTTCGGTATGTTCCCATGGGAGGTCTGGTGATTGCGTTTAAAAATTACAGCCCGTTTAAGGGAGTCTGGGGCAGCCCGTGGGTAGGGTTGGAACAGTTCCGAAAATTTTTCAGTACGGCGGATTTTGGCAGGCTTCTGAGAAATACGCTGGGGATCAGCCTGATGCAGCTGGTGCTGTATTTTCCGGCGCCGATTATCCTTTCTCTTTTCCTGAATGAGGTGAGGCACAATGGATATAAAAGGGTGGTTCAGACGCTGATTTATATTCCCCATTTTGTTTCCTGGGTAATCGTAGCCAGCCTTACATATCAGCTGTTTAATGTATCGGATGGTATTGTAAATATTATCATCAAAAGCGTGAGCGGAAGTACGATCGATATTTTATCGAAAGGAAAATATTTCTGGGGTCTGATTGTAGGACAGGATATCTGGCGTGAAACCGGGTATGGTACGATTGTTTTCCTTGCCGCCCTTGCGGGTGTGGATCAGACTCTGTACGAGGCTGCGCGCGTAGACGGTGCGGGACGGTGGCGCCTGATGTGGCATATAACTCTGCCGGCGATCCGCAGTACCATTATCATGATGCTGATTCTGCGTGTGGGCAGCCTGCTGAGTACCGGTTATGAGCAGATCTTCCTTATGAGAAACGATCTGAACATGGAGTTTGCGGAGGTGTTTGATACCTATATCTATACCAGAGGTATTGTGAATGGCCAGTATTCCTTCTCATCAGCGGCTGGTATGTTTAAATCTGTGGTGGGTCTGATCCTGGTATTGGGTTCCAACAAACTGGCAAAGATGTTCGGCGAGTCCGGAATCTACTAAGGGGGGAAATGAGATGGCAAAACATAGAAAGAGCTTTGACAGTGGTGTGAGAAGAAGTCCGGCTGACCATGTCATAGACGTTATCATTTATATTGTACTTGGACTTATCGCTCTGTGTACGGTACTGCCGTTTATGTATGTGCTGGCAGGATCCTTTGCTACCGAAAAAGAGCTGACGGAAAAAGCATTCTTTATCATTCCCGAGGTATGGTCGCTGAATGCCTACCAGTATGCGATTCGCACGGCGAATATCCTGCGAGGACTGAAAAACTCTATCATCCTCACAGTTTTGGGTACAGTAATGTGTATGCTGTTTTCCATGACCTTCGCTTACCCGCTGTCAAAAAAACATCTGCGGGGCAGGAACTGGATCATGAACCTTGTAATCGTTACCATGCTTTTCAGCGGCGGTATGATTCCTTCCTACCTGGTATTTACCGCATATGGTTTGTACGATACCTACTGGGCATTGATTTTACCCGCACTGATCAGTCCTTTTAATATGATCATTATTAAGAACTTTTTCGCGGAGATTCCGCAGGAGCTCGAAGATGCAGCCTATATGGACGGCGCATCCGACCTGACCATCTTTGCCAAGGTAGTGGTTCCGCTTTCCAAGCCGGTGATTGCGTCGATTTCCCTTTTTTACGGCGTAGGCTTCTGGAATGACTATTTTTCAGCCATGATTTACCTGAAAACGCCGGCAAAGTACACGGTTCAGATTCAGCTGCGGTCAATTATCCTGCTGACATCTCAGATTTCTGAGGTCGCAATGGATTATTACGATATGAATGGCGCTCCGCCTGATAAGGCAGTGAAGATGGCCTGTACGGTAATTGCGACGGTGCCGATCCTGATTGTTTATCCTTTTGTACAGAAATACTTTACAAAGGGCGTTATGGTCGGCGCGGTCAAGGGTTAACGGGAATTTCGGCAGTTCCCCTACGGCTGCCGTGATTGAATATAATTTTAAGGAGGAAGAAGGGAATGAAAAGAAAAGTGAAAAGAATGCTCTCAGCAGCGCTTGCATCTGCGATGGCACTGGGCGCGATGGCAGGCAGCACAAGCTTCGCCAGCGAAGACAGAGTGACTGTGACATTCCAGACCATTGATTTTTACGCAGGATCCTGCAATACGGGTGACTATGCGGAAGAAATTCTG
Source organism: Lachnospiraceae bacterium (assembly GCA_021205225.1). GTDB lineage: Bacteria > Bacillota > Clostridia > Lachnospirales > Lachnospiraceae > Choladousia. Next base: position 35,984 of record JAJPXX010000008.1, read on the forward strand.
ACGGCGATTGAGGATTACTGTAATGTAAACCTGGAGATTGAGTGGGTACTCTCTGATGTATTAGAGGAGAGAACCTCCCTGACGCTTGCAAGCCCGTCTACCATGCCTATGGTAATGACCTGGAGCGGCTCTATCACAGGCAACGTAGTCAGCGTGGCAAAGGACGGCGCATTTGTTGACCTGAACGATTATATCTGGGATTCAGAAAAATACCCGAATCTCTCTCAGATGAATGAGAGTGTTGCAGAGACGCTTACCGTTGACGGTATGTTGATCGCGATCCCGCGTACGCGCGACATCGGACGCTATGGCTTCACTTATCGCCAGGACTGGGCGGACGCCCTTGGCCTGGATGAGCCGGAGACGATAGAAGATGTGTATGAAATGCTCTATGCGTTCACCTATAACGATCCGGATGGGAACGGCGTAGACGACACCTATGGTATGGAAATGACTTCCTATACCGGTCCTTTTGACATTATCCAGACCTGGTTTGGCGTTGGCAACGGCTGGGCGGAAGTAGACGGACAGCTTGTTCCGGTGCATATGCAGGAAGAGTACATGGAAGCGCTCGACTGGATCAAGAAGTGCTATGACGAAGGCCTGATGCCGGCAGACTGGGCGGTGAGAAGCACAGATACCTGGAGCAACGGCGTGAAGACTGGTGAGAGCGGCGTTTACATTGATGTTATGGACGGCGGCCGCCGTATCTGGGACTACTTTGTAGCGGAAGAGACCTATACTCCGTCCGTGGTCAATCCGGACGAGCCGGCTTCCATGAACCTGCTGGGCGCGATCAATGGCAAGACTCTGGCAACCTCCGGATATAACGGATATTTCACCATCAGCGCGACAACCTGCGATACACCGGAGAAGGTGGAAGCAGTGCTGACTCTTCTTGACAGACTGAACGACAATGAAATGAGACTGCTGGTTGAGTATGGTATCGAAGGCGTGAACTGGGAAACAGACGAAGACGGCAACCTTGTAGATCTGGATACGGAAGACACTACTCTGGCGGCGAACTATGCCGGTCTGAACCAGATGCTGGCTTATATTCCGAGATACACACTGGATCCGGCTCCGGCATCCAACGAGAGAACGGACGCGCAGCAGGCAGCTTATGACGAGAACGAGGTTTATGCGGTATTCAATCCGGCGCTGTCTTATCTGGCGAACTCCGCGACTTATTCGGAACTCGGCGCGACCCTGGACGACATTATTTCACAGGCGAGAACCCAGTATATCTGCGGCGAGATCGACAAAGACGGCCTGCAGGCTGCATGGGATAAGTGGCTGTCACAGGGCGGACAGGCTGTTATTGATGAAGTGAATGAACAGTATCTGGCGAACCAGGAGTAATCGTAACACAAAAATCTGACGGATCATTGGCATAGGTAGGGTATCCCGAATGAAATGTTGAGGAACAGTACCGGCATCTGGAAACGGGTGCCGGTATTTTTGCACACGGCCGCGTAAGGAAATTTATGGCTTACACGGCCGGCGCAGGCGAACAGGAGGAGTAATAATATGAAGCTGCATCCACTCTCTTCCGTTAAACCGGGAGGCTATACAACATGGGGCTGCATATGGGAAAAAGGGACCTGCACGAGGGAAACGGACTATATCTGTAAGAACAGGGAGGGCCAGGTGGTGCCGATGCAGTCGCGCGTGACTGCGTGGTGGTCGGACGGCTCGGTAAAGTGGACAGCCCATACGGCAGATTGCGCCCTGCTTGGGGAGGCGCCGGAGGTACTGCCTGCAAAGAACGGGGCATCTGGCGGGAATGGAGGAATCTGCTGGGAGGAAACTTCAGAGGCGCTTGTGCTGGATAATGGGGTGCTGACTATCCGTATTCCCCGAAACGGTGTACAGCTGTTTGAGTCCGTCTCGAAAAACGATAAGATGGCAGCCTGCAACGCACGCTCTGTTCTGCTTCTGGAAGAGCCTGGCGTTCTGGGGCAGAATCCGATAAAAGTGGAGAAACGGTATGAGAGCGCGCAGATGGAGGCGCAGCTGGAAGAAGCGGGAAGGCTGCAGTGTATCGTCAAATATATCGGCGTTCATAAAAACCAGGCGGGAGAAACCAGGATTCCCTTCCTTCTGCGGATGCGGATTAATTACGGAACGGAGGCTCTGCATTTTACCTATACCTTTCTTTATGACGGTGATGAGAACCGGGATTTTCTGAAAGGGCTGGGGATTCATTTTCAGGTGCCGCTGGCGGGGAAGATTTACAACCGCCATATCAAGGTGCAGGGAGACCACGGCGTCTTCCATGAGAGTATGGTGCCGCTGCTTTCCTGGAGGCCGAGGGCTCCGAAGGGTGTTTACGAAAGACAGATGTCCGGAGAATGCCTGGCGCTTTGCGGGGAAGCGGACGCAGTGGTTGAGAAGATTCTGAAAGATACTCCTTACTGGAGCAGCTATGAAATCTGCCAGGATGCCGCGCAGCATTTTTCCATACGCAAAAAAATGCGGTATGAGGACTGCTGCTATATTGACTGCCTGCACGGCGGCCGCACCGATGGCGGAATGGCGATCGGCTCGGAGGGCGGCAGCGTGCTTATGAGCATCCGTGATTTCTGGGAAAAATATCCATCCGGCTATACGGTGGAGCAGATGGATACGGATCTGGCGGGCTGCACGCTCTGGTTCTGGTCGCCGTCAGCACAGCCGATGGATTTCCGGCATTATGCGCGGCGCGGCTATAATCAGGTCTGCTATGAAGGCTATGACTATAAAGGCGCCGACCCGTATGGCATTGCCTGCACGAGTGAATGCGCGGTCGGATTTCGGGACAGTATGATTCCCACGGATGAAGAACTGACTGCGTTTGTGGAATTGGAAAAGCATCCCGTACAGTATGTCGGTACTCCAGACTATTATCATAAGCTGCGGGCGTTCGGCTTCTGGTCTTTGCAGGCGGAAGAGACTGAGACAGAGCAGTGGCTGGAGCGGCAGCTTGGGCAGGCCTTTGAATTCTATCGTGATGAGGTGGAACAGCGCGGCTGGTATGGGATGTTCAATTACGGAGATTTTATGCACACCTATGACGCGGTGCGCCACCAGTGGCGTTATGACATCGGCGGCTATGCCTGGGACAATACAGAGCTGGTGCCGACGCTCTGGCTCTGGCTGTATTTTATGCGAACCGGGAGGGCCGACGTATTTGAACTGGCGTCAAAGCTTTCGCGTCATGCCTCCGAAGTGGATGTGTATCATTTTGGCAAATATCAGGGACTTGGCTCCAGGCATAACGTGCGGCACTGGGGCTGTCCGTGCAAGGAAGCCCGGATCGCGATGGCGGCGCATCACCGGTTCTATTATTATCTGACCGGGGATCGCCGCATGGAGGATATTTTTGACGAACTGAAGGACAATGAATTTACCTTTTTAAACCGGGATCCGCTGGGCGATTTTTACAATAAGGAGAAAATGGTATATCCCAGCCACGCCAGAAGCGGTCCGGACTGGTCCTCGCTGTGCTCCAACTGGATGACCCGATGGGAGCGCACGGGGGAGGAAGCTTATCGGCACAAGATCGAGACGGGGATCGAGGATATCAAAATGGCTCCGTTAAAGCTGGTTTCCGGCCCGGATTTTGAATTCGATCCGCAAAGCTGCCATCTGCGGTACATCGGGGAGAATGCCAGCGGAGGAACGCACCTGCAAATCTGTATGGGGGCGCCGCAGATCTGGATGGAGCTGGCTGATTTGCTGGAGGAAGAGGAATGGAAGCGGATACTGGCAGAATACGGACGGTTTTATTACCTGCCGCATGAAGAACAGCTCTCCGAATCGGGAGGACTGATCGGTGAACGGGAATTCTCTTTGCCCTTTATGTCCGCGGCCATGGGCGCTTACGGGGCGGCATATCTGAAAGACTCCGCACTCGCGAAGCGAACCTGGCAGATTCTGCTGGGGACGATTCTGTCGGATCACGACGAAAGAGGTTTTGCCTGTGTAGAGCTGGAAAATCATGGGAACCGGGAGGTTCTTCGTGAAATTCCATGGATCAGCACCAACTTTGCCGCACAATTTTGCCTGAACGTGATTATGGCGCTGGATTTTATCCGTGAAAGCCTGCCTGCGGAACTGTGCGAAGCAAAGGCGCTTGCAGCCGGAGCGGATCAGCGTTTTTTCCAGAAAGCATAGGCGCCTGCAGCTGGAGCGGAACAGCGTTTTTCCAGAAAGCAAAGGCGCCTGCAGCCGGAGTGGAACAACGTTTTTCCGGAAAGCAAAGGCGCCTGTAGCCGGAGTGGAACAGCGTTTTTCCGGAAAGCATGGTGTGACAGGTACGGATCATACGAGGAGGAGAAAAATGAATCTGTATATAGAGAGTTTAAAAGACGATTGCGTGGAGATTGCCTGGGAGCCGCTTGAGGGAGCGGATGACTATGTAGTGTATTGGGCTGACATGGATACGGAGACGGTGCGCTACCGCAGGATGGCCGAGACCGGGAGCTGCTGTTATGTGCTGCCGAAAGCGACACATGTGCCGCACTATCTGAAGGTGGCGGCCCGCAGGGGCAAAGAAGAATTCTGCGTGAGCGATCCGTTGAAAACACCGGTAAAGAAGGTGTTTCACAGGCAGCTGGAAAAGCTGGGGCGGGGACTGATCGCGGTAAAGAAAACGGACGGTGTGTTTTTGAGCTGGCGTATGCTCCTTGAGGAGGTACACGGCTACAATGAAAAAGGATTGACCGGGACTGATTACCGGATCTGCCGAAATGGCGAGTTTCTTGCGGATGTGACAGAAAGTACGAATTATCTTGACCGGGAAGGCACTCTGGAGGACGTCTATACCGTTGCGCCGCTGATTTCTTTGAAGGAGCAGGAGACAGAAAATCTGACGGAAAACGGCGGGGCGGATGGTTCTTGGATAAGTTACCGGGAAGGACAGCCCTGCGAACCGGTCTCCGTGCTGGCGCAGGATTATCTGGAGATACCGTTAAAAAAGCCTGCGCCAGGCGTGACTCCGGCAGGAGAAGCGTATGAATATTCCGCCAATGACATGAGCGTGGGAGATGTGGACGGCGATGGGGAATACGAATACATTGTCAAGTGGGATCCGTCCAATTCCCATGATGTGTCGATAAAGGGGTATACGGGAAAATGCTTTCTGGACTGCTATAAGCTGGATGGAAGGCTTTTGTGGCGGCTGGATATGGGCGTCAATATCCGCGCGGGCGCGCATTACACGCAGTTTATGGTATATGATTTTAACGGGGACGGAAAGGCGGAAATGGCAGTCAAAACCGCTCCCGGCACGAAAATGACGCGCTATGCCCCGGATGGGAGGTTGCTGGAGGAACGCTATGTGACAATGCCGCAGGAGGACATTCTCGCGGGAGTGACCCACCAGAGTAATTTTGTCTGCTCCGCGGCAGATTACCGCAGCCATCTGGCGCAGACGTTTGCCGGATGGCGGGAGCATCCGGAGGTGAAAAACGGAAACTGGCCGGACACGCTGGAGGAATGCTTCGGTATTGAGAAAAAATACGAATATCCGCTGAACCGGGAGGATGCTTTGAAGCTGGCGGATTACTATATTATGGAGTACGCGCCTGCGAAGGATCCGAAAAACCGCCTGGATCAGTTTGAGGGATTTATTTATGAGGGACCGGAATATCTGACCATGTTTGGCGGCGACGGCAGGGAATTGCAGACAATCCCGTTTAAAATGGACCGGGTGGACGACGGGCTACTCTGGGGAGATTATGCCATGAAGCGCGTGGAGCCATGCAACCGTGTAGATCGGTTCCTGTCCGGGGTGGCCTATCTCGACGGGGAACGCCCTTATCTGATTATCTGCCGGGGCTATTACACCAGGACAACGATCGTGGCTTATGACTTTTTTGAGAACCGGTTCCGGGAGGTATTTGGCGTGGACAGCGGGTTCGTACCGATGGAAAATCCGTTTGACGATAAAAATATCCACAGCTGCTGCGGAAGCGATCCGGTATACGGCGCTCTGGCCGGGCAGGGCAATCACAGCCTCTCCGCTGCGGATGTGGACGGAGACGGCTGTATGGAGATTATTTACGGGGCCGCAGTGATTGACCAGGATGGTTCTCTCCTCTACAGCAGCTATGATACCCGCCCGGACGGCGTCTATACCAGGCTGGGACATGGGGACGCCATGCATGTCGCAAAAATTGATCCGGACAGGCCGGGTCTCCAGATTTTCAACGTGTTTGAGGGAGGGGCGGCGGTTCCCTATGGCTACGCGCTCCGCGACGCCGGGGACGGGGAAGTCATATTCGGAAAATACGCGACTGTGGATCTGGGGCGCTGCATGATCGGGAAAATAGATAAGGAAACCAGAGGGCTACAGGTCTGGGTCAACGACGTGTACGACTGCCAGGGCAACCCGCTGGTTCTGCCCGTACCCGGCACCAATCAGAATATCCGCTGGGCGGCAGACCTGACCACACAGGTACTCGACAGCCCGCAGTATATCGGCACCGTGCAGAGAGGAGTGGTCAACGACCTTTTGCATGGCGTGATGTTAGAGCCGGAAGGCACGATGACTAACAATGGGACCAAGGGCAATCCCTGCCTGGTGGCGGATCTTTTCGGAGATTTCCGGGAGGAGCTGCTGCTGCGCACGGAGGACAGCAGCGCCATCCGCATCTACACCAGCACGGATCTGACAGAATACAGGCTTTTCACTCCGCTGCAGGATACGCAGTACCGCTGCGGGATAGCATGGCAGAATAACTGCTACAACCAGCCGGTATATCCGAGCTATTACTATGCGAGCGATATGGATTTTAAATACGTACTGCCGGAGAAAGATTACTGTTAAAATACTTTACCGTCCGCGGTGGTTTATGTTATTATTTATAGTAAACGGCGTAAGTCGTTTTGCTTTGCGCCGGACGCAAGGCTGCGTAAGCAGCCATTCCGAGCGCGTCTGTGAATTTATAGTAAACGGCGTAAGTCGTTTTGCTTTGCGCCAGACGCGAGGCTGCGAAGCAGCCATTCCATGCGCGTCTGTGTGCATAATATACAGGCGATCATGACAGGGACAGGGGGGCGGCAGTATGAAAAGGCCTGTGGGAAAAGGGCACGGAATAACAGGGGAGCTTTCCTATAAGTACATGATTTATATCTGCGTACTGATTCTCATCAGCGTCCTTGCGGCTGCGTTTTTCATCTATTCCTATTTTGATTATGGCAGGGAGTCCAGGGAAATTGCAGGCAGGGAGGCGGAACACATGGTTACCCAGGTGGTTCGCCAGGTAGATGAGCGGCTGGACAATCTGGAGCAGTATTATCTTTTTGCTGTAGAAGAGGACGATATCAAATGGATCATGGAAAATAATCTTCACTATTCGGATTACAGCCACTATAAAGCAGCGGCGGACGTAATGGCGAGTGTGAAGCTGTTTGGAGATTATATTGACGGATTTACTTTTGTAAATTTCCAGACGGACTGGGTGTTAAGCAGCAAAGGCATGTTTCCGCTGGGAGAGACGTATAACGAAGATATGCTGCGCACGCTTTTTGAGCGGAATAATAATACGGTCGATAAGAATTACTGGATTTACGACAGTACCGTCGCCATCACGAATACCGTAGACCGAAAATACCGCGTAACGGTGGAAACGGGGGGCTCAGTCTGGTGATGAAGCTTCCGCTGTCCAATAAAAACGTGTATGGGATGCTTGTTGTGCACATCAATATGGATACCTGGCAGTCATGGATCAGAGAACTGCTGGATGAATATGAAGAAGTAGTGGTGACAGACAGAGAGGGAGAGGTGATCTTTTCTACCAGCGATCAGTTCCTGGCAAGCTATGGGGCGTTTTCGGAAGCCGAAGCTGCCGCAGGCTGGCAGATTCTGGGTACTGGCGGAGAACATTACGCCGTATCTGCCAGTACATCGAGCATACTGGGATGGAATTATTATGTCGGGTACGATATGAAGAACGGGCAGCTGGCCGGATTCCGCCTGTCGGGTATGCTCTTGCTGAGTCTGGTTTTGCTGATGCTGAATGGGCTTCTGATTTCTTCCTATATGATCTATCGTCCGGTAGGCAGGCTGGTTCATGACGTTATGGAAGAAAATAATCCGCAGGAAGAAAACGACCAGATTGAGGGCAATGAGCTTCGCTACATCGCAACAAGTATTGACCATCTCAGAGACGACAAACAGACGCTGGAGACGGCGCTGATTCAGCAGCGTGATAAACTGCTGGAACAGTTCGAGCTGCGGCTGGTTCGGGGAGAAGTCCGTTCTGAGGATGAGTGGAATGAATATTTTACTGGCCTGCATTTAAAAAGCTGCAGCTGCTTTGCGGCAGTCGTCCTGGTACTAAACCTGCGGGGCGAGAATGAAACGCAGGACAATGTGGATGAGGATGCGATCTGCCTGAAGCTGACAGGAGAAATCCCAGGGGAATTAAAACAGCTGACGTGGATGCCGCCGGTATACAATGCCTGTACGATCTGCAGCCTGTTTGGCAGCGAAGATGAGAGCGACCTGCTTTTGCGGGTGCGGGAATTTTTTGAGGGCGTACAGAGGTTTGTAGAAGAAGCCTATGGGTTTCGCATGCTGATGGGCGTGAGCGCTACCCATACGGATTACCGTCATATTCGCGCAGCTTACCGGGAAAGCATCAACGCCCTGACGATGCCGGAGCTCCATACGGCTGCCGGGGAGGACTGTCATTTTTATCTGAGCAGCTCGACCGTACATGGCAGCGCTTACAATACTGCCTTTGAACAGAGCGTCCGCACCGGTATAAAGGCAATGGATAAGGTGCAGTGCTACAATGCGATTGATGAGTTCTGCCAGTATCTGAAAGGCGCATCGACGCATGACGACGCGACCGTCTATCTCCTTCGTTTTGTAGATATGATCCTCGTGACCGCGATTGACACTGGGCTGGATCTCGAAACGCTGTTTCCGAACGGCCTGAGAAAAACCTACCGGGAGATGATCGAGGTGATTGAGCCGAACCGGGTGCGCAGATACATGAAATGGGCGCTGGTTGATCCCATCATTAAGGCGAGGACGGAGCTTCTGGAAAACAGCTCTTACTCCATGATGGAGGCGATTGAGGGCAAGATCGCGGAAAGCCGGGGGAATATCACGCTGACGGAGTGCGCGGACGCGCTTGGCGTACACTCGACCTACATATGGAAAGTGCTGAAGATGGAAAAGGATCTGTCCTTCACAGACTATCTGGAAGGATATAAAATGGAAGAGGCAAAACGCCTGCTTTTGCAGACGGATATGACAGTAGCTGAAATCGCGGTGGAACTGAATTATGCCAACGCACAGAATTTTATCCGCTTTTTCAGTAAGAAAACCGGTATTACGCCCGGAAAGTTCCGGAAATTATATTAACAGGAGGAAAAAAGAAAATGAGATTTGTATATCCGCAGGGGAAAATAAAAGCACTGACATTTAGCTATGATGATGGAAGAGTTTATGACAGAAGACTGGTATCTGTTTTCAATGAATATGGCCTGAAAGGGACTTTCCACCTGAATTCCGCCCATTTGAGCCAGGAGCGGCCGGAGAATTCCGGCACAGGGGCAGATGCTCTGCAAAAGGAGGACGGACACGTGACTGTGGCGGAGGTTTCCGAACTCTATAAAGATCATGAGGTGGCCTGCCATGGCCTGGAGCACCGTAACCCGACCGGTCTTTCGCCCGTGCAGATGAGCCTGGAGATTCTGGAAGACCGCAGGAATCTGGAAAAGATGACCGGCAGGCTCGTACAGGGGCTTTCCTATGCCTACGGAAACTATACAGAGGAGACCAAGCAGATTATTCGCGCAAATGGAATCAAATATTCCCGCACGGTGCGCTCGACGGGGTCGCTTTGGGCGCCGGCGGATTTCCTGGAGTGGCATCCGACCTGCCATCACAATGACGCGCGGCTGTTTGAGCTGGCGGATCGCTTTCTTGGCCTGAGAGAAAACTGGGAGCTGGGACTGATGTATGTGTGGGGCCACAGCTATGAATTTGATCGTGACGACAACTGGGAACGCATTGAAAAGCTGGCGCAGACGCTGGCTTTTAAAGAGAATGTCTGGTACGCCACCAATCTGGAAATCTGTACCTATCTGACGGCTGTCCGGGCGCAGGAATTTTCCGCGGATGGAACGGTCATGCACAATCCGACCGCCGTGACCATATGGGTACGTACCGGCTCCGGAGTGTTAAGCGTTCAGCCGGGAGAGTGCGTGACGCTGGCGTAGGGATTTTGCTTTTAATTTCCAAAAAAAGCTTGCAATTCATTTTCCTGCATGGTATACTTGGAGAGCTTTTGCAAAGGCACCTTCTATTTCTGTGCCTTTTTATGCCAAAAAGCAGAACCAGAGAGGGAAAGGAGGATTAACCATGAAGGTTCGATCATCAGTGAAGCCCATCTGTGAAAAGTGTAAGGTGATCAAGAGAAAAGGCAGAATTATGATTATCTGTGAGAATCCGAAGCACAAGCAAAGACAGGGCTGACACGCACAACAGGCGGAACCGGCAGCAGCAGGCAGATATGCCGATAAGAAGCTGTCGAAGGACAATATAACGATGGAATAAATGAGTACCCGCGAAGCCTGCTTTTTCATATTTTCCGGAAGCAGAGCCAGGATGGGAGTTGACTTTTACTTATACAGAAACTTGCTATTTCTTTAAGGAAGGATTTTATTTCGTTGCGATATTGCTTTTAATACCGGCACAGGATCAGGCTCTACGCAGACTTCCACATGAAAGCCGCCGTGGGAGAGGCGAGGCCGCGCAAGGCAGGTCGGGCGGAGACGGTTTGTACGCCAGCCGCCGCAGAATGCGGCGGGAATGACAAATGCCATAGCTTAATGAGTCGGAAAGGCCGCGGATTCGCGGCTGGGCGGCTATGATTCGCCCCAGTTAGAAACAACATCAAAAGAGTGCCCGCAAAAAGACGCCGAGGGGCGGGCGGGTGCGCTGGTAACGCTCCTGTCGCAGGGGCATTACAGGAAATGGAGGAACAATTACATGGCACGTATTTCTGGTGTAGATTTACCAAGAGAAAAACGCGTGGAAATCGGTTTGACTTACATCTACGGGATTGGCAGAACAAGCTCAAACAAGATTCTTGCCGCAGCGAATGTAAATCCTGACACGCGCGTCAGAGATTTGACAGACGAAGAGGTTCGTAGGATTCAGGATGTAATCAGCGAGCACTACATGGTAGAGGGTGATCTCAGAAGAGAGACCGCGCTGAACATCAAGAGACTTCAGGAAATCGGATGCTACAGAGGGATTCGCCACAGGAGAAGCCTTCCGGTTCGCGGACAGAACACGAAGAACAACGCGAGAACGCGTAAGGGTCCGAAGAGAACAGTAGCTAACAAGAAGAAATAAGTCGCGTGAAGGCAGATGACGGGAGGTCATTTGCAGAATTTAATAAGAAAGCAGGTTAATTCAGATATGGCAGCTAAAAAAGTTACGAAAAAAGTGACCAAAAGACGTGTGAAGAAGAACGTCGAGCGCGGACAGGCTCATATCAAGTCATCCTTCAATAATACGATTGTTACTTTGACGGATGCACAGGGAAATGCTTTATCATGGGCGAGCGCCGGCGGTCTTGGCTTCAGAGGTTCAAGAAAATCCACTCCGTATGCGGCTCAGATGGCAGCGGAGGCTGCGACAAAGGCAGCTCTGATTCATGGTTTAAAGACGGTAGATGTATTCGTAAAGGGACCGGGTTCAGGAAGAGAAGCGGCGATCCGCGCACTTTCCGCGAACGGTCTTGAAGTTACCAGCATTCGCGACGTGACACCGGTACCGCATAATGGATGCCGTCCACCGAAGCGCAGAAGAGTTTAATCAGGGAGGTCTATAGAAATGGCAGTTAACAGAGTTCCTGTTCTGAAAAGATGCAGATCCCTTGGCCTTGAGCCAATGTATCTGGGATATGATAAGAAATCAAATCGTGAGCTGAAAAGATCCAACCGTAAGGTCAGTGAGTATGGACTGCAGCTCCGTGAAAAACAGAAAGCAAAGTTTATTTACGGCGTTCTTGAGAAGCCGTTCCGCAACTACTACAAGAAAGCGGATAAGATGCAGGGCCAGACCGGTACGAACCTGATGGTGATGCTGGAGTCCCGCCTGGATAATGTTATGTTCCGCCTTGGCTTTGCGAGAACAAGAAAAGAGGCTCGTCAGATCGTTGACCACAAGCATGTTCTTGTGAATGGCAAGCAGGTGAACATTCCGTCCTACCTGGTAAAAGCCGGCGATACGATTGAGATCAAGGAAAAATGCAAGAGCTCCCAGAGATATAAGGATATCCTCGAGGCTACAAACGGCCGCCTGATTCCGGAGTGGCTCGAAGCGGATCCAGAGGCACTGAAAGGTACTGTGAAAGAGCTTCCGTCCAGAGAAGCGATCGATGTTCCGGTAAACGAGGTGCTTATCGTCGAGCTGTATTCGAAGTAATAAGTACGCATCACAAGATACCCTCAGTCATTAAACCCATAAAGGAGGGGCTATATAGTGTTGGATTTTAACAAACCGAAAATTGAAATCGCAGAAATGTCAGAAGATAAGAGATTTGGACGATTTGTAGTTGAGCCGCTTGAGCGAGGCTATGGAACGACGCTGGGCAATTCTCTGAGAAGAATTATGCTTTCTTCTCTGCCGGGCGCAGCCGTCAGTCAGGTCAAAATCGAAGGCGTACTGCACGAATTCAGCTCTATCCCTGGTGTCAAAGAAGATGTTACAGAGATTATCATGAACATCAAGTCGCTGGCGATTAAAAACACCAGTGAAACGAATGAGGCGAAGATTGCGTACATCGAATTTGAAGGAGAAGGCGTGGTGACAGGCGCAGATATCCAGGTTGACCAGGATATCGAGATTATGAACCCGGATCAGGTCATTGCGACGCTGAATGGCGGTCCGGACTCCAGGCTTTTTATGGAGCTGACGATTACCAAGGGACGCGGTTATGTCAGCGCTGAGAAGGGCAAGAGTGAGGATATGCCGATTGGCGTGATTGCGGTTGATGCCATTTATACACCGGTCGAGCGTGTGAACCTTACCATCGAAGATACTCGTGTAGGCCAGGTTACCGATTATGATAAGCTGACGCTGGATGTTTACACGAATGCGACTCTGGAACCGGATGAGGCGGTCAGCCTTGCCGCGAAGGTATTGAGCGCGCACCTTGGACTTTTCATCGACCTTTCTGAGAATGCGAAGACGGTTGAAATCATGAACGAAAAAGAGGACAATGAAAAAGAAAAGGTTCTCGAGATGAATATCGATGAGCTGGAGCTGTCTGTCCGTTCCTTCAACTGCCTGAAGCGCGCGGGAATCAATACGGTCGAGGAGCTTTGCAACCGTACATCGGAAGATATGATGAAAGTGCGCAACCTTGGCCGCAAATCGCTTGAGGAAGTTCTCGGTAAGCTCAAAGAGCTGGGGCTGTCGTTAAACCCCAGTGATGAGTGAGCAGAAAGTTTCGTATTATATCATGCCGCCAGTAAGCCCGAAGCGCGTGACGGTGTGTTCGCGCAGACTGTGCAGCCTGTATGACAGGCTGACAGGGATTGCGCCATCCATCTGCCGTGTTTATTCTGTTTTTGGAATGATGGACAGATGAAGGACAAAATATGGAGGAAAACCACAATGTCAGGATATAGAAAACTCAGCAGAACCTCTGCGCAGAGAAAGGCTCTGCTGCGCAATCAGGTGACCGCTCTGATTTACAGAGGCAAAATCGTGACTACTGAGGCGAAAGCAAAGGAAGTTCGCAGAATTGCGGAACATCTGATCGCCCTGGCTGTCAGAGAGAAAGATAATTATGAGACCGTTACCGTTACCGCAAAAGTACCGCGCAAGGATAAGGACGGCAAGCGTGTGAAGGAAGTACAGGACGGCAAGAAGGTTACTGTATACGATGAAGTACAGAAAGAGATCAAGAAGGACAAGCCGAGCCGTCTGCATGCCCGCCGCCAGATGTTAAAGGTATTTTATCCGGTGAAAGAGGTTCCGACAGAGGCAGCAGGGAGAAAGAAGAACACGAAGGAAATCGATCTGCCGGCAAAGCTGTTCGATGAGATTGCTCCGAAATACGCGGACCGCAATGGTGGTTACACCAGAATCGTGAAGATTGGCCAGCGCAGAGGCGATGGAGCCGAGACAGTCGTTCTTGAGCTTGTTTAATTGAGTGATTGTATTGTATGATAAAACTGGAATCCGTCTGTACAGGCAGGCGGGTTTCAGTTTTTTACTTTTTGCTTCTTCCTTGACAATCCGAAAAAACTGTGCTATCGTAAATCAGATCAACGTGAACGTTTCTGTCCAATCGGATAATTAATTTTCCCGTGAAGAGAACTGTAATGAACTGCCCAATTTTCAAAAGAATGGGAATATGACCACATTGATTTCAATTATTT
>JAJPXX010000236.1:0-7778 GCA_021205225.1 Lachnospiraceae bacterium
CAAAATGTCTAAAAATAATTAAAAAAGAAAGAAAAACATTAAAAAACCTTTACAAACGAGAGGAAATAATGTATTCTCGCGCGGGTTTTACAGAAAAGATAACCAGACACCGAGACAGGGTTATCATGGAAAGAAATGGACACAGGGAGGACGCACGATGAAGCTGATTATTCAGATACCATGCTATAATGAAGCGGAGACGCTGGAGATTGCTCTGAATGATTTGCCAAAGCATATTGATGGTGTCGATGAGATTGAGTACCTGATTATCAATGATGGGAGCAGGGACAATACAGTAGAGGTTGCAAGACGCTGGGGAGTCAATTATATTGTCAGCTTTACGCAGAATAAAGGACTTGCGAAGGGATTTATGGCTGGCCTGGATGCCTGCCTGCGCAATGGGGCGGATATTATTGTAAACACAGATGCGGATGATCAGTATGTTGGTGAGGATATTGCAAAATTGGTTCAGCCGATTCTGGATGGTAAGGCAGATGTGGTGATCGGTGAACGGCCGATCGATCAGACGGAGCATTTTTCTCCATTAAAGAAGAAGCTTCAGCATTTTGGCAGCTGGGTAGTTCGCGTGGCTTCAAAAACGGACATTCCGGACGCGCCGAGCGGCTTCCGGGCGTTTAGCAGAGACGCCGCGATGCATATGAATGTGATAAATGAGTATACATATACGCTGGAAACAATCGTACAGGCGGGACGGAATAAGATGGCGATTACCTCTGTCCCGATCCGCACCAACCGTGAGCTGCGTCCATCGAGACTTTTCAGCAGTATGTTTGGGTATATCAAAAAATCCGTGCTGACGATTTTCAGGGCATTTCTGATGTATCGTCCTCTTATGGTATTCACGATTCTGGGGAGTATTATGGGGGGCATCGGAGTTTGTATTGGGATTCGTTTCCTTGCGCATTTCTTTACAGGCAGCGGCGCGGGACATATCCAGTCTCTGATTCTGTCCAGCATGATGATTATACTCGGTGTTATGACTTTTGTCGTAGGCCTTCAGGGTGATATTATATCCGCAAACCGCAAGCTGCTTGAGGATATTCAGTATCATGTGAGAAAGCTGGACTATGAAAATGAGGCGCTCAAAAGAGAGCGTATGGCACAGGAGGAAAAGTCGGGGGATAAGAAGGAAAATGTCAGTTCCGCTTCTGACCGGCAAGGTGAAGGGACAGAGAAGTGAGTGGAAGAGCCTGAAAAATACCGGGATAGATAAAGTCTACAGTGCTGGAGAAACGGAATGGGAAGGAAGCAAAAAGAATTAAAATTTTCTGCATGGCTGATCCAGGGCATATGCGTGATGTTCCTTCTGGTGATTGCTTTATGGAAGGCAGGGCAGACAGGGATTCTCTCTGATGTTGGCAGTGAGGATGTTTACTGGGAGCGAGCCAGATTCATTCTCGGACAGGGCGGAGCGAGCCTTTATACAGGCAGTTCCATGTGTTCGTTGGGCTACAGCCTGATACTTGTGCCGCTGTGTGCTCTGCTGAAGAGTTCCTATGCCGCATATAAGGCGGCAGTTTTGTTAAATGCTGTTTTCCTTTGCCTGGCGTATTTTGCTGCAACGAGAGCTGCGAGAGAACTCTTTCCGGATGAGAACAGCAGTTTTCTTTGCCTTGCCTGTTTATTTGCAGTGTTTTGCCCGGCGATGGCTGGCACTCAGAGTTATACGGGACCGGAGATGGCTGTACTGTTTTTGATGTGGGTATCTGTGTATCTGATGGTGAAAATCTGGAAAACAGGTCGGCTCCGGGAACAGGAAAATGGTTGTTGGATTGACTGGCTTTTGCTGGCGGGCTGTATGATTTTGATCGGATTTTTGCAGATCGCTGCTTTGGGGACGATTCTGGCTGTAACTGTCTGGTCTGCATATTGTGTGAAGAAAAATCGAATGAGCGGAAACACGTTTCTGGCGTTTGTTCTCATTCTTTTTCTGGGTCTTGCAGCCGGAAATATAGCAGAACGTGTTTTTCTTTCCTGTTTTTCCGCAGATATGGATATTTCTGTGATTCGTTCATCACTGGAGGCTGTTCTGGATGAAGTCTTCCAGCCATTTGAGGCAGAATCGCTTTTTTCTTCACTGGCTGGAAAGCTTTACAGCGTTATGATTGGAAGTTTTTTACTGATCTGTCCGGCAGTCTGGTATTTTTTCAGGCAGATGTTCGGCAAGATTTCTGCAAGAGGAAAAGAAAAGCCAGAGAAGGATGAGGTCGGGCAGGAATTCCCTTTGAATGGAATTACGGGCATTTTTCTGGCTCAGATGTTCTGGATGAGTCTTTGTGATCGGAACGGCAGCGCTGAAAGTATGCTTCTTTCTGTTTCCGGACTGGAGATGGTACTTTCACTGGTGATTCTGATGGGAATCGTCAGGTTCCGGCATCTTGACAGACCTGAGAAAGAACTGGCCGGTTACCTCTTTGCTCTTTGTATCCTGGCACTTTTGGTTGCAGGTACCTTTCAGAATACGGGTGTGGACTATATCACTGGAACTCGCTGCGGCATATTCACAGCGCTGCGGATTGACGGAAACCTTGTGGAATCGGCGGAAGCTGTCATAATGGTGACATGCCTGGTTTTTTTGGCCGTGATAGTTTTTTTTGTGCTGTTTTGCGGCAGATTTGGAAGGAAATGGCTTACCATCCTTCTGCGCAGTCTGGGCTTCGCGTTGGGTATTGCTTTATTTGCCGCGTTAAATATAGCGACGGTATCTCTGGGAGCTGGTGCGGTTTCTGCGGATTATCTGCGGAATATTGCGCCCATAGCTTCGCTGATTTCAGAGACCGGAACCTGTACGGGCTGCCTTTATATCAGCGGAAGCGATTCAGACGAAATGATCACTGTATTACAGTCACTGCTTCCGGAAGAGAAGATCCTGGTGCTTGAAAATACAACTCAGGCCAGGGAATTGTTTTATAATAATCTGGAGCAGGAAGCAGAGACACAGTTTCTTTTGACAGGGGCTTTGGCGGGCGAAATTACGGCTTACGAGGAGAATCTGCCGGGATACAGGATCATTTATATCTCAGAATATTATGCGCTCTGGGCGAAACAGGGCAGTGAAATTTTTTCAGAGGCAGAGGAGCGTGTCGAACTCCGACGGGAGTCAGTTGCGCTGGCATCAGAAAAAACGGAGGAGAGCACTGAGGAGTCTGAGACGGAAGCACAATCAGAAACGGAGGAGATCTCGGTAACCGTGGATCAGGATTTATCTGTCAGCCTTATTTATGGAGGAGACCTGGTTCTGGCGCCTGGTACTTATCAGGCGGAGATATCCGTTTACGCAGATTCCATACAGGAAATGGAGGGAACGATTACCATATGCGAAGGAGATACCGTTATTACAGATCTGACTGTTACGCAGGAGGAATTTGACGAAAATGGGTATGCGCTGCTTCAAATTGAATTCAGCGGGCGGGATGTGATGCGCGGTGTTACTCTTACTTTAAGCGGCACTATGGCGGAAAAATCCTCTGTGAATGCAGTCTATTTACAAAAACAGAATGCCAGGTATACGATTGCAGCGAATGACGACAGTAAACTGAAAAAGACGACAAAGCTTATTACGAAAACAGATGCACTCTGTGGTGTACAGGGGACAGTGGCTTATGTAGACAGATATGCTTCTGATACAGATGAGATTTCCACGGAAATTCTGGAGGAGCTTTTGCCAGACTATGAGGTCACGGTTGTTACAGAGGAGGGACTAAATGACCTGGATGCGGATTATCTGATCGGGCTTACGACAGATCACGCTTATTTTGGCGCAATGGATCGTTATTCTGTAATAAGCAGGGGCGCTGCCTATACAATTCTAGTGAGGAATGATTCGCTGCAATATCAGGCCTGTGAGGAAGCGGGTACTATACTTTCCAACGGAACCAGTATCTATATGAGTGCGTTCTCGTCGGAACAGGACTCAGATACCTCGATTAAGCTGGAGCGAGGTGACTACAAGTACCATGTCAGACTAGAATTTGATCCGGAGCTTGTGACCGGCGAGGCATCGGATATAGCGGCAATTGTGTATATCCTGAATGGAGAAGATATTCTTGTGGAGCAGGAGATTACAAATGAAGAACTGCTGGAAGGAACGGAAGGTGTTGCAGAAATATCTGTACCTCTGAATTTATTGACAAAGAAGAAAAAAGTGACCTGTGTGGTGGAGATGACTGGTTCTATACCGGTACTTGTGACACCGTTGTCTATTGAACTGGTATCTGAGACCTGTCAGTTTGGAAAGGAAGAGGATCTTTCTGAAATCTGTGAATTGATCTGTAGTCTCGAAAAGGGAACTAACGTTTATGTGGCGCAGACAACGACGATTATCAGTGCCAGAAAAGTCATGTATACCTGGCTGCAGGAACTGTTGCCAGACTGTACGATTCAGGAGATTACCTACAGTGAGGCTCGGGGGCTGACTGGCGATGCGGTTCTGCTGACCTGGAATTTTTATTCAGGAAGCACTCTTTTACTTTTGCAGGATTATGATATTTTATGCCAGGCGGGACAGTATACGCTCTGGGTTAAAAATGACGGAGCGTATCTGAATGAACTGGTCAGTGAGAAGGCTGTCATTTTAAACAGTGGAACGAAGGTTTCACCTGCAAGTGTGGCGGCTATGGCAGGTACAGATGCTGCGGAAGGTGCCATTGCGTGGCTGCCGGCTGGAAAGTACCGCATTTATCTGAAGCTGACGGCTGACGGGCTGGATCCGGATGATACAGTGGAGGTATATTTGTATAGAGATAAGATAGAAAGTGAAGTAGAAGCTGAAAGAGAAGACCTGGTGGATTCCGGCTATACGGAGGAAGAAGCGGATCGACTGATAAGCCTGAGAACCCTGTGCGGAAGCACCAGCCTGGGAGGCTGGCAGTTCCTTCAGACGGACAGCCTTCTGACTTCTGTCGCCATCGGGAATGCGGAAATTTTTCAGCTGACCTGTGAGGCTTTCACCTGGTATGGAAAACAGGTAGAAGCGGAGATTCTCTGGATCGAACAGTTATAAGGGATTTGGATGAGAGGAATGATGAAACTGTCATGAAACTTTCAGTAGCAATGTGTACTCATAATGGGGCAGAGTATATTCGGGATCAGCTCGACAGTATCCTGTCACAGGCTCTACCGATCAGTGAGATCGTGATATGTGATGATGACTCCGAAGATGACACATTGGGCATCATCGAAGAATATAAGACGGACTATCAGGACACAGACTGGAAAATATACCGGAACCGTCCGGCTTTAGGCGTTACGTCGAATTTTGAGAAAGCAATTTCCCTGTGTACGGGAGACATTATCTTTACGTCAGACCAGGATGATGTGTGGTATGAAAAGAAGGTTTCCCGTATGATCCAGGCCTTTGAGGAAAATCCCAAAGCGGTTCTGGTATTTTGCAATGCGGATGTAACAGAAGCGGATACAACAATGATCCGTGGCGAGTTCTGGAAGACCATACCATTTGATGAAACACAGAGAAATAAATTTTTGACAGGAGACGTATATGATGTTTTGCGGCGCCATAATGTTGTCACTGGCGCCATGATGGCTATGAAACGTGATTTTGCACTGCAATGCATGCCTTTTCCCAAAGGTGGAATGCTGCATGATGACTGGCTGGCCTTATGTGCGCCGGTATATGGCGGTATTGTGCCTGTCGATGAAAGACTGATTGCTTACAGGCAGCATGGAAATAATGAAGTAGGAGCCGGGCTGTATCAGCATGCGGTTCGCTGGCTGAAAAATGCCAGAAAGAGAAAACCATGGGCACATGCTGTAGAAAGAAGTATGTGCTTTTATGAAACGTACAGGGAGCGACTTACGGAGGAGGATAACAAACAGTTCTTTTCCTGGTACCAGTTTAACCTGAAACGGGATAGAATGAGTGATTCCGGTCTGTTCGCATCGCTCGGTTTTCTTTTTCTGAATTTAATTAATGGTGAGTACAGAAAAAATGTATGTCCTTTTCTGGCAACCTGGGTACAGGATTTTATCTATATATTTTTAACTAAGACAGGCAGGGATGAATAAAGTGCAGGGGAAATCATTAAAACAAAACTTTTTTGTGTATATGCTGCGCAATCTTATGATGATGGTGACTCCGATTATTATCTTTCCATATGCATCAAGAGTATTGGGCGTGGATGGAGTCGGAAAGGTGCAGTTTGCACAGACGACCGCGACCTATTTTGAATTGATTGCTCAGTTTGGAATTAAGTCTTACGCAATCCGGGAAGGTGTTAAGATACGCGATGATCGGGAAAAATTCGGAAAATTTATAACGGAGCTTTTTATTATAAACATCTGCACAGACGCGGTAGCGGTGATCACATATTTGGCGGCAGTTTTTCATGCAGGAAGCCTGCAGTCCTATAAAGGGCTGTTAATGATCTTTTTGCTGGAGGTTATATTCAGCGGTCTTTCTTTTGAATGGTTTTACAGTATTCTGGAAGATTACGTATACATTACTATCCGCACAACTGTTTTTCAGATGCTGTCCCTTCTGACAATGCTTGTTTTTGCGCATAAGGAAACGGATCTTTCTGTTTACGCGATTGCCCTGGTATTGCCATATGTGGGTGACAGTATAACGAATATTTTTCATTCGCGAAAGCTGGTAAAACTGTTTGGGTATAAAAACTATGCTTTAAAAAAACACGCAAAAGCAATGTTTTTTATCTTTTCTATTATTTTGTCAACGAGCCTGTATACAATGATGGATACGACGATGCTCGGAAGGATGCAGGGGGATACCGCTACCGGCCTGTATTCTGCTGCATCAAAGCTTAAAAGGCTTAGTGTGTAGCTGATTACGGCGATATGCGCGGTCTTTCTGCCGCGCCTGGCTTATTACCGTGCCAGTAATGAAAAGGGCGAGTTTCAGAAGCTGGCGAATACTGTCAGCAATATCATTCTTGCTCTTTCAGTTCCTGCCTGCGTGGGCATGTTTATGCTTAGCAGAGAGATTATTCTGATTTTCAGTGGGGCTGAATTTCTGGATGCGATACCGGCAATGCGTTTTATGTGTGTAGATTTGTTATTTTCGTCTCTAAACGGATTTCTTGCCTGGCAGATACTGGCTCCATGCAACAAGGAAAAATGGCTTTTTTTTGCAACGATTATGGGTGCCTTTGTTGATTTTGTATTGAATATGGCGCTGATTCCTTCTTTTGGAACTTCCGGGGCTGCCGCAGCAACCGTCCTGGCAGAAATGGTGGTTCTTTTACTGTGCTCTCTGGCTGGCAGGGAATTTATTTCATTGCGTGGTGTGTGGAAATATCTGTGGCAATACCTGCTTGCCAGTCTGCCGATTATTCCGATTTGTTATCTCACGCAGAGGTATGTCCAGGGCTCATTGGCTGTAACGGGGATTTCTGTTGTCCTTTCGGTGATTGCATATGCCGGGATGCTGATTCTCCTGAACAATCCTTATGCCAGAACTTATATACAGGAATTTTTCAGATTATTACATCTTCACAAAGGAGAAAAACGGCATGGGAAAGACTAAATTAAGTTCGAAAAGAGGGGATTGGCTTTGTGATGCCGTACTGGTCATGTTGATTACTGCTGTCGCATTGTTCCAGATTGATAAAGCACTGGGAGTTACCTGGGGATATGCGGATGAAATCAGCTACTGGGGAACAGCGGCCATGCTTACCGGGAAAGACTGGTCAGATTTCATGAGCTACAGCAGATATTATTATTTTATTTACGGGCTTCTGCTGATTCCGGTGATTTCTCTTCCGTTTGACTCGGTGTTGATA
>JAJPXX010000236.1:7788-14283 GCA_021205225.1 Lachnospiraceae bacterium
GTGTTGATATATCGGCTGGCGATTTTTTTGAATGCGCTTTTACTGGTGTTCACCTATTTTGTATCCTGCAGATGTATGATGAAAATTTTTGAAAGCACAGATAAAAAGATTATCCGCATTGCCTGTGCCGCGACTGTTCTGTACTCCTCAAATATTTTTTATACCCAGAATACGAACGGGGAAATTCTGTATTTGTTCCTGTTCTGGGTTTTGCTTTACTGCGGTCTTTTTTTTCTTAAAAAAAAATCTGTTTTTGCCGCGGTGTGCATGACGCTGGCCGCACTTCTGAATTTTGCCGCCCATATGCGCAGCCTGAGCCTTTTGCTTGCGACCGTTCTTCTCATTCTGTTTATTAGCATTTCAGAAAAAAAATACAGACTTGTTCTGGCATCTGCTGCTACATTGGTGACTGGCTATCTGCTTTTTAATTCAGCCAAGGAAGCTGTTCTGCAAATTGTTTATCAGGGCGGCGAATTTACAAAGTATAATGATGTTTCCGGACAAGCCAGCAAGCTGGCGAATCTGACCTCTCTTTCTGATTTCGGAAGAATTCTCTGTATGTGTTTCGGAAGGCTTTTTTATCTTGGCACTTCTACGGTTCTGCTTCTGTATATGGGGGTTTTTATCTGCATATTCTTTATATTCAGTGTTTTTCTGAAATCCGGAAAAAGAAAAAAGAAAAGAGACAAAAGAGAAGGAATAAAAGGTTTGATCAGTGTTTCTTACTGGCCGATTTTGCTTTTTTTACTGTTGTCTCTTGCTTTTTCCATTGGCATCAGCGCTCTGTACTTCCAGGATCCGGGCGAGTATGTGAGCTTTGTCTTCTATGGAAGATACACGGAATATCTAATTGGACCGTTTCTGATCATTGCTCTTCTTGCTCTGTACAATGAAACCAGACAATGCGGCAGCTTTTACGCTTTGTCTGTCGTGACGCACTTACTGCTGTGCTTAGTGGTATATTTCTATCTGGAGAACAATGATATTTCAAAAAATGCAATACATC
The DNA here is from genome assembly GCA_021205225.1 of Lachnospiraceae bacterium. Taxonomy (GTDB): domain Bacteria; phylum Bacillota; class Clostridia; order Lachnospirales; family Lachnospiraceae; genus Choladousia. The sequence goes on from JAJPXX010000236.1 coordinate 8,795, forward strand.
CGAATGCGGTTGGCGTGGCTGGGATTCTGACAAACCTCGGTTCATCTTCAATCGAATACGCGACATTTGGGATCGGGCTGGTCGCTGTATTGACTGCAACTGTTATTTTTTTGGTGATGCGATCCTGTAAAACTCAAAACAGAGATTTCAGGCTGAGAGGATATATTACAGTTGCCGTTTTGCTTGTGTTTTTCTGGACGTATCACACATATACGTATATTAACAACACTTTGCATTCGGACGCGATGGTTAAGAGGCAGGAGCTGTATATTGACATTGCGGAGGAAATGGAGGAGATCGGAGAAGATGAGGCAGTGGTTTTTCCGTTTGATGGAATTCTGAACGGAGCCGGAATGTATGATATGACCTTTCTTCAATTTAAGGTCCCTGATACAAAAATAAATCTGGTAAGCGTACTGGACGCTGAAGCGGAGAAAGAAGTGGCAGAAGCAGACTATCTTTTGTGGAGTGCCTCAGTCACTTATCCGGAGGAATTGGAGGAAATCCGTGATGCCTGCTTTGAGATTGTAATAAAAAACGATTATCTTACTTTATACAGGAGATGCAGTTCCGGCTGAATAACAGGGGGGCGGTAACCGGCTTTTCCCATTTTGGCTTGACTATGGAATCGTGTTAAGGTAAAATACGATTCGAAGTAACCATTCGGATTGGGTTTTCACACATGATGCGGGGACTTTATAAAATGTAAATGTTTTCAGGAGAATTTTTAGTATGAAGGGAATTATTCTTGCGGGTGGCTCTGGTACAAGGCTGTATCCGCTGACAAAGGTGACGAGCAAGCAGCTGCTGCCGATTTATGACAAGCCGATGATTTATTATCCGATGTCGGTATTGATGAATGCGGGAATCCGCGATATTCTGATTATTTCCACGCCAGCGGACACGCCTCGTTTTGAGGCGCTCCTGGGAGATGGACGCCAGTTTGGAGTAAATCTGTCTTATGCGGTACAGCCAAGTCCGGATGGGCTGGCACAGGCATTTGTGATTGGCGCGGATTTTATTGGCAGCGATTCTGTGGCGATGGTGCTTGGCGACAATATTTTCGCAGGACATGGCCTGAAAAAGAGATTGCGTTCGGCGCTGGAAAACGCTGAAAATGGGAAGGGCGCTACTGTGTTTGGGTATTATGTGGATGATCCGGAGCGGTTTGGTATCGTGGAGTTTGACCGCGAGGGAAGGGCTGTTTCCATAGAAGAGAAGCCGGAGCATCCGAAGAGCAATTACTGTGTGACAGGTCTGTATTTCTACGATAATCATGTCGTGGAGTATGCGCGCAATCTGAAGCCTTCCGCGAGAGGGGAGCTGGAAATTACGGATCTGAACCGGATTTATCTGGAGGCAGGGAACCTGAATGTGGAGCTTCTGGGGCAGGGATTTACCTGGCTGGATACCGGGACGCATGAGAGCCTGGTGGAGGCGACAGACTTTGTAAAGACGATGGAGACTCACCAGCACAGGAAAATTGGCTGTCTGGAAGAGATCGCGTATCTGAACGGCTGGATTTCCCGTGAGGATGTACTTGCGATTTATGAGGAATTGAAAAAGAATCAGTATGGACAATATCTGAAGGATGTACTGGAAGGAAAATATCTGGATGCGCTGCATTGAGGTTTTTCTGCCGAGGGCGGAGGCTTTTCCGGAGACTCATGATTCTCCGGATCTTTGCGGGACAGGCTGTGCCATGCACAAAGTACAGGAATGAGAGCAGGTGATGGGGTTCGTGGATCATAAGGTTCGCGGTGGGAAATATATTGTGGCAGCAACACTGTTCACAGTTTTGGTTCTGGTGTCTTATGCGGCGCAGCTGTCTGTTCCTGTAATCAGTGATGAAACAGTGACGATGGCGAATGCGGCATGGGTGACGGGCAGGGACTGGAGCCTGATGATTGCGCACCTGGGTGGTCTGTACTATCGCTTTGCACAGGCGCTTATGAGCGTTCCGCTGTTTCTGTGGCTGGACGATCCGGCTCTGATTTATCGGGGTTCTATGATTCTGCAGGCTGTTGTTTATTCAAGTATTGTTCCGGTTGTATATATTATCTGCCGCAGGCATCTGAAGATGCAGTCGCCGCTGATTGCTTCTATGGCTGGCGTTTTAGTGTGCTTTGTGCCGTCTGCTGCTCTGTATGTTCTGTATTACCGCGGAGACTATCTTCTTTATGTTTTGCCATGGTATGTGCTGCTGTTTTTTCTGGAGACTGTCAGGGCCGCAAGGGAAAGGCAAAGAATCCGGCGTGCCGGATATACTCTGGCAGCCGCTTTTTGCTGTTCTCTGGCGTATATGGCACATACGAGAGGAATTGTGCTTACCATTGCTTTACTGCTTTCGTGGATATTTTTCCGGATCTGGAAGCACCAGAAATCTCTGAATGGTATCGTGTATTTGCTTTCCGCTTTTTTCCTGGAAATGATGGATTATGGGGTTGGCGGTGCACTGAAGCAGGCGCTTTATTCTGTCAGCGGGGTAAATGCAAATGCCTTCGAATCTGTGGATATGAGCGCTTATTTTAACTTATTTTCACTGCCGGTTCTTAAGAGTCTGGCTCTGTTGTGCCTGGGCTGGCTGAATACACTTATCGTAACAACACATGGGCTTGTGCTGATTGGATGTTTTGCTGCCGGTGTTGTTTTATTCCGGGCGGCTGTTTCCGGAAAGAGAACACGGATGGCGGAACAGACTGCCGGGGAAGGAGTATCTTTTTCACTGGAGGAAATAATTACAGTTCTGTTTTCTGTCCTTATTTTTCTGGGGTTTTATGCGGTGGGCGCGTTGTATTTTAAAGATGTTTATGCCCTGATGCGTTCAGGGAGTCTCACAAGGCGGTCCGACCGACTGTTATATGATCGATATTCCGTGTGTGGCGCTGGTATGCCGGTTTTTCTGGCTCTATATGCACTGTGTACCCGCAGAGAGTGGCTGGGAAGAAAAGCAAAAATTCTGTGCATTACAGTGGCGATAGCTGTTTTTGGTATTTTCCTGTGGAAGCTTCTGCCAGTTGTAACGGAATACACCGGCTACATTTACAATACAATTTCGCTGAATACGTTTCAGACTATAGAGGATCCTGCTGCTATCCTTTCGGGGGCATCTTATGGGAAGACAGCTTTGATCGGCGCCTGCGTTCTGGGCCTGGGTCTGCTGGCTGCCGTGCTGGTTTTGTCGTCTGTAAAGAAAAAAAGGATGCCGTATATCCTGCTTTTACTGGTTTTTGCGGGGAATCTGACACTGATACACACGAATTATGTGAAGATCCGGAAAGCATCGAACGATTATGTTCAGGAAGCGACAGCTGATGTTGTGAGTTTTTTGCAGGCAATGGAGGATGACATATCCGAAGAATATCCTTATATTCTGAAGGGTGGTCTTTCCGGTGTGAAAATCCAGTTTTACCAGTCTCAGCTGATGGATTATCGGCTGTTTGGGAAAAAGCAGGAGCAGGAGCTTGGGCTGACGGACTATTTTATTATCAGTAAAAATGGCAACATTAATCTGACCTGGTACGAGGACGATTATTATTTGTTTGAGGCGTTTGATTACGAGAATGCTGAATATGACATTGTGTATGTGAAAGGAGACGCGCTCGCCGACCGGCTGGAGAAACTGGGATATACGATGATACGGTATGTTCCGGAGAACCAGGAATGAAAGGAACGCTGAAAAATGAAAGAATTAGAGAATCAGAGAATTCTTTTTATTACGACAAAAAATGTTGATTATATACGAAATACGCAGGAGATTTCACTTTTGTCAGAGACAGCGGAAGCACTGACCGTTCTTGGCAGCAAAAGTGGCAGCTATGTGAAACGTCTGGCGTATGTGTATTTTCGTCTGCTTTTTGCTCATATGGAGCAGTATGACGCGGTGTTTGTCGGTTTTTCTCCACAGCTTGTAATTCCTTTTTGGGGATGGAAGTTCCGGAAAAAGACAGTTATAATTGATTTTTTTATTTCTGTCTATGATACGATGGTGTGTGACCGGAGAAAAATCCGGGAGGGAGGTTTGCTGGCCTGCATTTGCAGATGGCTGGATAAAAGAACGCTTTTTTATGCGGATGCCAGCATTTGTGATACGAACGCGCATGGGGATTATTTTTCTTCTGAGTTTGGTGTGTCGCGGCAAATTTTTCAAACCCTGTATCTGGAAGCGGATACATCGATTTATTACCCGCGAGAGGCGCGAAAGCCCGCGGAGGCGGAAAACTGTTTTGCCATTCTGTATTTTGGCAGTGTACTCCCTTTACAGGGTGTGGATGTGATTACAGATGCAATGCGACACTTTACAGAGGATGCGCGCTTTTTCTTTTATTTTATCGGACCGGCGACTGAGAAAATTGCGGCTTCTAATATCCGGTATATAGACTGGCTTGCACAGGAGCAGCTTGCTGAATATATCGCTTTCGCCGACCTTTGCCTGGCGGGGCATTTTAATGCCGGGGTTGAGAAGGCAAAGCGTACGATACCGGGAAAAGCGTATATTTACCGAGCGATGGGAAAACCTATGATCCTGGGGGATAATTCGGCTAACCGGGAACTGTTTGATGAAAGCATGGAAGGAATTTTTTTCACTCCGATGGGTGATGCGCGGGCGCTTGCGAATCGGATTTTGGAGATTTACGATTTACAAAAATGAGGAAAAACTGGTGGAAAGGAAAAAAATCAGTATAGCTATACCAAAATACAAGATATGCACTGCTGCAGTGGTGATTGTGGCTGCTGCGCTGTTCCTCTGGCAGATGAGCGGGACACAGCTGGAGCTGTCCGTGACCGGCGTGTATCCCCTTCGGTTGGCGGCTTTTCTGTGCCTGCTGTTCCTGGCGCCAGTGTGCGTCTGCATTCTGATGCCGGAAAGCGGTCAGAGGGCGGGAGGACGGTGCCTGTTTGTGTATATGATTCTCTTTCTCTATTCGCTGTTTCAGATGTTCTATTATGAGAATTATGTCGGCAGAACCCCGGATGAGCTTCAGCATATTTCCTATATAGCATATCTGGAGGAAAAAGACGTGCTGATTCCGGATTTTACGGAGATGATCTCTGCTGCTTATCTTCCGGAAACCAGTGCTTTGGATGATGTCTGGAGGCTTGACTGGACAAATGAGGAGATTAACTATTTAGGTCATCCACCTCTGTATTATCAGATTATGAGACTGGCGAAAGCGATTTATTTCGAGAGTGACGGTGATGTCTGTGTGGTTAATATCGCCCGTCTGCGCCGGTTTAGTATGGGGATTGAGGTGTTTGCCATACTTCTTATTTTTTACATTGGCTTTACAAGACTGGATCAGCGGAAGCCATGCCTGCACCTTTTGTATGCGCTGCTTACTACCAGTGTGCCTATGATGCTGTATGGAGCAGGGGGGATTTCAAATGACACACTAGCGTTGCTGACCGTGACGGTTTATTTCCTGGGAATTTTGCGCTTCGTGGAGCAAAAACGCGACATCAAAACGTATCTTCTGATTGCGGTCGGA
>JAJPXX010000050.1 GCA_021205225.1 Lachnospiraceae bacterium
AGCATCTTGTACCATTAAGTACGCTCCCTCCGCACATCCAGAAGCTCACGGCCTGCGGCCTGATCAGTATTGAGGAAGAAACTGCCTCGCACGGGACGCAGAAGTGCTGCTATCCCAAAATGTCGCATATTTTGGTCGATTTCGACATCAGTTCCAACCGCCTGCCCCTGTATAAGGCAGAGATTCCGGTCGGGCAGTATTCGGACTTCAATGTTGCTCCGACCTGCGGCCTTGCTACCACAAACTCCTTCCTGGGGATATTGGATGAACCGAAGCTTTTTACCCATCCGGAAAGCTACAAAGCCGGTATCCTCTGGTTTACGACAGGATATGTAGAATATGTCCTGCCAAACTTCACCAGCGGAAATCCCGGCATTGAAAAGATCATGCTTTCCTTTGAAATATCCTCTGAAGCTCCCGGCACAGAAAACGACTGGCCCTCCCGCATCCTGTTCTCTCTGAACGGCATCGAACTTGGAGCCTGGATTTCTCCCGGTGATTACGGAGACCGGCGCGGACGCCAGAACCCCGACTGGTGGTTTGATTTTCTGAATCAGTACGGCCTTCTGAAGGTTCTTTCCATCACCTCGACCGGCTGTTATATGGATGATGAGAAAATCTCATCGGTAACGATTGATGACCTGCGGCTTGACAGCCAGTCTGTCATGAAATTCCGTTTTGAAGTACCCGCGGGCACCCCCCTCTCCCACGGTCTGACCCTGTACGGACAGGGCTTCGGAGACTACAACCAGCATATCCGCCTGGTGATTCAGTACCGAAAAAATCAGAAGGAAGGTGAATTCCATTGATCCATATTGATAATCTCAATGATGGACTGCCAATCTTTAAGGCACTCGGTTCAGAAATCCGCATCAGGCTCATAAAGCTCCTGCTGGAGAACAAGGAAATGAATATGAACGAGCTGGCTGCCAGTCTCGGCATCACAAATGGCGCCCTGACCAGCCACGTAAAGAAGCTCGAAGAAAGCGGCATTATCACGATTCTGAACGAACACCCCGGTCATGGCAACCAGAAAATCTGCCGCGTGTGCATCGACAAAATCCTGATTGACATTCTTCCGGATGAAGAGGATATATCGACCAACAGCTACTCTGTCAATATACCGGTTGGACACTACTATAACTATTCTGTTTTTCCGACCTGTGGACTTTCTACGGAAAAAGGTCTCATCGGGGAGGTAGATGATCCCCGCTATTTTGCCCATCCCAGCCATGTAGACGCGCAGATTCTCTGGCTCAGCAAGGGTTTTATTGAATACCGCATTCCAAATATGATGCCTCCAGGAAACAGGCTGGACCAGTTCATTATTTCATTCGAGATCGGAAGCGAAGCACCCGGCACGAACAGCAACTGACCTTCAGATATCACGTTTTTCCTGAACCATATCAAGCTTGACACCTGGACCAGTCCCGGCGATTTTGGCGATGTACGAGGCATGTTCACTCCCAACTGGTGGTTCCCGAACTGGAATCAGTACGGCATGATGAAAATGATCGTGGTCAACCGTAAAGGCACCTTCATCGACGGCCTGAAAATATCCGACGTCACCGTCAATAAGCTGGCGATTTCCCCGCAGGATAACATCTCCTTCCGTTTCCAGTCGCAGGAAACGACGGCAAACGGCGGTGGCATTACCCTGTTCGGACGGGAATTCGGGAACTATAATCAGGACATTCGGGTACGGGTGTGCTACAGTCCATGCTGATCTTGCCCAATCATATATCACGGCGGAGCAAAACGCGTAATCGGATGTCTCAGACATGAAGCAGAAAATTCATATGCAGTCATATACGGCAAAAAACTCCCCTTCCTTTATTTTTCAGCAAAGGGGAGTTTTTCTATATGGTTTTTATTTGGTTGCCTTTTTATCAGCCCTGTTTACTTCACCAGCCGGATCACATTCCAGGATGCCTTATGCAGCATGCTGGTCAGCTTTCCATCCTCAAGCACCGTATGCTCATTCGCCTGCTTTGGAGCAACCTTCTCGCAGCCAAAGCTGTTCTCCGCCTTCAGATCATCATTTTCCAGTACGATATGCTCTGCAAAGCGGTATCCCTCAAAGCTCCTGACATCCGTCGTGAGTACAACATCCTCTTCCAGATTGCGGTTTACAGCGAAAATCGTCAGTTCGCCTTTTTCCTCATTATATACACTCACGGATTCTATGTCTGTGATATCCGCGTGATTCTTGGTATCATGACGCGGAACATCCATCACCGGCATCAAAGCCACGCCGCGCCCGTATTTTGACGCATACATGAACGGATAGAAAATCGTCTGTCTCCAGGCGCCGCCGCCGTTCGCATCTGTCATGATTGGAGCGATTACATTGATCAGCTGCGCAAGGCAGGCCACTTTCACGCGGTCGCTGTGGCGCAGCAGCACGATCAGCATCAGGCCGACCAGCAGAGCGTCCTCAAAATTATAGATATCCTCCAGCATTGGCGGAGCTACCTGCCACGGATGCTTTTCCGTAATCTCATCGTCCGCGGCGTTCGAGTGATACCATACATTCCACTCATCAAAGCTGAGGTACATATTCTTTTTGCTTCTGGTTTTCGCTTTCACATAGTCGCAGGTAGCAATGATCTCTTTGATAAAGTAATCCATGTCGTCGGACTTCGCCAGGAAATCATTGCTGTCGCCGGAACGATTGCCATAATAGGTATGCAGGGAGAGATAATCCACATACTCATAGGTATGTGTCAGCACCTGATCCTCCCACACCGCATAGGTCGGCATCGCGCGGTTAGAGCTGCCGCACACCACAAACTCCACAGACGGATCGATCGTTTTCATCGCTTTTGCTGTTTCTGCCGCCAGCTTTCCGTATTCGTCTGCAGTCTTGTGCCCCGTCTGCCAGGGACCATCCATCTCATTGCCAAGGCACCAGGTCTTAAATCTATACGGCTCCTTCTGCCCATGGCTGATACGCAGGTCACTGTACTTTGTACCGCCCGGATGGTTGCAATATTCCAGCAGGTTGCAGGCGTCTGCAATCCCTCTTGTGCCAAGGTTCACCGCCATCATCACTTCTGAATTCGCGGCTTTCGCCCATTTACTGAATTCGTGAAGTCCGACCTCATTCTTTTCCAGGCTTCTCCAGGCCAGCTCCAGGCGGTGCGGACGCTCCGATACCGGGCCGACGCTGTCCTCCCAGAAAAAGTTAGAGACAAAATTACCGCCCGGATAGCGCACAATCGGGACATTCAGTTCTTTCACCAGATCAATTACATCCGTGCGGAACCCGTCCGCATTAGAAAGCGGATGTCCCGGCTGATAAATTCCATCATAGACCGCCCTTCCAAGATGTTCAATGAAAGAACCATAAATTCGATCGTCAATCTCTGAAATCTGAAATGCGCGGTCAAGTATCATTCTTGCGTTTTTTGCCATTGCTTCTGCCTCCTGATTTTTTCATCGTTCAGAACTGCAAAACGCTGCTCTGCCTCCTGCCGTTCTGAACGGTTGCTATTTATAAACGAATCCTATCCGCACACCGCTTTCCCTCATCAGGATGCGCTGCGCACAATCACTTTATGTGTCAGGGAAACACTCTCCCCATTGCAGGAAATCTCCGCTGACAGTTCCACCTTCACATCCTCTTCCGGGTAGGTCACCGTACCATCCGCAGCGATCACATCCGGATCAGAGGATTCCCAGACAATCGTCGCACCAAGCAGAGAAGTGGGAAGTTCCATGTTCCCTTCTCTCATAATTGATGGAGTCGAGTTGTCTACGGTTTCCTGCACCAGCTGCAGCACCATTTCTGTGTCATCCGTATCAATCTGGCTGCCCCAGACACACTCATTGTTATCGCCGATGGCCGTAAAGGTCATCACGGCATCTTCGCTGTCGCATTCCTTATGCTGGCGGAAAAAGATGCCTTTAAAGGTTGTCCCGTCATCCAGAGTCAGTGTCACATAATCATATCCGTTTCCAGAATCAGCTTTGCTCCATGTACCGGTCACAGAACCTTCCACTGTCCCATCCTCATTCAATGTGACGTATGCGGTGTCCAGCATATCCGTACCAGATGTCGTGCCGTGATTGATATACTCATAAGAGCCTGTGACCTCAGAGTCTTCATAATTCTCCGGCTTTTCTCCGATATACTCATAAACCGCAGTCACCGGCCAGAGATCTTCATTCAGGAACTGCTGATGGACGCGCACCTCATGCGCTTCTGTGATCGGATCCGTATCGAAGCGCTGATGGTAAACCAGATAGCGGGAACCATCCGTGTCAATCAAGGCTGAATTGTGTCCTGCCGAGCGTTTGCCGGTCTGGCCATAAAAGCAGTAATTGCCGATCAGCTTGATTCCATAGTTTTCGTTGTTTGAACCGCTGTCTGCCGAATTACCGCCCTTTGCGTCCACATACGGACCGGTGAGGTTTTCCGACCGGAACAGGCGCATATTGTAGCCGCCCTCTGCGGTCAGGCTGCCATAGGTCTCGTAGAGATAATAATAACCGCTCTCGCTGTCATAGAGAATATACGGCCCCTCGCCTGACTGATGGTTCCCGCCGGCAAGATGTGTACCGAAATAACGATCCACATAATTCCCGGATATTTCATCGGTCGAATCCACACCCGGATAGAGCGCTTTTCCTGTCTTCGGGTCGATCTCCAGCAGGTACAGACCGCCTGACCAGGAACCGTAGGACATATACAGCTTCTCCCCTGCTGCGTCAAAAAACAGATTCGGATCAATTGCGTTCGGCGCATAGGTATGATCCCATCCCCCGTCAGAGGCAAACCAGTTATCGCTGATCTCATCAATGCCGCCATTCTCAGAGCCAGCTTCAACGAGGGAGGCCAGATTCAGATAATCATTATCCCAGCTCGTATCGCGCGTACTGGTACCATCCGTCTCGCCCGTCTTCGTGAAACCGGAATAAACCAGCGTGTCCACATAAGAGTAGGTACCGTCAATCGTCTTTGACGCCAGGCAGACAATGCAGGACCGCCGCCAGGTAGACGAAGTACAGCAATACAGCAGATACGCGCCCGTCGTGCCATCCTCGCACTCATAATACGGATCCCAGATGATGTCCGGCGCCCAGATCGCGTAATTGCCTCCCGCGCAGTCACCATCGTCATAACCTGCCCACTGGAACGGAATCGCAAAGGTTTCCTGCAAATCCCCGTAGAACGGAGCGTTCGTCACATCTGCGTAGTCCGTCTGCAGCTGTGTCCACTGAATCATATCCTCCGACTTCGCGGACGCGATATGCGATCCCAGTATGTAGTAATTCCCATCATCCGCCGCGATAACCGACGGATCATGTACAGATACCCGCGTCAGCTCAGACCAGGATATCGTCTCCTGTGCTGCTGTTTCTTCCGCCTGAACGGCAAGGCTTCCGGCCACCATCGAGTACGCCAAAGCCGCCGCTGAGCCGCGCAGAAAGCTTCTTCTTGTTATTTCTCGCGCCATTTTGTAAATCCCCCTTTACTGTTGCGAACAGGAAATCCTGCTCTTATCCTTATTGCTGCTCTGTCATTGCCGTATCGGTCACAGACAGTTTCTGCAACTGAAACAGCAAAAACAGCGGATTCTGTAACTCACTTTATCTCAAAGATCGGATAGCCCGTCTTCTCATCCCATTCTACCTTCATCAGCATGGCATGGCGGTTTGGATTATACAGCGGATCGCCCACAATCTTTGCTTCTGTTCTGGCATGGTATACCATGATCGTATTGCCCTGCTCATCTGTAGTAAAACTATTGTGTCCCGGACCATAAATACCCTTTTCCGGATTACTTTTGAGCACCGGATAGCGTTCCTTCTTCCAGGATCTCGGATCCAGCAGATCCGCATCCTCATCCGCGCAAATCAGTCCCATACAATACTCCGGTCCCGTCTCGGAAGCAGAATAAGCAAGGAAAACCTTTCCGTCATGATGAATCACTGCAGGCCCTTCATTTACCCAGAATCCCACGCGCTCCCAGTCATAATCCGGCGACGTCAGCAGCACCTGCACCGTTTCCAGGCTGCACGGAGAAGACATCCGTGCAATATACAGATTTGAGATCTGTTTCCCGACGCCGACCTTTTCCGCCCACACATAATAGCGCTGTCCTTTATTCTCAAAAACCGTCGCATCCAGCGAAAACGCCTCAAAAGAAAACGGATCGTCCGCCGCGCGCTGCATCTTTCCTTTTTCCACCCAGGTACCGGTGATCGGATCCTCATCCGCGCATTCCAGTATATAAGGACGTATCGCCCAGATATCATCCTTGTCCCCGCCCGCATAATAAATGTACCATTTCCCATCCAGATAATGGAGCTCCGGCGCCCAGATGTGAATACTCATGATACCGCTCTCATGCTTCTTCCAGATCATCACCTCTTCAGCGTCTTTTAAACCAGAGAGCGTCTTCGCATGACGCAATACAATCCCATCATAGGCCGGAATTGATGCCGTAAAGTAGTAGGTTCCATCTAAATGACGGTACACATACGGATCCGCTCTCTGAAGAATCCATGGCTCATTATAGGTCAGTTGCTCTGTTGATTTGCTCATATTTTACCTCCAGGTAAGATTCGTTTGTACAAACAATATATCAAAGTAAAACGACCAGAGTCGAATACTATATTATTCCATTATATGTGTTTTTCAGGGCAATGCAAGGGAAATTTTCATGAACAAATTCCGATGATCGCCCTGGTCTCGTTTCAGGCAATGTACACATAAGAAAGCACCAGACCACCTCAATAATCGAGTAGGAGGCGGCCTTTTTGCCTCCTACTCGCCTGCGCCGGCCGCGGGCAGCAAAGCTGCCAGATTCCATGCACGGCCGTGTGCATTCAAAAAAAGAAACCTGCATGATACAGATTTCTTTCCTGATTCCTATGGAATATGACACAATTTCCTGCCCAACTATCCATTAATCACCGTTGTCCCTTAATAAAACTATCCCCCTCAAGATTCACCGCCAATCTGAGTAGATTATGATTCATCCTCTGCCAGCCATTCTTCCACCTGCTCAATACTGCTGTCAAGCACCTCAGCAATATACGAAAGCTCCAAACCCTTTTTGCGCATATTTTTTGCTGCCTTCCTGGCTCTGCTTACATCTCCCTGTGCTACACCACGCTCTATTCCCTGTTCTATTCCTTGTTCTATTCCCCAGTTTATCAATTGTTCTGCCGCTTCACACATTATTTCATATCCTCCTTTTTCCCGTTTTAAAAACCGTATTCGCTCTGACAATGCGCCATGGCTCATATCGTCCGGGTCGGCAGTTTTAAAGTATTTCATCATCTCTGCTACTTCAGAGCCGTCATCGACTTCAGCGTTGACATAAATGACATGACTTCCATCGTCATATGCCTTTGCGTCTTTCCCCAGCGTTTTCTTCACCCTGCTGACCGTTTCACCCGTTTCAAGCATATCCGTCTCGCTGATATAGATGATGTACACATCCGGCAGCTGGTCATAAGTAAGCCCTTTATCCAGGCTGCTCTTATCAAGCATTGAGCCGTAATACCGTGTGCGTCTCGCATGGTCTACCGTATCCCTGCGCTGCATTTCTACGTTCATAAGACGCCCGCTGCTGTCCTCTGCCAGGACATCCAGAACGGAATCCTTTGCCGTCAGGTTCAGAAGCCGGTACTGACCCTTTGACTGCACGACCTTTAAATCCTTCTGCCCCAGTATTTTTCGTAAGACATACTGGCAGGCTGGCGGATCCTCCAGGGCGATCGACACCAACGTATCGCTCAAAAGATTCGATCCCACTATGCGGTCAACTCCCTGTTGTATCGCATCCATTCTGCTCTGCCGTACTTTGCTCATAAATCCACCTCCGTAAACTGATAGTAGTATTTATATGCCTTCTATAGTTTATCTTTGGTGTGATTTCATTATAGTAGAAGAATCCCAGCCACGCAAGCAGGGATTTCAGTGGTTCTATAGAAGTTTTACTATAAAAATAACGGTTTTGAAAAAGAAATATCACGCTGAATTACAATTTTTCTTTCCAAATTTCAACATATTCCTTCATCCATAATACTGCTCCAGTATTTCCTCAATCGAAGGCGCATGATTCTCCACTCAAACTAAATTAACGATACCCGATGCGCATAGAAAAAGCAGCTCTCCGGCTGCTTTTTCATGCATTCACTCCGTGGCTAATTCTGCCTGGCGTTAACAGTGTTAATGAAAATAGTGAACAAATAGTGTAATTTTAATGAAATTCCCTCTCTTAAATCTCCCGAAACCGTTTCTGTCTCTGCTGCATGATCTCTTCCGGCGTCTTGTCTGCGCAGGAGTGGAAGAACTCCCGCATATGCTTGTCGATGATCTTCGCGATCTCTTCCAGGCTCTCTTCCTCCGCAGGCTCGTCTTCGCAGATAATACGTTCGATCACGCCCAGCTCGTAGAGCTCCTGCGCAGTCACTTTCATGAGCTTGACTGCTTCGTCCGCGCGGCTTGCGTCTTTCCAGATGATGGAGGCAAAGCCTTCCGGCGAAAGGATGGAATAGGTCGCGTTTTCCAGCATCCAGACCTCGTTGCCTACCGCGAGCGCAAGCGCGCCGCCGCTGCCGCCCTGACCGATAATAATAGAAAGCACCGGCACCTTTAAGGTCGACATCTCATACAGGTTCCGCGCGATGGCCTCGCCCTGCCCCCGTTCCTCTGCTTCCATGCCAGGGTACGCGCCGGGAGTATCAACAAAGCAGATAATCGGACGGTTGAACTTCTCCGCCTGCTTCATCAGGCGCAGGGATTTACGGTAACCGTCCGGAGAAGCCATGCCAAAGTTCCGGGTGACGGTCTCCTCAACGCTCTTGCCACGATCCTGGCCGATTACCGTAACAGGCACGCCACAGTAGGTTGCAATGCCGCCGATGATCGCCGCGTCATCCCCAAAATACCGATCTCCATGGAGTTCTATAAAGTCCTTGAAAAGAATCCCAATATAATCGCTTGCTACCAGGCGACCGGTCTTCCTCGCCTGATGAACCGCCTCCAGAGGCTCCGTGTGCCGTTTTGCGATCTTGTTCAATGTCTTCTGGCGCATAATACCGGAAAACGGCGCTTTCCGACTCTTCGGTGTATTATCCTTCAAGCTCTCGATCTGGCGCAAGACCGTCTTTGGCAAAGATTCCGTGGAAGAAGTATGCAAATTATTCTCCTCTGACCAGGTTTGCCAGCTCTGGTCGCTGTCATGCAGGGCAAGCAGCTGACTAAGGACGGCTTTCTGATCTCTTCTTTCCACAACACTGTCTACGAAGCCATGCTTCTGCTGGAACTCTGCCCTCTGGAAGCCCTCCGGCAGTTTCTGTTTGATCGTCTGCTCGATCACGCGCGGTCCCGCAAAACCGATCAGAGCTTTTGGCTCTGAAAGAATAATATCGCCCAGCATCGCAAAGCTGGCCGTCACGCCGCCCGTCGTCGGATCGGTCAGCACGCTGATATACAAAAGCCCCGCATCCGAATGATTTTTCACCGCCGCCGAGGTCTTCGCCATCTGCATCAGCGAGATAATCCCCTCCTGCATCCGCGCCCCGCCCGATGCCGCATAGATAATCACCGGCAGTCTGCGTTCCGTCGCACGTTCGAACGCTCTGGCCACCTTCTCGCCTACATTATATCCCATGCTACCCATTAGAAAGCGGCAGTCGCAAACCATCACGACAGACGCGTGTCCATCAATCTTCCCAACACCCGTAACAATCGCCTCATTCAGTGAAGTCTTTGTCTGCGCTTCCGTCAGCTTCTCCTCATACTCCGGATAATCGAGCGGATTGATCTTCTCCATCTCAGAGTCCCACTCTTCATACGAACCCGCATCGACAATCATATCAATGCGGCGGCGCGCCGGTACACGGAAATAATAACCGCACTGCGGGCAGATGTAAAAATTCTCTTTCAACTCCTGCGCAGAAAGAGAAGCACCGCATTTTTTACAGGGGCGTTTTTCCACCTCCGGAGTATCCGGACTCTGCGTGTTTTTCTCAAAAATTTTTCGAAAAGCATTAATTGGCATTCTAATGGCTCCTTTTTCATTTTTCACAATTCAGTGTCTTAACAGATTTCTCACTCACTTTTTCTCCCTGTCAGTCACATTCTGTATCATTATATTTCCAGTACGCCATATTCGTCAAGAAAAATCGAATATCAAATGTATTGAACCAAAAACCGATAAAGCAGTACGCGCAAAAAGGGGAGACTTCCGTCTCCCCTCATATGTGCGCTCACACAGCTTTTTTTATTTGATTTTATGCGCCATACAGCTCATCGAACTGTGCCTGCAGCTCTGCGGTTACATCATCGATGCCAGCGGAAGCCAGGGCAGCCTGATACTCTGCGACGATCTCCTCTGCTGTGCCGGTGAATTTACCATAAGCGATCTGCTTCATGTAGTTCGTATGGATCTCGGAAATGTTATCGATCATGTAGGAGATCTCGTCTACATTTGCCACGAACTGGCCGTACGGATACTCGATCTTGATCTCATCATAGATTGCATACAGCTCATCGATCGCATCCCAGTTCAGCTCTGCACTCTTGATCTCCAGATCGTCGTTGCGGCCCCACCAGTAGTTGGTCATACCGTTGATGTTCTGTGTCTCAGAATCATAGCCTTCCGGAGTGGTCTTGTAGCCATCTTCCGTGATCTCATAGGAAACACCCTCGATACCGTAGTTGAACAGACGATAGCAGTCTACGTCGTTGCGGATCAGGTCATAAACCATCAGTGCTCTCTCCGGGTTTGCGCTGGCTGCGGAAACTGCCATTGCACCGTGGGTAATGGAAAGTGCTACGACATTCTGAGACTCTTCGCCAAAGTAGAAGAAGCCAACTTCCGCGTCCTCATCATCCTCATAGATCGTGTTTGCCGCGGTATCGCTGCAAAGGTCGGTCCAGGTCTGCGTATGATGCTGCTCAGCTGCGCTTAAGCCTACACGGAACTCATCACGGTTAGAAGCATCGGTGTTATTCAGAACGTCAGTTACCCATACGCCCATGTTGTCCCAGCTCTTCATCATCTCAGCGAACTCAACCAGCAGGTCGGTCTCTGTCGCGTACGGAGAATATACGGTGTAAAGGTCATCCTTTGTGCCGCCCCACATAGCGCCGGAGTTGATACCGTCGATGGAAACATAGTTGGTCTTGGAAGAAATCCAGCCGCCTACCATTGTCGCGTAGTTCGTACCATCAGAATCCCACGCCTGGATGTCCGGATATGCTTCTGTTACATACTGGAAATAAGTGGTCATGTCTTCCCAGCTGTGTACGCCATCCTCAAGGCCTGCTTCTCTTGCCCAGTCAAGACGATAAGCGAAGCCGTGGTTCGTCCACTGTGCGTAATTGTCTTCCGGCATCAGATAGATTTCGCCATCATACTTGCACATATCCCAGTTCTCTGCCGGTACAGATGCATAGGTAGCCGGAGCGTAGGTAGAAAGCATATCCTCAGAGAGCTCGAGGAAAGCACCGTTCTTTGCGTTTGGCCATGCATCCAGCCAGTCAGAAGCAGTACCTACCAGGTCTACAGAGCCGTCCATGCTCGCCAGGGTCAGGTTGTAGTTGGAAAGATAATCAGTCCACTCAATGTAGTAGATTTCGATCTCTGCGTTTACTTTTTCTGTCAGAATCGCGTTCAGCTGCTCCAGCATCGCGTTCAGGTTGTCAAGAGCTTCTCCGGTAGGTTTGTCGCCAGTGGTCATATAGTTGATCACTACATGCTCGGAAGTGTCAATGTCACCCCAGTTTGCCCAGTAATCGGTCTCTTCCGCCAGAGCAGCCAGGCTGAATGTTCCGCCAACCGCACTTGAGAGTGCAGCGCCAACCAGGCCAGCTGCCGAACCCTTCAGAAAATCTCTTCTGGATAATGTTCTCATGATAATTTCCTCCTTACAAAAAATATATTGTTAGTTTGCACACAGCCACATGGGGAAATCAATATTGTGCAAAGCGTGGCTGGCACATTGAAAAATGACACGGCGCCATCTTCCATTTATATACAGGCTCCCTCTCATTTGGGAGCCGTATAATCTGAACTATTCCACCGCAATCCGTGTATTTTACTCTTATGTAAAACGCAGCATACCGACAAAGCAGAATCTGTGACCTGCCATCAGCCCTTTACAGCGCCAACCGTAATACCTTTTACAAAGTACTTCTGTACGAACGGATATACCAGCACAACCGGTCCGGTCGCCAGTACGGCGTTCGCCATCTTGACGCTGACCGTCGGGATATCTGTCAGAGTAACATACTGACCTGCTACGGAGTTCTTCAAAGCATCGGTCTTGTTCACTACCTCGTAAAGCATGTACTGCAGCGGCTTTACATCTACCTTTGAGCTCAGGAACAGAGAGGACTGATACCACTCATTCCAGTAACCTAATGCCAGGAACAGACCGATCGTCGCCAGCGCCGGCTTCAGCATCGGCAGGATCAGGGAGAGGAAGATTCGGAAGTCACCCGCGCCGTCGATCTTGCCGGACTCGGTAATCTCATGCGGGATCGCTTTCACGAAGTTCTTCATCAAAATAATCAGCCAGGGCGACATCAGCAGCGGCAGCCAGACCGCAAAATAGCTGTCCTTCAGCTTATAAGTCTGTGTCATCAGCAGGTAGTACGGCGCCAGACCTGCGGAGAACAGGCTCGTAAAATATACGTAGAACGAAATCACGTTCCGGAAGAAGAAATCCTGTCTCTGCAGCGCATAACCGGTCATGGAGATAATGCTTAAGCCCACAAACGTACCGGTCGCCGTCATCAGGATGGTCAGGCCATAGGACTGAAAGATCGTCCCGCCCTTTAATACCATCTGGTATGCTTTCAGCGTAAACTCTTTCGGAAGGAACTGCACACCGCTCGCGTTGATCACCGATTCCGCCGTAAATGACGTACTGATAATGATGATGAACGGAATGATACAACACAGTGCGTAAAGCGTAACAAATGTATAGGCAAAGCCGCGGATAATCATATCTGATTTACCCAGCTTAATCTTTGCACTGGAATCCATTAAATCTTTATCTTGTTTTGCCATAATACTGAGACCTCCATATTATATTGAATCCGTCCAAAAAGATTAGAACAGGGAGTAATCCGGTTCGATCTTCTTCACAACAAAGTTGACTACCATAACGATCACGAAACCGATCACAGACTGATACAGACCAACGGCCGAAGCGGTGGAGAAGTTGAAGTCCGTCATGGTAGCGCGGTATACATAGGTCTCAATGATATCTGTCGTACTGTACAGCAGCGAGTTCGTACCAATGATGTTGTAGAACAGGCCGAAGTTACCCTTTACAATACCGCCAAGAGCGAACAGAAGCAAAATAACAATCGTTCCCTTCAGGGAAGGAAGAATGATGTAGCGGATTCTCTGGAATCCATTCGCGCCGTCTACCTTCGCCGCTTCGAGCATGGACTCGTCGATACCCATGATCGCTGCAAAGTATACGACGGAATTGTATCCGGTCTGCTGCCACAGATACACGATAATCAGAATCGCCGGCCAGACCGAAGCGTCCGAATACGGCTGCCACAGCTCCATACCAAGAGCACCCAGGATGCTGTTTACAAAACCGCTGTCGTAGTTCAGCAGATAATAAACCAGAATACCGACCAGAACCTGTGAAATGAAATACGGCAGGAACATGATCGTCTGAGACACCTTCACGAAATATTTGCTGCGAACCTCATTGAGCAGAATCGCGACAAACACAGCCAGTACATTGCCCAGGATGATGAACGCCAGGTTATACAGGATCGTGTTCGTCGTCAGGGAAAGAAGCTTGCCCGATGTGAACAGGAACTTGAAATTCTGGAAGCCTACGAATTTACTTCCAAAAATACCGCTGCGGTAATTGTACTTTACAAACGCCACCCAGATGCCGGGCATCGGCATATAGCTGAACAGAAAGAAGAACACCACCGCCGGGAGACACATCAAAAGTAAGATTCTGGACTGCCACACTTTCTGCCAGAAGGTCAGCTTACTTTTATACTTTTTCACTGCTACTTTTTCCTTCGACTTCATAAAACCTTCCTCTCCTTCGTGCATTTTGTATAATGCAACGCATTTTTTTCGGGAATATGTTAGCACATTCCATACCCCTTCGTCAACAGCAAATCCTCAATTTCTTAAAATTTTCGTAACAGTTCAGAACAGCATCAAAATGAAAAGACAGACTGTGCAGATTTATCTGC